>CALUJQ010000030.1 GCA_944320995.1 uncultured Barnesiella sp. | reverse complement strand
CGCAGCATACAACAGCCGCTCATTGAACAGATAACGGATGAAATCTCACGGCAATACGGCGAAAACCCGCAACTCAGCCCCGACTATCCCCGCATCGTCAACGACCGCCATTTCGAACGGCTGGCCGCCCTCCTCACGCACGGCACGGCCCTCTGCGGAGGATTTTACGACCCTACCGACCGCTATATCGCCCCTACACTGCTCACCGATATAGACCCGCAATCGCCCTTGCTCACCGACGAAATCTTCGGGCCTATCCTCCCCGTGATTCCTTTCGACGACATCGACGACTGCGTGGAGTATGTAAACCAACGGGAAAAACCATTGGCCCTCTATTACTTCACCCGCAGCCGCAAACGAGCCCGATACATGATACAGCACACCTCGTCGGGCGGCGCCTGCATCAACGACACGATACTCCAAACGGCCAACAGCAACCTGCCCTTCGGCGGCATAGGCAACAGCGGCATGGGGGCTTATCACGGCCGCACGAGTTTCGAGACGTTCAGCCACCAGCGGGGCGTCGTCACCTCGGCCCAACGCCTCTACTCCGGATTCAAGTTCCCACCTTACGGCCATAAACTGAAATGGTTGAAACGGCTGATGAAATAGATATTATACAGAATTCACTATCTTTGCAATTTCAAACCGAAAGAAGTGGAACAGGATTTTCTGAACGAACTGAACGAACAACAACGCGATGCCGTACTCTACACCGAAGGGCCCCAACTGGTGATCGCCGGCGCAGGATCGGGCAAAACCCGGGTGCTGACCTACAAAATCGCACACCTCTTGCAAATGGGGTATCCACCCTATCGCCTGCTGGCCCTTACCTTTACCAACAAGGCGGCCAACGAGATGAAAGAGCGCATCGCTTCGCTGGTGGGTGCAGAGACGGCCGCACGACTGTGGGCGGGCACGTTCCACTCGATTTTCTCGCGTATCCTGCGGGCCAACGCCGAGCGGTTGGGCTACCGACACGATTTTACCGTGTATGATGCTTCCGACTCGCTTTCGCTCATCAAGAGCATTATCAAAGAGTTGCAACTCGACGACAAGGTCTATAAACCGAGTACGGTACAGGCAATTATCTCGAATGCCAAAAATGCGCTCATCGAGCCTCAAACGTATGCCCAAAACCGGGAACTCGTCGAAATGGACACGCGGTCGAAACGTCCGCTTATCCACGAGATTTACCGAATCTACCGCCACCGTTGTTTCGTGTCGGGCGCCATGGACTTCGACGACCTGCTGCTCAACACCAACATCTTGTTTCGCGACCACCCCGATGTATTGCAACACTACCGCACCCTCTTTGCCTATATTCTGGTCGATGAGTATCAAGATACCAATTTTGCACAACACCTCATCGTGAACCAGCTGGGAAAGGAGCATCGACACATCTGCGTGGTGGGCGACGACGCCCAAAGCATCTACTCTTTCAGGGGAGCCAATATCCACAACATATTGGGATTGAGCAAAGAGTATCCCGGATTGAAAATTTTCAAGCTCGAACGGAACTACCGCTCTACCCAAAACATCGTTGACACGGCCAACAGCCTCATCGCCAAAAACAAAGAGCAGATTCCCAAACAAGTATTCTCGGAAAAGGAACGGGGAAACAAGGTGCAGGTGTTGAGCGCTTATTCCGATTTTGAAGAGGGATTTCTCGTCTCCAACCGCATCGCCGAAATGCGATTGACCACTCACTGCGACTACAACGATTTCGCCATTCTCTACCGTACCAACGCCCAATCACGTATCTTGGAAGAGGCGCTCCGCAAACGCAATATCCCGTACCGTATCTACGGCGGCATGTCGTTCTACCAACGCAAGGAGATTAAAGATGCCATCGCCTACTTCCGCCTCACCATCAACCCCAACGACGAGGAGGCACTCAAACGGGTCATCAACTACCCGGCAAGGGGTATTGGAAACACCACGCTCACCAAACTGGTCGAGGTGGCTCACAAACATGAAACCAGTATTTGGGCGGTACTCTCCGACCCCGTGGGACACGCACTCGCCGTCAACAACGGGACGTTGAACAAACTGAAAGATTTCAAAGATCTTATCGAGAGTTTCGGCCTTGCCGCCAACCGACAACCTACCGCCGAACTGGCCGAAACGATTATCAGACAATCGGGCATCCTGCGCGAAATTACGGCCGACCGCACCCCCGAGAATATCAGCCGGCAGGAGAATATCGAGGAGTTGCTCAACGGGATACGCGAATTTTGTACCCTGCGGCAGGAGAGCGGCGAGGAACAGACTTCGCTATCGGACTTCCTTGCCGAAATCGCATTGGCAACCGACCAAGATAACGGCGATGAAAACGAACAGGATAAAGTGACGCTGATGACGGTCCACGCCTCGAAGGGGCTCGAATTCAAACAGGTCTTTATCGTCGGCGTGGAAGAGAACTTGTTCCCCTCGTCGATGTGCCAAGAGAGCGAGCGCGAAATCGAAGAGGAGCGCCGGCTGCTCTATGTGGCCATCACCCGGGCCGAAGAGAATTGTATCCTTACCTATGCCCTCACCCGCTTCCGCAACGGGCAGACGGTATCATCGCCTCCCAGCCGGTTTATCAAAGACCTCGACCCCAAGTTCGTCGATATGCCGGCCCAACTCAAACAGGAACCGACCCGATACGAGACTTCGTGGAACCGGAAACCCCTCGGAGACGAATGGCCTCGCAAACCCTTCCGAAGAGAGGGAGATGAAAATGAATACGCCCCTTCACCTCGTCCATTCAACGCTCCGGCTCCCGCCAAACGGCTCACCAAAATAGAGTCGCACCCCCCGGGCGGAGATCGACCGGCAGCACAGACCTCGACGACAACAGCCGCCGGAGAAATCGAAATAGGGACCCGCATTTGCCATGCCCGTTTCGGCAACGGTAGGGTTACCGCTATCGAAGGAACGGGCGATAACTGCAAAATATCCGTCGAATTTGAAAACGTCGGGAGCAAACAACTCCTGCTCAAATTTGCCAAATTCTCCATCATCGAATCATAAAACCATACAACCGACACAACTATGCACAACCTCGATATGCTCTCAAAAATACCCTCGCCCTGCTACCTCCTCGAAGAGGATTTGCTGCGTCGCAACCTCACTCTTATCCGCTCGGTCAAGGAGGCTGCCGGCGTCAATATCATATTGGCATTCAAAGCGTATGCCCTGTGGAAATCGTTCCCCATCATTCGGGAATACATACCCTGCTCCACCGCCAGCTCCATACACGAAGCCCGACTCGCCTACGAGGAGATGGGCAGCCCCGCCCATACCTATTCGCCCGCCTATACCGAGCGCGACTTCCCGGCCATACTGCGGTACAGCAGCCACATTACCTTCAACTCGCTCTTGCAATTCGAGCGTTTCTATCCCCAAGTCGTGGCCGACGGCAACCGGGTGTCGTGCGGATTGCGCATCAACCCCGAATACTCCGAGGTGGAAACCGACCTTTACAACCCTTGCGCACCCGGCTCGCGACTGGGTATCACTGCCGGCCAACTGCCCGAACTCCCCAAAGGCATCGAGGGACTGCACTTCCATACCCTCTGCGAATCGACCTCCTACGACCTCGAAAAAACATTGGCCCGGGTCGAAGAACGCTTCGGTCATCTGCTCCCTCATATTAAGTGGATTAACATGGGAGGCGGCCACCTTATGACCCGTAAAGGCTACGACACCGACCACTTGGTAGAACTCTTGCGCAACTTCAAAAAGCGTCACCCGAACCTCGAAATTATCCTCGAACCCGGCAGCGCATTCGGTTGGCAAACCGGCACACTCATATCGACCGTCGTTGACATCGTCGAAAACCACGGTATCCGCACCGCCATACTCGACGTATCCTTCGCCTGCCACATGCCCGACTGCCTCGAAATGCCCTATCAACCGGCCATTCGAGGCGCCGTGACAACCCCGGCACCCGGCCTGCACGCCTACCGCATGGGCGGGAACTCGTGTCTGAGCGGCGACTACATAGGCGATTGGTATTTCGACCATGAACTACAACCGGGCGAACGTATCATCTTCGAAGACATGATCCACTATACCACCGTCAAAACCACCATGTTCAACGGCATACCCCACCCCGCCATCGCCTGCCTCAAAAGCGACGGAAGCATAGAAATGTGGCGCGAATATGACTACAACGACTATAAAAACCGCATGGATTGATTTAGCAACAAGTCAACCTCCACGGCCACAAATTGGTTATACCTTAAAAACAACTGTACAATGGGAACATTCTTAGGTATCGTAGCATTGCTTATCACCCTCGTTGCATTCATTCCCCTGCTGGGAATACTCAACTGGGTAGCTATACCCATATCGATCATCTTCTTGATTATCTGTGTCATTCTCAAATCGGACAACGGGAAAACCCTCTGTATCGTCTCAATTGTCGTGGGTATCCTGCGACTGATCCTCGGCGGCGGCATCGTCTAACCTCCAATCGATCGGAGCATGAAAACCATTTATAAATCGAAGATAAGTTGGGGGTTAGTTACCGTCATCGGCCTCACCATGCTCCCCGTTTATGGACTGATGATATACCTATCGTTGTGGATAGTATTGGTCTGGCTGCTCATCGTCACCGCCTTTATCATAGACGTCTTTGTCAATACCCGGTACACCATCGAAGAGAAAAAACTACGCGTGCAATGCGGCATATTCTACAACACCCGATTCGACATCGATCGCATCACAGAAATCTCAAAAACCAACAGTTGCGAAAGTGCTCCGGCCACCTCGATGAACCGCATCAGACTGCGATTCTATCGATTTCAAACTCTTATCCTTTCACCTCAACACCAGCAAACCTTCATCGACCACCTGCTGCGCATCAACCCCCGTATCGTCGTGAAACCTCCGCTATTGCTACCAGAGAAGTCCCAAAGAGAAGATTCTAAAAAAATCAAATAGGAAGCAAAACTCAAACTGATAATCAAGTCTGGATTCTGCTTCCCATCTAAATTAATCGAACTATCTCACTCCTATTTCAAAGGTACTTCCTCTACGAATGCTTTGTAATACCCCTTTGTCGTACTATAAAACAGGGTCTTCAACTCTTCCAAAACTTGCGGATATTCTCGGGCCAGATTTACGGTTTGGGCCGGGTCATTCTTTACATTGAACAGCCCATACTCCTCCAAGTTGCCGAGTTCATTCCCCGTCTCATTTGTCTTTGGCCCGGCATACGGAGGAATCATAATCCAATCCCCTTTTCTTATCGCCATCTTCCCTTGTGCTTCAAGTATGATGTAATCCCTACCCTCGACATTCTCGCCCAAGAGAGCCGGCAATATATTCCTGCTATCCGTATGCAAAGAATCCATATTCACGTCACTCTGTACCAAATCGGCAAATGAGGCCAAGAAATCCAACTGCGACACCAGCGCATCGGATACATTAGGCTGTATCTTATTTTTCCAGTAAACAAAAAGCGGGATATGCGTACCTCCATCGTACAGACTATACTTTCCTCCTCTCAAACCACCGGCCGGTTTATGGTCTTTTAGGTTCTCAACAGATCCATCTAAATATCCATCATCGACAACCGGGCCGTTATCGCTGGTAAAAACAATCAACGTATTTTCAAGGATATTCAGGCTGTCGAGATAAGCGACCAACTGCCCCACACACCAATCGGCCTCGGCTATCGCATCGCCCCGCGCGCCCAAACCGGTAGAACCCACAAACCGGGAATGCGGAGCCCGCGGCACATGAGGTTGGTGCAATCCATAATACAAAAAGAAAGGAGTATCCCTATTTTCTCCGACAAAGTGCTTTACTTTGTTCAGGAAATAGTCGGCCATATCTTCATCTACCCATTTTGCATTATCGCCCCCCTTCATATATCCGATACGGGGAATTCCGTTGACAATCGAATTGTTGTGCCCGTGGCTCCATTTCATCTTCAACAGTTCGGGGTGAGTCAAAGCCGTAGGCTCTCCCTCGAAGTTATGCTCATAATCTATATATATGGGGTCATCGGCCTCCAACCCCACAACCGAGCCATTCTCGACATAGACCGTCGGGACTCTATCGTTGGTCGCCGCAATCAGGCAAGAATAGTCAAATCCGATCTGATTGGCTCCCGGGACAACCGGCTTGTTCCAATCGACCTTCCCTTTACCCATGCCCAAATGCCATTTCCCGATGGCGGCAGTCTTGTAACCCGCCTGCTGCATCATCTTGGGCAAGGTAAACGTATCCTCGCTGATAATCAACGGGGCATCACCGGGCAAGATTTTTGCCTCTTCGTTTTTCCACGGATACATGCCCGTCATCAGCGCATACCGGCTTGGCGTAGAGGTTGCCGATGTCGCATAACCGTTGTTGAAACATACACCCTCATGGGCCAATCGGTCGATATTGGGCGTGTTTATGGTTTTCGAACCGTAGGCACTCACATCGCCAAATCCTAAATCATCGGCCAGAATTATAATGATATTGGGTGTCTCAGGCTTCTTTTCCGTACACCCCAACAGGAATAAAGACGGTAATAATAAAAACTTCGACTTCATTACTCATATATATTTATATTAGACATACACTTCATTAATTCCCGAGAATATGACGAGCGGCATGACCACCATGAATTTGAGTCAAATCCATGCGCTTGGGAACAGGATAACGGGCCTTTCCCCCTATTTGAATCGATAAATTGTAAATGAATAGGGCTGAACCGTTATTCCGGACGGGAATGACAACTGTGCCGAGGCAACGACCGGCTCTATGACATGCTCATTGTCGGGAGTTTGTTTTGTACGGCTATCGGTTGTCAACGTCGTAACCTTACACTTCTTCGTGCCTTTCAACCCATCTATGTTCATCGACATTTTATACGGGTCGCCCGACATGTTGATGACCTTCAACACATACTCTTTTGTCGAGTCATCTTTGCCCAATGTCGCATAGACCTCGGACGACTCTTTCCCACCATCATAAACAGTGGCCTTGTAGGAGTGATGAATGGTATTGTCGCGCAACATCTTGCACAAGTAATAATTAAACGTCTTCACACTCTTGGAGGTCGTATGCAAAAACAACGGACAAATCTTACTGTCCCTGACAAAATCCCAGTTCCGCATCAACGGGCGGTCGGCCATCAACGGGTGCATGTCGCCGTTTCGTTCCAGACTCATCTTGAAAACGCCCTCGGCCAAAACAGACCTCGGATACTTACCGCCGATACCCAACTCACCGATAAATATATCGGGGCCCTTCCTGTCATACGCATCAAACTTGTAATAATTCTCCGAGACCCACTCGGGTGTCTGATAGTAATGTTCATCATAGATTTCAATATCTTCGGGCGAGATAAAGTCTTTGATATACTTGCGCTTGTCATTCTCCTCTTTAAAGATTATGCTGTTCGATATCAATATCAGATCGGGATATTGGGCTTTAATCGCATCGTAAATCTTTTTATAACGGGTATAATACTCCGGGCCGAAGTCTTCATTACCAATCTCCACATATTTCAAAGGGAATGGAGCGGGGTGCCCGTTTTTCGCCCGTTCGGCCCCCCACTTCGTCGATACGTCGCCAATCGCGTATTCTATGGCATCCAACGCATCTTGAATGTAATAATCGACATCGGTATCTATATGCTCAAAATTCCTATCCTTGTCTCTATGCAGGAACTCCGTGCAGACCATGCCCGTAGGGGTCACATACATGGCGTCGGCACCTATATATTCACACAGTTCATAGAACTCATGATACCCCAAGCCATCGCTCCGGAAGAAGGGTGCCCACTTGCTCCACGCCCCGGGCCGTTGGGCAATGTCGCCTATGGTCTCTTTCCAATGATACATGGTCTCTTCATTCACGCCGTGCACAATGCACCCACCGGGGAATCTCAGGAAATCGGGCGAATAATCTATCAGATTCTGTACAATATCGCTCCTAAATACCGATTTCCCGTTGTCCCAAGTATTGCAAGGAAACATCGATACAATATCCAGCTGAAACATTCCATGTGCCGTGGGTTCTATCCGCAGACAACCTCTGGTATCAGAAGCGGTCGCCGTAATGACAAATTCATATTTTTTCCACCCTTTTTCAAGATTATCGACAACAATCGGCGATGAGATACTGTGGGCATTCCTATCGCCCAACGATATTTTCAAAGAGCCCTTGTAGGCAGGTGCCGATGCGTAGAAGGACAATTTATAACGTTCGCCCTCTTGGATATTCATTCCGAAAAAGCCTCTATTCACGACCGAAGCTCCCGGAAATTCCTGAATATTCCTATGTACGGAGACCCGCAGCGAATGAGGATTCTTATCATTCAACGGATTCCTTTGCGTACGTTCGAGATCTATGGGACTATAAGCAATCGGTGTAGTCTCCCATCCTATGGTAGGAGAAACATGGAATACCTTTTTATTGGGCCCGGTAGGATTTACAACCCCCTCATACAAGCCATTTTTCACGGCCAGCCCCTTTGGAGGAGTAGCCTCTTCAAGGCCCCGGTTTCTTATCATTTCGGCATAAAGGCCTCCCTCACCGATCATTCCTATTTCTTCGTAATGGAATCCATATTCTACCGGTGTGACTTCCCTCGATTGGTTCAAATCGGCTTTCAATTCAAGCGAATGCCCGTCGGATTGGGCGTTTAGCGACAGGGTACTACCTACAAGGAGTCCACACATCAACAATTTATTTATATCCTTTTCCATGGTCATTTAAGTAAAATTTTTTGGGTACCTATTATCTTATGGTTATCATCGACCAACTCCAACACAGCCATCTCGTCGAAAGCCGGTATCGTAATTGCCCCTTGCGCCGAGGCCAACATATATGAGGCAAGCCGTTGACCGTTCACCCCATACATGTTAATCCGGGGGGCGTTTATCGTTTCGTTTATCTCGTAATTCAAGATTCCACAATCTCGCGACAGGAGCGTCGGCCATACTCTAAACATGGTTTCCTCCCTCGCAACAGCCTGTTCGATACCCGAAGTCCGTTCCCCCAAGATACAAGGCAACCACGTATTGGGTTTGTCACAATTTCCGCCCGACAGATTCTCATGTACAAATTTCTTGTTATTGTCGTTGTTATGGAGTTTTATGTGTATGCCGAAATCGCCTGTCGGGAATCCGCCAAGGTTATCCCATGGGATTATCATCTCCAAAGTATAGCCGGTCGTCGAAGTGGTTGACAGGCATTGAATATCATTATCCTCTTCCTGCCATACGCCCGACACGGATTTATGATAGATATGTTCGCCTTTGTAATTGGACAACAGTTTGAACGCACCCGACGATATGGTCGATGTGTTTATATTCTGCGGGTCCATATACACCTCTACCCCATCGCTCTGCCACAAGGGTTCGCCCTCTTCGGCTTCCGTTTTAACCGGGTCGAAGACCTCGAAGTATAGATATAAATTGGCATCGTCCCACGACGATTTCACCTGTAAATTGACATAACCCTCAGACCCTATATACAATGGAGAAAAATCGCCATACCGTTCGGCCCGGCCGATACAACACTCTATCGGCATCGAATCGAACAGTTTACCCGTGGCTGTCCAAATTCCATTTTGAGAACTCAATCCACTTATCGACGATACGGCCATAACGGTCGTACTATCAATCTCGCACAGCGAGTTCCACAAAACAGACACCCCTGAATCCGAAAAATTGAAAGGAGTTGATTTCCGGGCAAAATTACGGCACTCTTCATCACCCACATACACCTGCATCAAAGCATTGTTCTGTGTGTTCGACTCCAACCGGCCTTCACCCGATTGAATCGACAATACCGTTTCGCCATTGGCCAGCTGCATAAGATACGGCGCGCCTGCATATATATTACTGCCGAGCTTGCAATCCGACCGCAGGGCCTCCCACCGATTTCCGCTCCCGGCATCGACATATCCATTATTCCAGTTATTTTCCAACGTAGAATAAATGATGGCCGGTTTGAAAGTGCCATCTATCCCATTGTCTTCTATGGCCATGGCTATCCCCTTATCCTGCTGCAACAATATAGGCACAGGCATGCCGTCGCGGTATCGATCGCGATAACTTACGACCGTCTCGTCGCCCCAACTCTCGCCTCGGTCAAACGACCTCAGCATCGTGATATTCTGGTCATTATTTTTCACATTATATTCATTGGCAAAATACACTTGCAATTCCCCCGAAGGCAATTCCAGACAGATCGGTTCCCAACAGCCCTCTCGGTTTGACGTACCTGCGACATAAAGATCTTGCTCGCCATACCATGTCTCACCCCCATCATCGGATAATTTCATCATAATCTTATATGGATTCACCCCTTCTTCTTTGGGACGGGCATTCCACACATAAACCAACTTCCCATCAGACAGTTCTGTCAACTCGGCATTGGTATAATTGTATTTACCGGTATTGTCGGTCGATACCTGAACCGGATTCCCCCAACTCTTCTCGTTTATATCTTTCTTCTTTATATAAAGGACATCGCCCGTATTATAAACCAAGGCCATTTCCCGGTTCGACAAGAGCTTTACTCTTGCATAGACTCCTTGATTCACAAACGACCGCATACTATAAACCCACGCAATTCTCGTCCCCGGCTCGAAAGCGAAAACAGAAATGCAAAACAGGGAAAGCAATAATAAACTTATTTTCCGTTTCATGACTTTTTCTTTTTATGGAGAGATTCCTATTTCTTAATCCGAAAGATATAAAGGGAACAAGGTGTGCTTGTCTATCGTTATGATTTCGGGCTTATCCTTGCCTCGGCTCGAAAATACCACACCGGCAATCCAGCTCCGCCGGTTATCGACCTTGGTATTGTCGGCATGCGAGTGAAAGACATACTTGTACCCATTCTCGCTGTCCTTGAAAAGGTCGCCATGGCCCGGCCCGTTTATGCCAATGTTGTATTTATTGATTATGGGATTATTCCCGGCTTTTTGCCAAGGGCCATACGGGCTCTCGGCATAAGCATAGCCAACGGCATAATCGTGGCTCATGAAATGATTGGCCGAATAAAACAGATAGTAATATTTACCCCGCTTTATTACCGTGGGACCCTCTATGACAGGCGCCGACTGGTAGGTTTGCGTATTCTCCCAATGTTCTGTCGCGGTGATACACTGCGTCAAGGTCTCCTCTTTAATCCCACTCATGTCTTCTTTAAACTCGGCGACCCAAATCGTATTCCCTTTAAACAACCTCACATGGTACAAATAAATCTTCCCATCGGTATCGATAAACAGATAGGGGTCTATCTGCCGGGTATCGGCCTCTATCGACTGTATCGTTTTTTGAACAAAAGGGCCTTCGGGGCTATCGCTCTCGGCTATTGCAATATGCTCATTGGCTGTATAGATCATGTAATATTTCCCGTTTCTGAACAAGACCTGCGGTGCCCAGAAGCCTCTGTCACCGTATGTCTGCATACCTTTCTTCAAGGCATATCCGCCCTCACCGCCTGTATAATCCCACGTATGCAAATCTTTGGAAACAAGGACCGGAATCCCCACCTGTGGTTTCTTTTCGGTTCCATACATATAGTACCTGTCATTAAAATACATGATGGTAGGATCGGCAACTTCTACTACTTTATTTTGCGCAAACACGACTCCCGGACAAGACAAGAGCAGCAAGAAAAAATATTTAAACAATCTCATAATCAAATACTTAAATTTACATGGTTATCTAAAAAAAGGCCGGTACTTCTATCGTCGTTGCACAAGAGTACCGGCCTAAATGACTTTATAATAGCGTGACGCTTACCTCTACGGTGGATTCTGCCGACACACTTTGATCATCATCTTTCCATGTCGTAAGTGTGTACACCACGGGGGCCGTAAAATCTACAACCGTCTCGCCCGACACTTGCTCCTGCCCATCGATGCTAATCTGTTTCGCATCGGCCGATGAAAAGAGGGGCGTTAACTGAGACACATCGGTACCGGCAGGCAGTTCTACAGTAATAAACGTCTTATCGAAATAATAATCCGAATAAGCGACCGCGCCATCGACTCCCGCAATGGAAAAGGATTCGAAGACAGGATAGTGCATCACTTCGGAGTGGTAGGTCTTGGAATCACCGCTTGGAGAATAGACGGTAATCTCAAAAGGCTGCGTCAAATCGTACGACGTATTTTCGCTATACTCTCCGCCATTGACCTCGACAACCGCCGAACTCGACATCGGCTCGATGTTCACCCGCTGCTTGTTCATCGATACCGCAATATCTCGATTGGAAACCCTGACTTTATAAGGGACTGCAAACAGCAAGGTGTTATCGTTTATCATCTGCGCATACAGTTCCTTTAAATACATGTCCTTTCTCAAAGAGACCGACCGGAGCTCTACATTATCATCGTTGATAACAATCTGAGCCGAATCGATAGAATAGACCATATCTTCGGCCCGTTCATTATAATTCGTAGCAATCAGAACGACATTGTAAACACCAGCCTTTTTGTAGGAATAGGTCAATATTCCTTTGTTCAAGACCAAACCGCTATTACCCTTGTTTTTCAAGGCATAATCATGACCTTCGTCTCCGGTAAACACGACCACTTGTTCGGCCGAAGTCCCCGTGTATGTAAACGTGACGGTCTCATTTATAGAAGCCTCCGTTGCCGACATCGTGAACGATGCAACCGGCTCGACCAAATCGTCTTTGTCACAAGAAACAAACAAAAAAGAGATGGGCAACACCAATATATATATAAACTTTTTCATCTTCTCTATGATTAAATGATTAATAACCGGGATTCTGAGTCACAACACCATTCGTTATATCTACCTCGTTCTGCGGTATCGGGAAGATTTCATTCACGCCTTCTATAAAATTCTTACCTCTATTGTGGGTCGTTTCCGTTGCAAACGCATGGAGGACTTGGGCGGCTCTTCCTTGCCGTACAATATCAAAGAATCTGTCCCACATATGGCAGAGCTCGATACGCCGTTCTTTCCATATTTGATCTCGGATCTCGATATAGGTACCCGCCTTATACAGTGTAGAGACATTGGTTATTTTATTGGCAACCTTTTTTATACTGTTCAACTGTTCCAACGATTTTTCTCTCTGCCCCATCTCATTAAGAGCCTCGGCATAGAACAATACGACTTCGGAATAAATGAGGACTCGTCGATTTTTTCCGCAATCATTTACGTCCGACGGAGTTTCGGCACTGGGTATATACCACTTCATGCAAGCCGTCTTTCCGGGCGGAACTTCGATACGCACACCATCAAAAGATACCTCACCATGTTCTTGGATAAAGACTCCTTTTCGAGGATCTCCCGAGATTTCATCTTTAAATGATTTCGATGCAAACATTCTGTTGAAGAAGATATCATTGAAAATCTCGGTTCCTTCGTTGTTGTCGTCTTTCAGCCCATTGGCCGACTCCTTGAAGACAACCTCGAAAATAGAACGGGTACAGAACTCGCCCTTCTCATAATATAAATCGGCATAGCTCAACGTATTGCCATAGCTGTCTTTCGACTCCAACGAATACTCGTTGGCCAACGAAGGCATTGTCGTTCCCTGTGTTTCATAAGGTTCATTGGCAGCCAACAAGGCCTTATCTTTGAACCACAATCTCGCTCTCAATTCGTCCCACGACTCGTCGTAATTTTCAAAGTGAAGGATTTCGCCATACGTCAAAGGGGTACCTTCTATAAAATAAGAACCCAGTTTTACTATTTCGTCCCACTTATCCGACTCCATGCCCGGCGTTGCCTGATAGGCCAACACTTTCATCAACAGGGCCACACATGCGCCACAGCCTGCTTTACCTGCCTCTTTGGAGACAAATTTGCTCCTCAACATAATGGCGGCCTCTCTCAAATCCTTTTCGATATATGCATATACCTCTTCTTTTGAAGACCGCGGGATTGTCAAGGCATCGACATTCTCCACCTCGGGACGAATGGGAACGCCGCCAAAGGTTTTCACAAGATTGAAATAAAACAGTGCACGCAAGAATTTGGCTTGTCCCAGAATCTCTCTGACCTCGGTATATTGGTCGATTTCCTGTGTGGCCAATTGTACCCGTTCGGCTCCGTGAATAACCTGATTGGCTCGATTGATACCTTTATAATTTATCGTGTATCTATCTCGTATCCAAGTGTTCGAAGTATTAAACTGGAAATTTACAAGTTCCGAAATAAGGTTTGTCGTACTTTCGTCATTACCGACTACGTCGTCGCCACAAGCCTCACCAAAAATCCATTCGCAGTTGTTATAATTATTGGACTGCAATATGTCATAAACAGCATCTAACCCGACCTGTAACTGATAAGTCGTATTATAGAAATTGTTTCCGTCATACTCTCCCTGCAACTCCATGTCCAAAAAATCTTCACAAGAAGAGAACGACATTACGGCAAACAATGATATAATAAAATATTTAATATTGTATTTCATCGTTTCTATATTTAATAAGTTATTTTAATACCTGCCATAAACGATCTGGATTGAGGATAATTACCATGATCGACTCCCAAATAAAGATTGTTTCCTGTATTCGATTCGTCGCGACCGATTTCCGGGTCAAATCCATTATATTTTGTAAAGGTCAACAGATTTTGTGCCGAAACATAAACAGAGGCATTCGATAATTGCAGTTTCTTCAATATTTTTTCGGGCAAGTTATAGGTCAACTGAACATTCTTCAATCGGCAATACGAACCGTCTTTGATATAGAAATCCGAGGCTCTGAAGTTTTTGGGTCTATCGGCCTCGTCGAGTTCGGGCACAGTTCCCGAAGGATTGGCCGGATAGAAACTCTTTTCAGGGTCATAGCTTCCCGACCAGCAGCGCGACCGCAAGTCGGCATAGACATTGCCCGTACCGTGAGCCGAATTCAAATAGTATTCCATCACATTGAATATCTCATTACCCCATTGTCCTTGGAAGAACATATAGAAATCGAAGTTTTTATACGACAGGGTTACGGGAATACCATACACAAAATCGGGGTGAGGCGAACCCAAGTAGGTTCTATCGGAGGCATCTATTTTGCCATCGTTATTCAAATCCTTGAATCGGAAATCTCCCGGTTCGGTGATACCATCGTTTTGAGCACTGGCTGCAACCTCTTCGGGGGTTTGGAATATACCATCGGTTACATAGCCATAGAAACAGGCGATTGGTTTGCCTACCTCGGTTTTGGTAACATAATCATTAATACTTCCTTCGGTAGAGAGCAATGCTCCATAAATAGGCTCATTACCCGTACCTAAACTTGTAACCTCATTCTTTGTGTAGGAGATATTGAACCCGATATCATATTTGAAGTCGGCAATC
This sequence comes from uncultured Barnesiella sp., assembly GCA_944320995.1. GTDB lineage: Bacteria > Bacteroidota > Bacteroidia > Bacteroidales > Barnesiellaceae > Barnesiella. Next base: position 24,629 of record CALUJQ010000030.1, on the reverse strand, counting down.
TGATCCTTATACGAGATATTGAATTCGACACCCTTGTTCTGGATAGAACCGGCATTGACCATGGGGTCTTCATTCAAGCCGACCGAAAGAGACACAGGCACCTGTATCAACATATCGGAGGTGTTCTTTACAAAGAATTCGAGCGATGAGCTCAAGCGGTTGTTCAGGAAATTGAGATCCAATCCCACGTTGTACGATTCGGTCTTTTCCCATCTGATATTATCGTTGCCCAAGGTCAACGCGGCTGCACCGGGATAGGTCGTGTGGAGTCCTGTACCGAAAGAATAAGAAAGGTCGGTATCCATCACTTTATAGCGGGCATACTCCGATATTCTATTATTTCCAAGTTGACCCCAGCCAACCCGCAACTTCGCAAAACTGATGACATCTTGCTCTTGCATCCACTCCTCGCCCGAGAATTTCCAACCCAACGATACCGAGGGGAAGTAACCCCATCTATTTTTCTTGGCGAAGACCGAAGAGGCATCTGCTCTAAAGTTTGCCTGCAACAAATACTTGTTATCAAAAGCATAACTTACGCGGCCGATGAAACCCATTGCATTCCACTCATTCATCAATCCATAGGCATAATCTCCAAAATAGGCCGAGGCAAGGTACCAGTAATTTGATGAATTGCCGGGTGCACCTTTCTTCGAGGTTTCTTGGTCATAGACCCGAGACATTTCCAAAATCTGTCCGGCCAATACATTTACACTATGCTTATTCGACTCATAGGCAAAAGAGAGAATATTATTCAACTCGGTTTTGTTGGTTCTTGTCTCAAAGTTGGTCAATTTTGTCAAATCGGTTGGGGCGACAAAATTCTCTTCCAACTTGGCCACTTCGTCAAATTTGGTTCTGTTATAAAAATTGGTGTAATTCGAAAACTTAAACTGATAGGTAAAATATTTCAAGAATTTTGCCGACAAGTCTATGTTTATATCGAATCTATTGGTTGTCGCATTATTGTGATTTCGTTCAAGCATGGCTATCGGGTGGTCTTCCGAATAATATCCGGCCGTATTGTAGGTGTGAATCAAAGGGTTCTGATTCAATGCCCTTTTCAAGACACCGCTTGCCCCCTCCGGTATTAAATCCCTATCGGTGTTCGTGTATAAGACATTGGTCTTTAAAGTCAGCCAGTCCGTCAATTTATTATCAAGATTTGCACGAAGCGATAGACGCTGGTAATCAGAGGTTTTAATAATACCACGCTCGTTATAATAGTTTCCGCTGATCATGTATTTGTACCGTTTACTGCCTCCGCTCACACTCAAATTGTACTGTTGCTTTATACCGGTCTGGGTCACAGCGTCCCACCAACTTTTCGGGGTATATGGCGACGACGCAATCGTATCCAGAAGCTGGTATTTCCGTTGATCGTAATACAAATTGCCCTCGTTATCTTTTGACATATAGAGTTGCCCGTCTTGAGAATAGTAATTTGTCCCTTGGACATAATCGCGCATCAGGGCAAAATCTTCTATCCCCATCACATCTATACTCTTCCACGGATTTGAAAATCCCACATATCCGTCAAACGAAATTCTGGTTTTCCCCTCTTCTCCGCCTTTCGTCGTCAGCAGGACGACACCATTGGCAGCCCGGGCTCCATAAATCGACGCCGAACCAGCATCTTTCAATACCTCTATACTGGAAATATCATTGGGATTTATGTGGTCTATGTTGTCAACGATAAATCCATCTACGACATAAAGAGGATCCGAATCGTTGATTGTACCGGTACCACGTATCTTTATCGTCGTCGATCCACCCGGAGCACCAGAGTTTTGCATAACCAAAACACCGGTTGCTTTTCCTTGCAAGGCTTGTACCGGATTAGGCACGGCCGAGGCCACAATCTCATCGGCCTTTACCGAAGATACCGCACCGGTAAGGTCGCTTTTCTTTTGAGTCGCATATCCGATTACAACCATTTCGTCCAACTGTTGCACATCGGACGATAACTGTATGGATAGATCTTTAAAATCGTTAATCTTTATCACTTGGGATTTGTATCCCACATAACTTATTTGTATTTCGTCACCTATTGAAGTCGCTATTGAGAAATTACCATCGAAGTCTGTTATGATGGCCTTCTTTGTATTTTTATTCATTATCGTGGCGCCAATAATAGACTCTTCAGTCATACTATCTACAACCCGCCCCTTAACAACAGACTGGTTTTGAGCAAAACAGTCTATGCTAAAACTTATAAAAAACAATACTAAAAATAAACCTGAAAATCCTCTATTTTTCATGGTATTTCCTTTATAATCATTACACACAACTCTTTTAAATACAGGCCAACCTTCGACTCGAACTCAAGGTCGGCCTGTCCTAATGGGATATGTTATTTCACATTCAGTTTGCTATTCATGACACCCGCCGAAGTCTCTACGTTCAGTATATAAGTGCCTGTACTCAGATTGTCAAGATCGATCTTGTTTGAGGCCGCTGTACTCTTCACCAATAATCTCCCCGACAAATCGGTGATGGTATATCCGTAAACATCGGCATCGGTATCGATGTAAACATATTCCGAGGCCGGGTTGGGATAAATGCGGACATTGTTATCGGCCTTCAATGTATTTATGGCAGAAGTTTCTCCAAAATCGGGATCCATGTTTTCCTTATCTTTTTCGGGATCGTAGTTCTCTTTCCGATATTTGTACACAAAAAGACTCTTCTTGATTTGGCTGGTAAAGACCAAATCGCCATCGAGATTCCGCAATGAATGTACAAAGTCGGGGCCTTCGCCAAGGTCAACCACCTTTTTGGGGAATTCATCTTTACTATCTATTCTGAACAGTTCCCAAGCTTGGCTCGATCCGGCAGCCGGAGTCTGGTCTTGCGCCCTGAAATAGAAGCTACCCGAAATCACGATGCCTTCCCATGCGGCGTTAGGACCTATACCCGGGTTCAAGTCCGATTGCATCTTGGACCCCTCGGCGGTTCCATCGGAATAGAACAATTCCAGCCCAAAGTTTGTCTCGGGAAGATTGGCATCGCTTCCTGTTGCACCTTTCATAAACAGGACACCGTCAAATTCACAGAAAAGGTCGGGAGAACCATTGGCCGTTCCTATTGTCGTGGGGTTGGTGTTCAAATCAAATACAATATGAGTTCCCTTTTCGGTAAAATCGGTCACAAGCAATTCCAATCCATAATATGGGTCATATCCTCTGAAATATACTTTATCTTTATATACTCTCGGAGTAAATGCACCATGGCCGGCCGGCAAACCATTGGCGTCGGTTCCTTCGGTAAGGTCTTTAATCATATAAGTACCTTCGGGAGTACCATCGCTTACCCACGGTTCGCTTCCATATTCATCGGAATAGGCAATAAAAAACAACTTCTCATTTTTGAAATTCGTAAACCAGTCCAATTGGGCACCGGCTGTGGCGCCAGTCTCGGTATCGGCAACGGTTTTGTTAATATCCATAATCATCTTCGTGCCTTCCGTGGTACCATCGGTAATCCACAACTCTTCGCCATATTCATTGTCTTTCGTGTCTCCTTTGAAGAATACTTTCCGTCCTACCCGAACAAAGAACCGCTCGTCATCTGTGGCGACCTTGGCTCCGGGATAAATCACTTTACAATCTTTCAACATTCGGGTCCCGTCGGCCGTCCCGTCCGAGATCCACAACCACCGTTGTTCTTCGCTGCCGTAGCTAATACTCTCATAGTCTTTGGCTCCAAAGATAAACTCTTTCTCATTGATCTGAGTAAAGCCTGCCGGTTCTGAACCGCCCAATATATTAATATCGGTGATCATATAAGTCCCGGCTTCGGTTCCATCAGAAATCCACAGTTCGGCACCATCATCATCATTGGCGGTCGCTTGAAATACCACTTTGTCGTTGAATCTCGTCAGATAAAGGACATTGGAACTGGTAGAACCGAGATATATATCCTTTACCATCATCGTGCCCTCTTTGGTTCCATCACTCACCCACAGCTCCTCGCCATGCTCGGCATCCTTTGCCGTAAAATAGGCTTTATACCCCTTTTCTGAACTGCCTGCTATTGTAAGAGCTTTATCTTTGTCGTTTGCCCTCGCCGTACTGACCGTAACTTCGACGTCGTCGGGAGTCAAAATTTCCATACCTTGCGGTAAGACCAACTCTTGAGCATCCATCGTACTGCCCATTAGAACAACACCTAATGCAACCACAAATAAAGTCTTGTTTTTCATGTTATCTACATATTAAATTAATAAATAGTTAATAAATAGTGTTTTTGATATTGGCAAATTTAAGTGCAATAAGCTATTTTTGCGGGTAAAATTATTCCGATTACTAACCCTTTTGTTCTTAAATTCTTTTTTAGTATATTTCCTCCCCATATAGAGCTATTAAACCAATTTCAGATAGAAAAAAATGAGTAATACCAACATTTTAGCATACATATTCTTGGCCATAATCGCATTCACGGGCAAATCCTACGCCAATGAAATCCGGTTTGAACATTTCGATTATTTAAAAGGCCCTATACATAACGGTATTACAACCATTACTCAAGATTCATATAACCAAATATGGATGGGGAGCCGTAATGGACTCTGCAAATATAATGGATACGATTTAGATTCATACATATCGTATCCCAATAATCCCAATTCCATTCCAAATAATTTTATCAAAACTTTGGCTCAAGACAAAGAGGGATACATGTGGATTGGGACAGACAACGGGATTTGTCGGTACAACTATGAACTCGACGCTTTTGAAAGATACGATACTCCGGCCTCTTCTATCTTAAAAATAGTCGTTGACCAATATGGAAAAGTGTTCTGCTCAACCAATATCCTCTATTTGTTTGACAAAGAATCCCAATCGTTTATCCCTGTAACAAACGGGAATGGAGAGGGAATAAAATGTGACCTCTTTGAATTTGACAACCAAAATAATTTATGGGTTACAGAAAACTCTCATCTAATCTGCTACGACAAGACGTTTAAGGAACAACTCAAACTGAACATATCTAAAGAAAAAGGCAGCGACAAAACCAGAGATGCAATAATATCGCTATACATCGATGACCAAGGGAATAAATGGATCGGGAAAAATGGCAACGGAATCGTAAAGATCAACAACAAAACCAATGATATAGAATATGTTTATTCCCCCCTTTCAAGAGAAGACGGGATTATACGAAGCATTTCTCAGGATCAGCACGGGAATATGTGGTTCGGGACAGAGAAAGGGATATTGTTGTACGAGAACAACCAATTCAAACATATCCGGAAAAACAATTACAGCGGTTTCGGGCTCAACGACAACGCCATCTACTGCATTAAAAAAGACAATCAAGGGAACATGTGGGTAGGCACATATTTCGGCGGGATTAATACATTTTACGAAATATCGAGCCAATTCCGCTACTATAATGTCAGCTACAACTCAAAAGGGCTTAACGCTTCTGCCATCAGACAAATCATCGAGGATAAAGACCACTACATCTGGATTGCCAGTGAAGATGGCGGCCTCTACAAATACGACCCCCAACAAGATTACTTCAAAAAATTCACGCATAAGTCCATCGCCACAGAAAATATACACAGCATACAAATCGATGCCGACAGAAATCTATGGATTGGTACATTCATGCACGGACTGGTAAAATACAACCTCAACTCCGGACAATCTTCCTTATATAATATACGAAACAGCAATATTCCCGAAAACAGTATTTTCTCATTATACATAGACCACGAGGGAAGGTTATGGATTGGAACCTCTTCCGGACTGGCCTATTACGATCGGGGAAGCAACAAAATAGAACGAATCAGACACGATGCTCTCGATAACAGTTTTGTCTACTACCTCACCGGCGATAACAGCGGGAATATATGGATTGGATTAAGAGCCGGCGGATTAATCAAATACGACAAAAAAAACAGTACGTTGAAACGATGGAATATCAAATCGACCAACAACAAACTTACCGATAACTATGTTACAACCATCATCGCCGATAAAAAAGGCTCCGTATGGTTCGGTACCAACAACGGTGGATTGTACCATTTAGAAGAGCGAAACAACACTCTCACCTCTTTCCTGCAGAATCACAAAATCGACGCTACCTGTATATACAGCATTACAGAAGACAACGACTCCAATATTTGGGTGACGACAAACAACGGGTTGTACAAGATAAAAACCGATGCTGAAATCGTACACTTCTCGTCCAATGACGGTCTGCCAACAGAGAATTTCAACTACACGTCGTCTTTTTTCAGTTCCAAGGGCATAATATTCGCCGGGACAAACAAGGGATTAATCACATTCAATCCTCGTAAATTAATCAAAGATACCTATATCCCCAACATCATATTTACCAATTTATCCATTGGCGGGACAAATATTCTTCCCCAAAAAGACAACCACATCATTGACAAAAACATAAACTGCACTCAGGAGCTTACCATCTCGTATGATCAAGCGAAGTTCCTCGGGATAGAATTCGCCGGGGTTCAGACAGGAGCCAATAAAGACCAGACCTATCAAGTATTTATCGACGGGCTAAGTACCGAGTGGCAAAACATCGGCAGCCAAAGGAAATTTATCTTCCCCGTTTTAGAACCGGGGAAATATGTTTTCAAGGTACGGACCAACGCCGACAATATACGCTCGCTAAAAATAACCGTCACCCCGCCTTTTTATAAAACCATATGGGCATACATCGCCTACACGATCATCGCACTATTTGCCCTTTACTATTTATATAAACGGCAGGAAAAACGCATGTACGAGAAACAACTGATCAAAATCAATATTATCGAGAAAGAGAAACTCCGCGAAATGAATGAATTAAGGCGGAATTTCTTCATAAACATATCGCACGAATTTAAAACCCCTCTTTCGTTAATCATATCGCCCGCGCAAAAACTTCTCAATGCTTATGATATGCCGGAAAAAGCAAAAACCATGCTTTATGACATATTGAACAATTCAAAAAGGCTTTTCGAACTGATACAAGAGTTGGTAAACTTCAACAAAATGGAAATAACCAAACCTTCGTTATCAATCACAAACATCGACCCGAGGGAAATCATAACCCGTACGTCAAACTCGTTCAAATTCATCGCGCAAGAAAAATCGATCGAGTACCACACGACCATAGAGGCAATCCCCGAAAAAATATTCATAGACAAATCGGTCCTGAAAAAAGTCCTCACCAACTTGCTTTCCAATGCTTTCAAATTCACCAACGAAGGCGGGAAGGTGGAACTGAACATCTCGGTTTCCGAGGCCGATTCACAGCAATACCTCGTGATAAAGGTCACAGATACGGGTATCGGAATCTCCAAAGAGCATCTGGATAAGATATTCCAATCCTACTTCCAAGTCAACAACAACCACAAAACCGGGTGGGGAATAGGCTTGTCCTATATCAAAAATTTAATCGAAATACACAAAGGCGATATTTCTGTCGAAAGCACGATAAATGAAGGTTCGTGTTTTATCGCCCGAATCAACATTACCCCAGAACTGTTCCAAGACTCCATAGGCTCCATGGGACAAGCCCCGTCTTATATCGACAGCGACAACGACGAGCCGAACAACGACGACGAAAGCCAAGAACACTCCGGTGAATTTACAGCCAAAGAAGAGTCAAACAACACCACACCCCAGTACGAAATTATGATTGTCGAGGACAATAGCGATATGCTCAGGTTCCTCGAAGAGTCATTCTCCACAGAATATAAAACCATCACGGCAACAAACGGGAAAGATGCGCTGGCCAAGCTCGAGACCCACTACCCCGACTTGATCATCAGCGACTTGATGATGCCCGAGATAAATGGATTGGAATTGTGCGAAAAGGTGAAAACCAATATCCTTACCTCTCATATCCCGTTCATACTGCTCACCGCGAAATCGGGAGAACAATCTACGATAGAAGGATACAAACATGGAGCCGATGTCTATATCGAGAAGCCGTTCAATTATGAGATTTTGCAATTACAGGTAAAGAACATCTTGCAAACCAAAGAGAACGACCGAAAATATTTCAAGAAAAGCCCCACAAGTATCAAAAAGGTTGCCCATAACCCCTATGATGAGAAACTCCTTGAAGACATCAAGCAATTGATCGAGAAAAACATCGACAACGAAGATTTTAGCATAAACGACATTACGGAGAGTATCGGAGTCAGCAGAACCGTATTGCACGTGAAATTTAAAAAGATGCTCGATATGTCGGTCGGAGACTATATCAAAAACCTGAGAATCGACAAGGCCAAATCCATGTTGGAGCAAGGTTACAATATCTCGGACACAGCCTATGCAACAGGATTCTCCAACCCCAATTATTTCTCGAAAAGTTTCAAAAAAGAGACCGGCCAAAGCCCCAGCGAGTATATAAAGAACCTCATATCGGAATAAATACCGCGTCCCAACATACGAATCCCCATCCTGCAAAACACGGGAAATGGGGATTCTTTCTTTTTTACGCTTAACCCGCAATCTTGAATCCTTACCACGCAGAGATCGCCTCGATAAATGACAGGCTACCCCCGTAGCTTTACAAAATTACCTTTTTTCAGAATATAATTACCTCATTGAGGATTGAATATTATATAATATTGCACACAAGAAAATATATCTAATTAAACGCTATCATGAAAAATACTTCACTCTTCTTGGTATCCATATCGATATTTATGTCGCAACTCACTTCCGCCCAAAAATTAAACAACCCCATAGTCCCTATCTATGACGGGTGCGTCGAGCGATTCATGGGATATTATTACGCCATGGGGACCGGGACCATGGGCCAAATCTATTCTTCCAAAGATCTCATCAACTGGTCCGACCCCGTTCTTGCGGCAAAAACAGACGAAGCGACTTGGCTGAACGACCCGCAATGGAACCAAAGAGGGGTTTATACCCGAGTAGGAGCCGGTGATATATTATACAGAAATGGAGTATTCCACATATATTTCAATGGCATAGGGCACTCATATTCCGATAATCCCTTGGGCATGTATAAGGAACAAGCCATAAACGAGCCTTTCGATGATTATGGGATAGACGTACAGGTGTTTCAAGATGAAGATGGGGAATTATATTATATAAAGAAAGTCAATCCCGATGACCCCCACCCCATTACCGGTGCCAACTATCCGAAAAGCGGAGCCGAAATATGGACTTTCGAAATGAACTCTCCCTTTGTGAGAAAAGGGATTAGCGGTTCTGTACAAATGACCCATCAAGTAGGACACCCCACCAATGTAGATTTTATAAATTTTGAAGGCCCAGAATTATTCAAATACAGAGACAACTATTATATGATGTTTTCTCCAAACAGAATGTCTGCAAGAACCGGTATGTATGAGGTCGGTGTGGCTCAAAGCGACAAACCCAACAACTTCAATAACGCGAAAAAATATCCGCATCCTATCTTGACGAGAAATACCGAAGATCATCTGGTCATTTACAAGCAGATTCTAAACTCGGCAGAACACGGGCCGTGGTTAGCCCAATATACAACGTCAACACCTAGCGGGAACTGGAAAGAGTATAACTATGACGACTCGGCTTGGAAAGCGGGATATGGAGGATTCGGGCTTAAAACGGTTGATTTGGCAGTCATACGATCGAACAGGACGATATGGAACACCAATGACATATACATCCGTCGGAAGTTCAATTTGAATAGCGTTCCCGAAAATGTCGCCTTGAAATACCGGATCGAAGCCAACACCAAATTCTACATCAACGGGAATGAATTGGAATTGAGCAATTCGAGTACAGCCTATTCTTTAATAGATATTGACCCCAATTGGCTAATCCCGGGCGAAAATATAATTGCCGTGGAGGCTCACAACGACTGTTCGGGTAGCGACTGTTTCAAATTCGTAGACTTCGGACTCTTCGACACGGGAAGCCAAAAAGCCGAAAAAATCGTTATTGGACAATCCCAATCGAATTATGTCGTGGGCCCCGGTGGTTTTGAAAGATGGCTCATGTATAAGGCCTTCTTCAACGGCGTTTCTTCCCAAGGAATTGATAGGATGCATTTCTATGACAAGGAGCTGGTTGTCGAGTCGTCGGCCACATCAAACTCGCCCGGTTACCACCCGGTACCGGCTACTCCGACCTTCATTTCTTATTTTGATTACAACCTGTACAACTCTCTCGAATTTCTAAACAACAGCTCTTGGTCAATAAAAAATAAAGAATTGCTCCCGAAGGAAGATAAAGTTTCGGCATTGCTGTTACTCACTGACCCAATAACCAACTACCGATTTGAGGTCCCATTCAAGATTCAAGAAGGAGGCAACGATCGGGCTTCGATATATGCGTGGTATAAAGACGAAGACAACTTCGTAAAGATTTCCATATACCGGGACGAATATCTATGGGAATGTGAAATAAAGAAAGCGGGAAGTTCTGACACCAAGCAGTATGAGCTCCCCGAAAATTTCAAATTCCTTGAAACGGACGATTTGGTCAGCCATTACGAAGAGCCTTGGCATACAATAACCATATATAAAAACGGAGGTGATTTCAAAGTAGAACTCGACTATTTCAACCTAACGCTGGATACTCCCATTGAAACTGAATTTGAAGAGAGCGGGCGAATCGGCATCGAGGCGACATCGAGCCATGTCTCGTTCGATGCAATCCAATACACAATCGGATTCGACGAATGGGACAGCCACATTAAAGGGTGGGACTTATCGACCGGTGAATGGAATATATCCTCAAATGGATTGACAAGCGGTTCGGCAAACGAGCCCGCCGAATGTTTCAAAGGAGACTATCTAACCGATTACGAATTCTCCACATTTGTCAAGAACGAGAATATACCCAATAGCGGGAAATGCGGATTTTATCCGGTTTTCATAGATGCGGAAAACTATGTAAAAGCATACATAGATTTTGAAGCCAAAATGATGTTTATCGAGCAAAAAGAGAATGGCAACATCACCAAACAGAAATCATATCCCCTCGGCAGGCTGGCGTCCAGACAATATACATTCGACACATACCCCTCAAATTCATACAGATATGATTTCAGGACAGAAACCGAGGTGTCGGGGTTGGATATTCTTTGGTTTGAAGGGAACTATCCATATCTCGGACAAACATTCGACTTGCCTCTCGATGTGGATTTCTATGCCCTATCGGGAAATTCATGGACAAAAATCAATGCCGAGTTGGAAGGAGAACTCCGCTTGGCCGAATTGAATCACTATACTTTTGACCCGATAAAGACAACCGCTGTCAAAATGGAAGTTACCCCCAAATCGGGGAAAGCGGCAAGAGCCTTCTCGGCCTATTTCAACGAAGAAGTGGCCGCCGGATATTATTTAAGAGCTCGCCGGGAAAACAATACCCTATATATTTTCTTGAACGACAAACTCATCGACCAAATATCCAGCGAGTGGGAGCCATCGAGAATCGGTCTGTTTACCGAAAATCTGCAAGCAACTTATAACGGGAACTTATACTACCAAACAGGACAAGTTGCAATAGAAGAGATTGAAATTACATCTAAATCATGCCCAATAGGCGAAACAATAGAATTGACGGCAAACATTCTCCCCGAGAATGCCACCAACAAAATTCTGGTATGGAGCAGTTCCGACCCCTCGATTGCCAGTATAGAAGGCAACAAACTTACACGACATAAAGAGGGCATTGTCAAAATCTCGGCTTGGCCGGCCGACGGTTCGATCAAATACGCATCTATAAATCTGGGGGAATCGTCCGATGTCGAAAGCCAGACACACAGCCTCAACGTATATCCCAACCCCATCACCGATATGATTCATATTCATTCGGGAGATGCGATCAAACGAATCGAACTACTCTCGACAAGAGGCATAAAGGTAAAGACAATAATCCTCGACGAAGAATGTCTCGATTACAGTATCCCTGTCGGGGAACTGCCCAACGACATATACTTCGTCAGAATTACAACGACAAATGACATTATCACAAACAAAATAATAAAACAATAACCCATGAAGGAACAGATTTATATTGGAATTACCGTTTTCTGCGGACTCTTTTTCAGTTGTACCCAATCGACAGAAGCATTATCTTACGGAGATGCCGACACCCATAATGCAGAGACCAAAATCCCCAAAGAGGTAAAGCCTTTGATTGATTATTGGATGCGCGACACATGGATCACACTCGGCGACGACGACACCTATTATATGATTGGAACCACGGCCGATCCTCATCGGGAATTCGCAGGGCAGGTTCATTGTTGGGACTGGAACGACGGCTTGTATCTATTCCGCTCTACCGATTTGAAAAACTGGGAGGCAATGGGACTTATCTGGTCCATGGAAAAAGACGGGACTTGGCAAAAAAACTGCAAAATATTCGGGGAGGACGAGAAGTACCAAAAACGCTCGCTCAACGGCGACCCCTTGGACAATAGATTTCTTGCCGTATGGGCTCCCGAGCTCCACTATATAAAAAGTCAAAAGAACTGGTTTATCGTTGCCTGCATGAACAACTCTGAATCGGGGAAAGGCTCCTTTATCCTCAAAAGCACAACCGGCCGTCCAGAAGGGCCCTACGTAAATATCAAAGGGAATGAAACCAAACCCCTGTTCTCCAATATCGATGGAAGCCTTTTTGAAGACGAAGATGGTACGGTCTATTTCGTCGGGCATAACCACTATATTGCCAAAATGAATTCCGACATGTCGGATCTCGCAGAACCTATCCGAAAAATCAAAGAGACGGCATACGATCCCGAACCTTATATCGAAGGTGCCTTTATCTTCAAATACGACCATAAATACCACCTTGTACAAGCCATCTGGTCTCACCGCCTAAAAGATGGCTCGGAGACTTATTGCCCCCAAAAAGACGACGACGCCACACGATATAGCTATGACTGCGTGATTGCTTCCTCGGACAACATTTACGGGCCTTATCAAAAACGGTACAATGTCATTACGGGCGGTGGCCATAACAATCTGTTCCAAGACAAAGATAAAAACTGGTGGGCTACAATATTCTTCAACCCAAGAGGAGCCCAAGCCAAAGAATATGAGAAAACTTGCCGTCCCGGCATTGTCCCTATCAAGTATGGAGACGGGAAATTCAGTATAGATTTGGATCGTAAACTTTAATCTCTAAGCTATGTTTTTCAACCGCAACCTATTATTAACGCTTACCTTAGGAGCGAGTGCAGTTTCTGCACAAGAACAAAAACCCAACATCGTCCTTATCCTCGCCGACGATTTAGGATTCTCCGATTTGGGTTGTTACGGAGGCGAAATTGAAACGCCCAATCTCGACAATCTTGCCGAACAGGGAATACGAATGACCCAAATGTACAATTCCGCCCGAAGCTGTCCTTCCCGAGCTTGCCTCTTGACCGGCCTGTATCCTCACCAAGTGGGTCTGGGGCACATGGAGGCCGGGAAAAGCCGACAAAACTGGCCGCAAGGATATAGCGGATTCAGAGACAACGACAATGTTACAATCGCAGAGGTCTTACAACAAGCCGGATACTATACGGCCATGTCGGGGAAATGGCACCTCGGATTACAAAAGCCCACGAATCGGGGATTCGACGATTACTACGGATTATTAGGTGGATTCGATTCTTTTTGGGATTCCTCAAAATATGTCCGGCTTCCCAAAGGCCAAGAGCCTACCCTGCCGGTCGAAAACAATTTCTATGCGACAAATGCCATTACAGACTATGCCATCAAATTCATGGAAAAAGGGAATGAGCTCAAAAAACCCGTATTCCTATATCTGGCATACAACGCTCCCCACTTCCCGCTCCATGCCCCGAAAGAGGTTATCGACAAATATATGCCTTATTATCTAAAAGGCTGGGATATTATCCGGGACGAAAGATTCAAAAGAATCTCCAAAATGCATCTGTTGGAAGGCAATCCCCAGATGAGCCCGAGAGGTCCGGTCCCGGGAAGCATGTTTATCGACGAGCCCCACGAACTACCCGCTTGGGACAGTCTCTCCAAAGAGCAACAATACGACTTGGCCAGAAGAATGGCTATCTATGCCGCCATGATAGAGATCATGGATCAAAATATCGGCCACTTCGTCGAGGCAATCCGGGAAACCGGCCAATTGGACAATACGTTGATATTCTTTTTATCGGACAACGGAGCCTGTGCCGAATGGCATGAGTTCGGGTTCGATTACAAAACCGGCACGCAATATCACACCCATACCGGGAAAGAATTGGAGCAGATGGGACAACCCGGCACTTACCACCACTACGGCACCGGCTGGGCCAACGTTTGCAACACGCCATTGAAACTTTACAAACACTTTGCGACAGAAGGCGGAATCTCTACTCCCACAATTATCTGGTGGGGAAACAATATCCCCAAAAAAGGGAAAATAAATCATACTCCGTGCCATTTTACCGACATAATGGCAACCTGTGTCGATATATCCAAAGCTCAATACCCGACCGAATATAAAGGCAATTCCATACAAGCCATGGAAGGGGTTTCACTTATTCCCATACTGCAAGGCAAAAAAAACAAAGACAGAGCAATATTTGCAGAGCACGAAGGGAATCGAATGGTCCGGCTCGGCGATTGGAAACTCGTTGCAACTCATTATATGGGACAAGAATGGGAACTCTATAACATCAAGAAAGATCGAACAGAGCAACACAACCTCTCCGATAAATATCCCGAGAAGGTACAAGAATTGGAAAAACTATATTTCGATTGGGCTCAAAGGACCCATGTCGAACCATTCCCCCAAATGTGGAATAAATACAACAAGAAACAATTCAAAATATACAAAGAAAAATAAAATGCCCTATGAATCTAAAATCCATCATATTGACCATCGGCTTGGGTAGTACCATAGCGACGGCGCAAGCACAATATGCCCCGGTTGGAGACCGAATCAAGACCTCTTGGAGCGAAAGTATAGATGTAAACCACGTATGGCCCGAGTATCCCCGTCCTATTATGGAACGTGGCGAATGGCTCAATTTGAATGGGCTGTGGCACTACGCCATCGCCCCCAAAGGGGCAGCCCTCCCTCAAAACTACGACGGAGAGATACTGGTACCTTTTGCCATAGAATCGAGTCTCTCGGGAGTGGGAAAGAATTTAAATAAAGAGCAGGAATTGTGGTACGAACGCCCGTTCTCTATTCCCTCGAAATGGAAAGGTCGTCACGTGCTTCTTCATTTCGGGGCTGTCGATTGGCAAGCCGATGTGTGGGTAAACGGAGTAAAGGTGGGTATGCACCAAGGAGGATATACCCCCTTCTCGTTCGATATTACGGCAGCCTTGAAAAAGAGCGGGGAAAACTCGTTGGTGGTACGGGTGTACGACTCGACCGACGCCGGGTATCAACCCCGCGGCAAACAGGTGGAACGGCCCAAGGGTATTTGGTACACGCCGGTGAGTGGGATTTGGCAGACCGTATGGTTGGAACCTGTCGCCGAGACACACATCGAGAATCTCAAAATCCTGCCCGACATCGACCGTAACCGATTGACCGTAGGCGTGGAAACGACAAACGCTTCGCCCATGCTCGAGGCCGAAGTCGTCGTGTTTGACGGCAGCAAAGAGGTCGCCCGCGGCAAGAGTGTGAACGGACAGCCGGTAGAGGTGACGATGCCGGCCGATGTACAGTTGTGGTCGCCCGATTCGCCCCATCTGTACGACATGGAGGTGACCCTCTCGCAAGCGGGCAAACTCCTCGACAAGGTGTCGAGTTATGCCGCCATGCGCAAATATTCGATGAAACGCGACGAGAAAGGCATCGTCCGCTTCCAGTTGAACAATAAGGACATATTCCACTTCGGCCCGCTGGATCAAGGTTGGTGGCCCGACGGGCTTTACACAGCCCCCAGCTACGAAGCCATGACCTATGACATAAAAAAAACAAAAGAATGGGGCTTCAACATGATACGCAAACACGTGAAAGTAGAACCCGCCTTGTGGTACACCTATTGCGACCGCATCGGCATGATCGTATGGCAGGATATGCCCAGCGGCGAGAAATGCTGTGAATGGCAAAATCACAACTATTTCAAAGGAAGCGAATTTGAACGTACGCCCGAGTCGGAAGCCAATTACCGCAAAGAGTGGAAAGAGATAATCGATTACCTCTACTCCTATCCCTGTATCTCTACATGGATACCCTTCAACGAAGCATGGGGCCAATTCAAAACCATCGAGATAACCGAGTGGACACAACAGTATGACCCTTCCCGATTGGTCAATTCGGCCAGCGGCGGCAACTTCTTCATGTGCGGCGACATACTCGACCTGCACAATTATCCGGGCCCCAGCATGTATCTCTACGATACGACCCGCGCCAATGTATTGGGCGAATATGGAGGCATAGGCTATCCCATGGAAGGCCATTTGTGGACACCCGACCGTAATTGGGGATATATCCAGTTCAAGTCGTCGAAAGAGGTGACCGACCAGTATGTGAAATATGGAGAGGAGCTGCTCGACCTCATCGAACGAGGCTTCACGGGAGCCGTTTATACACAGACTACCGATGTGGAAATCGAGGTGAACGGCATCATGACCTACGACCGCAAAGTCGTCAAGATGGACGAAAAGCGCATTCACGAAATCAATACCCGTATATGCAATTCTTTGAATAAATGATAGTTGCACAGGATAATCCCCAATAGGGTCACCCCTGCCACTCAATTCAAGAGCCCAAGCAGAAAAGCAACCCGGGAGAACCCCACATGGCTTGCAGACGAGCATAACGCACAAATCTGATGAATGACTTGGGGAGGTCTCCTACAATTGAAATCAACACTCAACGAAGATATGAAAAGCAGAATTATTTTGGCAGGCATGGTTGCCGTTGCGCTTACCGCCTGCGTATCGAAAACCGAAACAGAAATCACCAAATCGGGGTTGCATCGGTCTCATTTCGAAGCAACCGTCGATAACAAACCTGTACAACTCTACGTACTCGAAAACGCCTCGGGCATGGAGGTATGTGCAACCAACTACGGAGGCCGCATTGTGTCGATTATGGTTCCCGACCGTAATGGAGACTTCCGCGATGTCGTATTGGGGCACGACTCTATTGGTAGCTACATCAATATCGATGGCAACTTCGGGGCTCTGATCGGCCGCTATGGAAATCGTATCCATCAAGGGCGATTCACCCTCGATGGTATAGAATACCAACTACCCCAAAACAACTACGGGCATTGCCTGCATGGAGGTCCCAAAGGATTCCACCACCAAGTTTGGAATGCCGTGCAACCCAACGACACCACACTGGAACTAACATTAAAGAGTCCCGACGGCGAAGCCGGCTTCCCGGGCAATCTCGATGTGAAGGTCATATACACTCTGTTGTCGAACAACGCTCTCTCCCTGCAATACACTGCCACGACCGACAAGCCTACCATCGTCAACCTGACCAACCACTCCTATTTCAACCTCAGTGGAAACGCCGCTAACGACATACTCGGCGAAACGGTACAGTTCAATGCCGACAACTTTACACCTATCGACAGCACCTTTATGACATGGGGTGAAATTCGTCCAGTCGAAGGTACCCCGTTTGATTTCCGTGAAGGGAAAACCGTCGGGCAGGATATAAACGCCGACGACGAACAACTGAAAAACGGCTTGGGCTACGACCACAACATGGTATTGAATACCGGAGGCGACATTACCCAAGTCGCCGGCCGCATCAGCGACCCCGAGTCGGGCATTGTAATGGAAATATATACTACCGAACCGGGCATACAATTCTATACCGGGAATTTTCTCGACGGGACAGTTAAGGGCAAGAAGGGCATCGCTTATCCTCGTCGGAGTGCAATTTGCGTAGAGACTCAGCACTTCCCCGACTCCCCCAACCAACCCAACTACCCTTCGGTAGTGGTACGTCCGGACAAAACCTATACAAGTACCTGCATTTATAAATTCGATGTGAAATAAATAGCCAAGGCGTACCAAACCTTCGCCTTACACTATTCGATCCTTTTGAATTGAAAACAACAGAATACGAGCCATATCAATTTGCAACCTTGATATGGCTCGTGCAATTCCTTTTCAAACCCAATCCTTTAACTGAAAATAAAAAATAGCTCGACATAACCGAAACCCTAAAAACTTCATTCCCTATTTGTCCCTTAACTTGCCATTCACTATCTTTGACATATTAATGCAGCGAGAGGCAGATTGGTACGGTCGTGTTCCGCGTTGTGATTCGCTTTCAAATTTGTATCTTTACGGAAAATAGGATGCGGCTCGGCATAGTCCAAATTTGAAAACTGTGTTTTCATTTGTCTCCGCACTCGCCTTTCACTATCTTTGACATATTAAATACAGCCACAGGGGCACGCTGTCGAAATACTTGCTCGTTGTGATTCGCTTTCAAATTTGTATCTTTACAGAAAATAGGATGCGGCTCGGCATAGTCCAAATTTGAAAACTGTGTTTTCATTTGTCTCCGCACTCGCCTTTCGCTATCTTTGACATATTAAATACAGCCCGGTAACGGTAAACCTTATCGGAGCAGGAGTTGTGATTCGCTTTCAAATTTGTATCTTTAACATATTAAATACAGCCAAAACCAGTAGAGATAGAGATTATCATGAGTTGTGATTCGCTTTCAAATTTGTATCTTTGACATATTAAATACAGCACTTTTTCCCCAATCTTCCTATTTGCGTATGTTGTGATTCGCTTTCAAATTTGTATCTTTGACATATTAAATACAGCGTTTAGATGTTTTTAGCTGCACCCTCGCCGTTGTGATTCGCTTTCAAATTTGTATCTTTGACATATTAAATACAGCAGAAATTTCTGATAAGCATTAACCATGCGCGTTGTGATTCGCTTTCAAATTTGTATCTTTGACATATTAAATACAGCTATTTGGCAATACAAAACAACATAGATTTCGTTGTGATTCGCTTTCAAATTTGTATCTTTGACATATTAAATACAGCTCATCGTCCTGCTTGAAATAGTGACGTTCAGTTGTGATTCGCTTTCAAATTTGTATCTTTGACATATTAAATACAGCACAATGATGAGTGCAATCCTAATTTATTCCGTTGTGATTCGCTTTCAAATTTGTATCTTTGACATATTAAATACAGCTGTTGATAAACATCTGAAACTTGGGTATCAGTTGTGATTCGCTTTCAAATTTGTATCTTTGACATATTAAATACAGCTTAAGAATCGAATTAAGCAAAAAACAACATGTTGTGATTCGCTTTCAAATTTGTATCTTTGACATATTAAATACAGCTCAATTTGTATAGTATTTTAATAGTCAATCGATTAAGACAACAATTAGGATTTAGAATTAAAGCTGTATTTTTTCAAAAAGCCGATGGAATCACCGGCTTTTTGAGTTTTAAAAAAGCTCGAGTTGTTGAGGGGGGACTTGCGGCTTAACCTCTTTCGCACGATAAAAAATCTCCATCATACCAAATTGTTTATCGGTAACACAGAGAATCCCTACTTTTCCCAAAGGGGGTAACGAGAGTTTCACCCGACGAATATGAACCTCGGCATTTTCCCGACTGGGACAATGTCGTACATAAATAGAGAATTGAAACATGGTAAAACCGTCTTGTAACAGTTTTTTGCGAAAATCGGTATACATCTTTCTCTCTCGCTTAGTCTCTGTCGGTAAATCGAAAAATACCAATACCCACATAATGCGATATTCACTAAAACGATCGAGATTCATTTCATCTCCGGATAGATTATTTTACGCAATTCTCCACTGAAACACTTGTAGAGCGAAGCGGTAGTTTGAGCCACAGCTACCATCAAAGGGCTACGACGACCTTGTATATTCACCTCTACTACCGGAAGAGACAAAAGTCTTACTTTCAACTCGGTTGTCAATGTTGAATAATCGGCCCCACCCTCCACAATATCACACACCAAGCGATCGACATAGGGGCGATAGGGCTCCATTACATCGTCGGCCAAGCAATAGGCATTATAGCGGTTGTGATGATGTATGCCCCACGTGGGCAACAATCCGCTCACAACCAAAGAGCGGGCTACAACTGCCCGCAAAATGGCATACCCGTAATTGAGCAGATTGTTGGGCGGATCGCCTTCCCGATCTCGCCTAAATCCTTCAATGGCAGGGAATAGGTTTGCCCAATAATAGACTGCCGCCCGAGCCTCCATATTATCGGTATCGCCACTACGTACCTCGCCGACCCACACCCGCATATTTCTCGCCACAATCCCTCGTTCCTCCAACAATGCAGCTTGATTGGCAATTTTCTGTTGAACGGTTTGCTGCCAAAGTTGTTTCTTCAACGGTTGTGAGACCATGAGTTGATACCGAAAACGCTCGGTTTGGGTCGTATTCCCGCAAAGAGGCAGCATCAACCCTACCGGTAAACGGTTCTTGTCGCATGTAATTACGGCACAATTATTTTCGAGCAGGGCTTCGAGCAAACCTTGTGTCATCGTGATTTGTGAATGATCGAGTACCACTACGCCTATATCCTCAACAGGAATTGTACGCTCGGCCTCTCGCTTAAAAGAGTCGGGCAAGGTATCGTTTTTCGACACCTCGGGCAGACGCAAAACCAACTGTCCATGGCGCAGACTCAAATATGCAGGATTGCCAAAATACAACGTGCGTTTGATCATAACATCTCACTAATTTCGCCCAAGACTGAAATATGTACTTTATGGGGATTTAAGGCTAACATCGACTTTACACTCACCCGTTTCAATTTCCCCATTTGCATAGAGAGTTTCAAGTTGGACTTTCCATCGTATTTATCATCGACCGAAGTCTCGGTATGGTATCTAAAAGAATAATCTCCTTTACTTATTTTTTGTACCCGATAAAGGTACTTATTCAACAAGGCATAATCGTGCTGCTCCATGGCATAGCGGTAATCCTCTTCGCTCATACCCAAGATAAACATCTCGTTTTGCTGCATCGAGAAGAGGAATTGCCACTTCACATCGGGAAGTGTTTTCAAGACACCTTCTGCGACATCGCCACGTTGCAACACGTTGTCCCACACGGCACAAGGGTCGGTAATAATAGCCGGGAGTCCGGCCCGACGACGATCTACCGCGGTCCAAAAAGAGACCACCTGCTCGCGATATTTACCCGACTCGTCGCGATAAATAGCCATATGATGATTGCTCCCGGGATTGAGCCAACCCGTAGGTGTTCCGGTCGAGTCGGGTCGAACAGGGACTAACGTATCGACTGCCAGCCGGGCACAACAACGCACGGTGCGGATAGGTATCCTACACTCGGCATCGACATAAACCGGAGTGGCAAATGCTTTCTTGGGGTCATTGCCACATTGCTTTAACCGTTCGTCAAGAATCTTTTGAATACGACCATCGACCACCTTAGCTATAAAATTTTTTACGTCTTTGGACTTAATAGAAGAAAAGGAAGATTTAATCACGGCATAAGGCACCTGAACAGGATTACCCTTTTTGTCCTTTTCCCACTTATGAATAACGCCATATATACTATCATCACTTAGTGCGCCTCGCGGAATCATCAATTTCCTTTGAGCCACCGATCGTTTATTCTTTTTGTACACATAGCGTTTACCGGGGGTTACAGCCCGTTTTCCCGACTTGAACGAAATCAATATCCGGTCGGCAGCCTCGCGCACTTGTGCAACCGAGAAGTGGGGCTGCTCTTGGATATAACGTTCCAAACTGATATGTTTCCCCTCTTGTTCCTCTTCTTTGGGAGATTTGGGATCGTTCAACCGCTGGATATACCTTTATTTGGTACAGGCAATGGTAAGGGCATCGATGGCATGGTGCCGATGATCGAGTCGCTTGTCCCAACCGACGATTTGCTCGCGTTTAATCACACTGCCTTTATGTGTCACCTCTTTTATCTCGGTCAACCCGACCCCTTTATAACGCGACAAATTCAAATCATGCAGAACAGTATCCCACCCCCATGTGTGCCGTAAGAATGCGGTTACGGTGCCGCTGGTGGCCGTCACTTGATAACAGACTTGAGAGAGTATCTCGCGGGCCTTACGCGCGATATACTGGCTCTCACGTAATTGGCGAGAAATGAAATCGGTAGGAATATCAGATTCCGTAGTCAGCAAATTGCGCAATTTCGCTTTACTTATTTTCCCCTTATCGGCAAGCTCGTTCACCCGACTGAGATAAGCCTCGAATGCCTCGCCTTGATTCGACATGTAGTCATAGGCCGTTTGTTTAGCCTTCTTACTGTTACATTGGCGACAAGAGCAAGCTTTGTTGGCAAAACTATCGTCGAAATACAATGCTCTGGGTATGATATGTTCTATCTCAACGAGATACCCTTGTAAGAAATCCGACAGCTCTACCGGCTGGCCGCAATAGATACAACAATGATTGCTCTCTTCCCACAGTTTATACTTTTGAATGCGCGAACGGGTGGGTGTGCCATACTCGGCAATGCGGGCAGCTATTCGCTCATTCTCTTGCTGGGCTTTTGTTATACTGTCAAATCGATTGCTTCGCTGCTCTTTACTCTGCTTCAATTCGCGAGCCAGCTCCACCCGTATCTCATCGAAATGGCCATACTTCTCCATCAAAGCATTCACCACATTGATCATTTGGTTGAGAATCTTCTCCACCACTGGCTGGCGAAGTTCGTTTTTACAGATCGCCGGCAAACTGTCGAGAAGTTCGCGAGCCCCATTTTCAACTTTGGTAAGGCTATGACTATGATTGTAACCGGCCTTCTTACAAGCTTCGGCATAACCCGACCCCAATTGCAAGAAAGGCAATATGCGCCGTATGGCCTTGCTCGATTTATTCCCAAAACCGGCTTTCACCAAATCGATGGCACTCAATCGGGCCAAGACCTCGTCATCATCGATCCCGAATTTCTGCCGCAATACCGACTGCAACTGCTCACGGTCGTCAATCGAATATAATACATGCCACAGTTGATAAAACGGTTCCTGCTCAAACGACGGGGAAATCATAGGAATAATCTCTCCCGTTTCGGTATTGACCATCGATGAGGAGACCTCTTGCAGATTAAATTGCAACAATTTCGCCTTATCGGGATAATTGCCCAAAGCCCGTTCGATCTCCACCCGAGTTTTATTCCCTTGTATCCCGGCTTTGAACTGGTCTCCCAGTTGATACCCGCCCGATTTAGGTAATCCCAATATTTTCAAAAGGTCACCGATCTTGAGTTTTTCGTGTGTATTCAGGAAGTCAAACATTTCCGCTCTTTGTTCTTTCGAAATAATAAGCATCTCATTCCGACGGTCCTTGACAACAATATTATTGATACTCTCCCACAAACGGCATACTTGAAACAACGGCGAGGTACGAGGAGCTACCTTAGGACCGGCAAGGACCCTTTTGCCTTCTGCATTGACATACTCCCGCTTCTCAAGTTCGCAAACCGATACCAAATGTTTACACGACTTCAACGGCCGTTGATAATAAATGATCTCGTTCCTAATCACATGGATTGTTTCATCGGTCAACACATTGGGATAAAATCGTCGTTGGCAAGCTACAATCCGGTCGAACTCCTCTACATAAGCCTTGCGCGGATATACCTGTTCTTTACAGCGATAAAACGGGTCGGCACTCAACTCTTTAAAAAGAAGTTCTCCAATAGTCAGCCCCATAGCCGTCAGCTGGTCATATCGGTTGTTGACTGTCTTCACATAATCGGTAGTATTCTTATCTCCCGAAAAATCGCTTTTTGTCGATTTATATCCCCGCTTCTGGTTCAAATGCAACAACACCCTCCCCAATTCATGCAAATTTATCTGCTCGGTCACCGCACAAGCCCGCAATCCCCACAATTGAAGTTTTGGGATTCCCATCAACGAAGCATCAGGCAGCATGCCCAGCGACTTCAACTTATCTATCAATACCGTACGGCGCAGTTGAAACCGATCATATCCACGTCGTTGTCCCCGCATCTTTGTGCGCTTCGCATTAATCGACTCGCCACGACCTTTCATAAACGAACTGATCTCTTCGGACGAAAGCGAAACAATACGGCTTCCCATAGCCACCAATTCCCGATTATCGTCCGACTCTCGTATCACAGCCCACCCTATACTCGACGAGCCTAAATCAAGTCCCAATACACTTTTCATCACAATGCTGCTTTTCAGATATTAATTATTTTATGTAAAAATAAAAAAATCTTATTAAAAACGCAATAAGATTTAATTTTTTTCGTATATTTGCTCTACAAATTTGAAAGCAAATCACAATAAGGATTATTCCGTTGTGAAAGCATTTGAGAGGGGGAGCATCTGCTCCTCGTCTTTTTTTATTATCCCTCCTCTCCTCAAAAGACAGATTCCCCTCTTAGGCCATATTTTATTCACCTATAACAACATACAGGCCCAAAACACGAGACGAGAAACAGTCCCCCTTCCTTGGTAAGATTCCGGGGAGAGAGTCCTCTTATCCGGTAAAAAAAAGAGAACCGAGAGAAGTGGTTTTAGTCGGGAACTCGCTCCTTATCAAATAAAAGTGATCTCTCACTTCCGGGAAAATATCTTCTCCTTTATCGGATGAAAACAGGTAACAATTTGTTAATCAAAGCAATTCAAGTCTATGGGCGCATTCTTTTGACTCCTCCCCCTTCCCCACCGGTTTATGCCGGGCAGGTACGGGT
>CALUJQ010000029.1 GCA_944320995.1 uncultured Barnesiella sp. | reverse complement strand
GGAAGTAGCTCAGTTGATAGAGCATCAGCCTTCCAAGCTGAGGGTCGCGAGTTTGAGCCTCGTCTTCCGCTCCAAGTAAAAAGTCCCGATAGAGAAACTCTCTATCGGGACTTTTTTTATCCTCGGGCCTATATGTCAGTAGATTATAGATTGGCAGAATATTATTTTGTGGAGAGGAGATAAAATTTTCCGAAATAAAGCATAAAATTGATTATATTTAACTATTTTTGTAGGGAGTCCATCGCGGAATCATACGACATGTATTAAAAGCGTTATTGAAGCTTGTCTTTAATATAATCAAATTCTCGCAAAATTGGAATCTTAAATCAAGTCAGAGGCAACACTTTACGGGTACATCATTATTCGAGAGAGATTATATTCAGTTCAATCAAGAGAGGTTGTTGCCTATTCAAGTTTGAGGGGTAATGAGGGAAGACTAATTATAGGATAAGCAAAATACAGTTCTCACGCTTTTTTTGTATATTAACTGTTTTTTTGGGAGACTGGGAAACACAAAAATTATTTGTATGAAAAAAGTTTTGTTGGGTTGTGTAGCAGCTCTGAGTTTGTTGGTAACAAGTTGCGGATTTTCGAGAGAAGCAACGACTAATCAGAATCAAATTCAAACACAGGTGGTGCTTAGCCAAAAGAATTACAGGATTGTGAAGTCAGTCACCGGTGAAAGTAAACAAACGTATTTTTTGGGTTTCGGAGGATTGTCTAAGAAATCTTTAAGAGAGTCTGCAATGAGTGATATGATGAAAAATGCAGGTTTGAAAGGATCGCAAGCTATTATCAATACTCATGTACAATTTAAAAATCAATTCTTCTATTATTTTTGGATTACACAACACGCTATCGCTCATGGAACAGTGATTGAGTTTATCGAGTGAGAAATGCATTTTTAATGCCATAACGGCATCTGAGGTTTAGTTTTAGCCTCAGGTGCCGTTATGTTTTTTATTGTGTCGGTTCGGCTCTCAACAACCGGGGACCTTAAAGATTATTGGTATCTGATGGAAGGAGTTTTCGGTTGTTATGATAGTCGTTTTCGTCGTTTGATTTCGTCTTTCAATTTATTCAGCCATTTGTCGTATGTCGATTCGGTCAAGAGCATGGTGCGGGAATCGTGTTTTTGGGTGCGGTCGTTCTGTCGAGTGACAATCAGCGCATTACGGTAAAGCGATAGTTTTACCTCGGTTTTCTTCTCAGAGAGTGGCAAAATGAGAAAGACCGCTTCGGTCGATTCTCGTTCGGTGGCTTCGCCGAAGGCCTTTAAATTCCATTCTACATCGTTCCGCTCGGTGTGTTGTATTGCCCGTATGATGCCACTCTCTTTATTGGCCTCCAAAATGGTGTAACGTTCGGCTTGTAACAGTGACAAGGTGGAATAGAAAACCATGTCGTAGGAGTCGTCGAAACACTCCGAAGTCATGCGGGTGATGTCGTCGGAGGTGAGTTCTTTCAACAAGTTGCAGGAGGAGAGTGTCAGGCAAGAGAGCAGTAAGAGGTATTTGTAAAACGGGTGCATGATCGACAGTTTGTATATGTATATCTCTCGGAGAAAACGCCGAGAGATATACTGTTGTTCTAATATTGTTTGATGGCTTTTTCTATATTTGCGTTCCTGTCCAGCGGGATTAATGAGAATCCGTAGGAGATTTTACCTGCGGCAGGGCTTATCTGGTATGCTTTATGAGGTTTGGCACCCCAAGAGTTGTCGCCTCCGACACCCATCATGCGGTAGTCGATGAAGAGATCGACCATGTTGGCCGGTTTGGGATCGCAATTGTGGCGTTGCTGCGGGTTCTCGGGCCGTTGGCGGCCGTCGTCACGAGATTCGCCGCTGTCGAAAGTTTCGAGAGGATAGTTCGACGCGTTGAATTCCAATAGAGAGTCGGCGACGATTAATAAGGTATTCTTTCCGGAAAGCGCCAGCCAACTTACATCGGTACGGTGGTTATTTTCTTGTGGCCGCACATAGGGCTCGTAGAGGTCGTCAATTTCGCATTGATACCTCCCGATGAAGCAACTTGTACGTCGGTCGATATAGTTTTCCCACGGGCCGCGGCCGTAGTATTCCAGATGGGTGAAGTTGCCGGGCAGTTGCATGCGTAGTCCCACTCGGGGAATCATGGGCGCTTTCGGGTCGTTCAGCTCGAAAGTATTATCGACCTTGATGACTCCATTCCCGAATATGGTATAAGCGATTTCCCAATCGGACTGGGTTTGGGAATAGGAGTATTGGCAAACGACACGCACGGTGTTGTCGTCGTTTGTCTCGACGGTAAACGATCGGACGATAGGAGTTTGCTGCGAAGCCTGTTTCCATTTGCCCAACAGTAGTGGAGCCTTGTAGCCGTAATCATTGTCGGTCGGGGCTCTCCAAAAGGCTGGACGAGGGCCGAATCCATCGTGTATGTATTCGTTGCCTTTGTATCGATAGGAGGTGATTAAACCGCTTTTCTGGTTGAAGACGATGTTGAAGTTTTTGCCCGTGAAATGCAACTGGTCGCCCTTTTCGGTTTGAACGATTGTGCCTTTGTTGGGGGTGGCCAAAACTTTGACTGCCGGTTTGACCGAGATTTGTTCCCGGGCTACGACATGACCTTGTGGCAGGAAAGGCTCGGCCTCTTTTTGTCGGGCCTCGAATTCGATTTGGTAGTCAATACCTGTTTGGTTCATGGCTGGTATTCCTTTCAGGGTGACGGTCGTCTCTTGGCGAGGCGATAGCGAGAGTGTGAAATGGCCCGATTTCAAGGTCTTCCCGTTCCCTTTGACCGTATAGACGAAATCGTATTTGTCGAGGTCGGTGAAGAAAAATTCGTTCTTTACATCGATCGTCCCTGCTTCCTTATTGAAGTTTCGGAACTTGATGTTTTGATAGACCTTTCCCATTTCGATGGTTTGGGGTTTGATCTGCCGGTCGGGGTAAACGATGCCATTTATACAGAAATCGCCGTCCGAAGGGGTACCTACATCGCCGTAATCGCCACCGTATGCCCAGAAGTTTTTACCGTCCTCGTTGGCCTTTTGGAATCCTTGGTCCACCCAGTCCCAGATACAGCCTCCTTGCAGAAGGTCGTATTTCTCGATAATGTCCCAATAATCTTGGAAATTTCCCAAACTGTTGCCCATGGCATGTGCATATTCACAGAGAATGAGCGGTCGGGTCGAGCGGGGATTCAAGGCATATCGTTCGATACCCTCGGGTGAAGTGTACATGGGGCACACGATGTCGGTATTCCACTCCTCTTCGGCACGTTCGTATTGGACCGGTCGTGAGTTGTCGCGTTGTTTGATCCACAGGTAGGTTTGGTAGAAACAGTATCCGTTACCGGCTTCGTTGCCGAGAGACCAAATGATAACCGAGGGGTGATTTTTATCCCGCTCGACCATGTCCTGAGTGCGGTTCAGATGGACCGGCAGGTAGAGGGGGTTGTTGCCGAGTGTGCCTCCTACGCGCAAATCATATCCCATACCGTGTGTCTCGATGTTGGCCTCGTCGATGACATAGATGCCGTATTCGTCGCATAATTCATAGAACCGCCTTTGTTGGGGATAGTGGCAGGTGCGCACGGTGTTTACGTTGTATTTTTTCCAAAGCTCGAAATCTTTGAGCATGGTCTCTTCGGTCACATAGTGGCCGGTGAGCGGGTCGTGCTCATGAATGTTGACTCCTTTTACAAGGATAGGTTGTCCGTTGACCAGCAACTGTTTATTCTTGATTTCTACGGTGCGGAAGCCTATGTGCGAGGGGATATATTCACTGGCTTCGCCTTGGTTGCCGTTGGTCGAGATGAGCAAGGTATAGAGGTTAGGAGTCTCGGCTGTCCATGCTTTTACCTGTTCGATGGTTTTGGCGAAAGAGACTTTCGCCGGGCTGTCTGCTTCCAGTGTTATTGTTTTTTCTTCTTGGGCAACGATTTGTTCCGTATCGTCGTCATACAACCGGTAAGCTACCGTCATGGTTTGTGGAGTGTTGCGGTCGTTTTGCAGGGAAACGTCGAGGGCAAACAGCCCGTTTGTGAATGTAGAATCGAGGGGCGATTTCACTTCGAAGTCGCAAACCCGGGTTTGTGGTTGGGCATATAGATATACGTCACGCTCAAATCCGGTCAGCCGCCAGAAGTCCTGCCCTTCGAAATAGTTGGCATCGGAGAAGCGGTGCATTTGTACGGCCAGCGTGTTTTTCCCGGGTTTTACGAGTTCGGTTATGTCGAATTGTACAGGCACTTTTCCGGCTTTTGACATGCCGATGAACTCTCCGTTCAGGTAGAAGTATGCCGCACCTTTCACGGCGTCGGCGCTTAGGAAAATCTTTTTCCCCTCCCAATTTGCCGGCAGGTCGAAATCACGCCGGTATGAACCGGTGGGGTTCCACTCTTCGGGAACCATGGGTGGGTTGGGTGCTTGGAGGTATTTGGGGAATCCCGGAGAGATAAATTCATAATCTACATTTACATAGATAGGATTGCCAAATCCTTGTAATTCCCAGTTGCCGGGGACTTTTATTTCTTCCCATCCGTCGGTGTCATAATCGGGGCGCATGAAATCGGTGGGCCGCCTGTCGAAATTTTCGGTATAATGGAATTTCCAAATTCCGTTCAAAGAGAGGTAATAACTACCGTTTTCCAACTCATTGTTCAGGGCCGATGTGGCATCGGTATAGGAGGAGAAACTGGCATGAGCCGGCAATTTGTTGATGTCGATGAGCCGGGGATTGGTCAGTTCGGCAAAGCGATTTTCCTGTTGTTGGGCAAATGCTATCCCCGAGAGGGAAAGAGTGGCCGATAAGAATAGTGCGATGGATTTCATATATATGTATTTTGTTTATCGATATAGGGGGTTATTCTTTTCTCTGAGAGAGAAGAGGTGTTTCCCTCTATTTTATCTTGAAAAAGCCGGAGATTCGGCCGTGAAATTTCTTATTTAAAAATTGTTTCTACACTTCCAGAGTCTTTTTGCTTATCTGTTGTCATGCCGGATATGGACAAAAATAGATATTTTACCCGAAGTTTACAACCTCATCTTTATGAGTTTGGCTATAATAATCTTTTGAAAAAGAAGCACATAAAAAACAGGAAAGTAAAATATTTTCGATACCTTACTGTTAATCAATGTGTTATATGTTTTTTGAGCCTATTCCTTACCATTGTGGCGAAAGGAAAAGAGTTCTATTTTTCAGAACGACTGTTTTTATCTTTTCGTTAAAGGTAAAAATTCACCCGTTTAACGGGTTCGCCTAACCGATCGTACAGGAGCCGAAGCGGCTTTTTGCTGCTTGGGTTGTTTCTGCTTTTGCGCTTTGGCCTCTTTTTGCTTTTTGGCTCGGGACGAGCGCGAAGTACTCTTCGCCTTTTCCTGTTTGTCGGCGGTTACCTCCTCGCCATTGGCCTGAGCCTCTTTGGCAGCCTGCTCCTCTTTGGCCTTGGCCAATTCCTCGGGAGTGGGGACCCACAGGTTCTCGTTAAAGTTTTTCAGTTGGCGTTCGATGCTGTCTTGAGCCTGTTTCCGAATGGAGTCGTTGGGGAACATTTGCATGAGCGACTGGTTGCGCAAATTTTGGGTTTTATAGATTTCCCCGTCGAACATTCTCATTTGGAAGTAGTCGTCATAGTTGTATTGGGCGATGTTGTTCTCGTTGCTGGCCAAGATGTTCTGGCGGGCGATATAGGGGCGAATGTCGTTGTATCTTACCCAGAACATGGGGTATTTAACCGCTTCTCCGCCAAAATCGCCGGTGCGGTGGAGTACCGGGCAGATAGCTTCGACCGAAGGTTTTAATTGGGAGGTGCGGCGGTCGAATACCCATTTTTCCAAGATGTAGTACGAGAGGACTTCATTGGACGGAATATCACTCTCTTCGAGGGTGAAACGAGGATTTTTCTCGGAGAACCCTTTGGCCTGGGCATAGAGTATGTGGAACCGGTCGAACATCTCTTGTACTTTGATTCGGTATTCGTCGGTAAAGATTTCGCGCCCGTCGAGGTACTCGTATGCGGGGATTTGGTTGTTTGCCAAGAGTTTCATGATAATCCTGAACAGGTTTTCCTGAGTTTCGGTAGATTCCTCGGGATAGTAGAGGGGCAAGTTTTTCTCTTGGGTCAAGTCTATTTGGCGATAGATGACTCTCATCCAAGGGATGTCGGCGTCCGATGCATCTTGGGTGTCGTAAAGCGATTGGGCTCTGACGCTGAGCTGGGAGCTGTTTTTTTTCTCGTCGTCCGATTCGCTTTTTTTGATTACTTGTGCAGGACTTTCCATTGCCGATAGGAGCAGGCAAATAGAGAGGCCGTATTTTATCAAGGTATTCATATTAGCTGAATTATATGTCATATTATTAGCCTTAGTTTACAATCACTTCGATGGGCGAGAGGTCTCGTTCTATGCCGTCGGGACCGATGGCTCTTACCCTTGATATGTAGAACCGTTTCCCTCTCGAAAGCCGTCGGAACGAGTCTTTCTGACGTTGAGAGAAGTTGGCGCCGTCCGAGACTTCGGGGATTGCATTTCCCATGGAGTCGAAGAATACGGTTTCGAACCGCAGTACCCGATAGGTTACATTCAACAGGTCGTCGTCGATAGCGGCTTGAATTCCGGGAGCGGCGAGGAGGCGGGTTTTGGCAAATGGTTTCCCTCCTTTGTATTTTTGTTCGTATCCGTTTTCGTCTTTATAGGCGATGAAGGGCATGGGGTCGGGCAGTTGGCGCACTCTGAAACTGGTGTTGGCGACGGTTTGCGAGCGCCCGTCCATGGTGGCGGTTACGGTAATGACAGCTTCCTGCCCCACTTTGGAAGGTTTGGCAATCCAGTTGTCGCCCTGCCGGGTAAGTGTCCCGTTGGTCATCGTGGCCTGAATGGCGTGGTTGGGAATCCCCGGCACCGATATGCTGATGGGGTTTCCGATACCGGCATAGAGGACATTCATCAAGGTGGCCGATATGGTTGCACTCGGCTCGACTACCGTGTAGGACGATGAGAAATCGTGCCGGGTCATGGTGCCGTCGCCGCGGGGTACTTCGAGGTATCCTTGGAAATCGAAAATACCGGTGCTGCCGCAGAATACTTCGTAAAGGCCCTTGCTCTCCTCGGGGAGTTGTTTCCCGTTGATGAATATGGTGGGCCGTTGGGTGGTATCGATGGCGGCCAAAACGATGTTGGCGCTATATTTGCCGCCCCGCATGATATTTTTGGAGTTGGGTATGACGAATGCGTTGAGTTGGTTCACCCGCACGTCGCCTTCGTCGATATTGTTGATGAGGGTGTGCAGGGCTTCGCTCTCGGCATATCGTACGTCGCTCTGTATTTTGGTGAGTATCGTTACGGCTGCGATTACGGGCATATTCTCAAACAGGGTCGTTTCCCACATGTCCGGTTTTTGTATTCGGTTATTACCCGAGTGGATTTCGGTAGAGAGGTAGTTTTCGATAGCCGCCCGTTTCACCGAGTCGGTCATCAGGCCGCTGATGAGTGTGCGATAGCTGTCGATCTCTTTTCTCAGTTTCGAACCTTGTTTTTGAGCCGGCGACAACATGATGTACGATGCCGCTTCGAGGTCGTCTTGATGTTCGATATTGTTTACGTCGCCGTCTTTCCCGTCGGCTTTTTTCACGATTACGTTTTTGAGGGAGTCGATATAGTTGTATAAGAGAGAAGTTTGTTTCTTCACCTCCAACGATTTTTTATACCAAGGGCCTCCTTTTTCGGGATTCTGGCTGTTGAAGTCGGCCAGTTTTTGGTAGAGGGCGGCGTTTTGCAGCGAAGCATTCGAGGTGGACCTTTCCAATCCGTCTTCAACCTGTCGGAATCCGTTAAGCACGTCGGACGACACGTTGAGGGCAAGCATGGCGGTGAGGACGATATACATAAGGTTTATCATCTTCTGCCGGGGTGAAAGTCTGTTGTTGTTCGATGCCATGTGTTATTTTTCTTCTGAGTCGTCTTTCGGTTTTTCGGGCATTTCGGTGGGAGTGGCTCCCATGGGCCTGTACATATTGATGGTCATTGCGGTGATCATCTTTTCATATACCGAGTTGAGTTGTTGTATGTATTTGGTCATTTTTTCGGTCTCTTGGCAGTAACGGGAACTGTCGGAAGCCGATTGCTCGTACATGTCGCGGATATTGCGTAATCCGCTGTTTACCCGGTCTATGTTGTCGAGTTGCGAACTGATGCTCTTCAACTGTATCTCATAGATGGTATTGAGGCCGTTGATATTGCGGTTGAGGGTTTCCATACCTGCGACGTAGCCTTGCGACGTACCGGTTATTCCGTCGGAATTTTCGGTAATGTTGCGGTAGGATTGCAACAAGGTGTTCGACACGGCAGTGAGGCTTTCGGTGGCTCCGCGCAATTGTTCCATTTGCTCGGCAATACCCGAGAGTTGGGTGAGGTATTGTTGCGTGGCGTCGGTAAGTTCGGCCATGCGTGAGAGCTGGTCGGCAGCGGCCGACATTTTTTGGATACTCTCGGTGAGGCTTTGGGTATCGGCTTCGCTCAGGTTGAGACCTTCGGGGATTCCTACGGCTCTTTTGGCATCGGCAGGGGAGACTTCGGGATAATTCTCGCCGGAGATTCCGTGACCGCCTTTCCCTCCACCACCGATAATGACTGTCCCTTTCCCTCCTGAGAAATCGGGCCGTTCTTCGGGGTCTTTGCTACTCAATACGGGGAACACTTCTTCCCAGTGGTAGGTCTTGGGCGGGGTATCGAAAGCCGAGAGGATAAACATAAGCACCTCGGTACCCATACCGAGGGAGAGCAGCAGGCTTCCGCCGGGGAGGTGCAGAATCTTGAATAGTGCTCCCCAAATGACGACAGCGGCACCAATACTGTATGCAAAATTGAAAAAACGTTGTCCTTTATCGCTTGATAAGAACTTTTCAATGCGGTTTTTATATCTTTTGTATTTTCCCATGATTCTTGATAATTGGGTTTATGTAGCGGGGTTTTATATTATCGTCTGGCTTTGCCGAATCCGATTTGGGAGCGCACGCAGCGGAATCCGATGTAGGAACGTTGTTCGTTTTGGTATTCCCACATGCGAATGTCGGAGCGGATAAAGTTGGAAACATCTTTCCACGAACCGCCTCTGACGACTTTACGTTTCATGCGGTAAGGATCCTCCTTGGCGGCATTGTATTTGTATTCGGGGTTGAGGTCGCTGGTATTTTGCGAGATCGCTTCGGTATAGGCGGTCGAGGTCCATTCCGATACGTTACCGGCCATGTCGTAGAGGCCGAATTCGTTGGGGGAGTAGGAGCCTACGGGCGAAGTGATGAGGTTGCCGTCTTTCACGTAGTTCCCGTCGTCGGGTTTGAAGTTGGCATAGAAGCACCCTTTTTCGGCCATGGGCAGGTTGCCGGTCCATGGGTATTTGTTCTCGTTTTTCCCGGCTCTGGCGGCATATTCCCATTCGGCTTCGGTGGGGAGGCGGTAGGGCTCTATCACGACGGAGTTGCGGCCGAGCGAGCCTTTGAGCAGGGCGGTGCGCCATGCACAGAATGCGTTGGCTTGGTCCCACGAAACTCCTACGACGGGATAGTCGTTGTAGCCGGCGTGCGAGAAGTAGAGTCTCACGTAAGGTTCGTTGTAGGCATTTTCAAAGTCGTTTACCCAGACGGTCGTGTCGGGGTAGATGTTGACAATATAGGTGTTGAGGAAATCGAATTCGCTGCTTAACGGGCGAGTGACGGTCTCGCGTATGATGCGCCCGTCGTCGTCGATATAGGCGGTATCTTTCGAGATCATTACGATTTCGTCATAATTGGGCGTGTGGTCGGTGTTGAGGTCGCGCTGGGCGGGGTCGAGGCGTTTTTTGCGCTTCGAAGCCTCGGTATAGTCGAAAATCTCATACCGATAGTTCATTTGTGAAGCATCGAGTTGCCGTTCGCCCGTGATAGGGTTGATGCGATACACGCTTTCGATGGCGCGGGCTTCGTCCTCGGTGGGATTTCTCCAAGGAATAGCTTTGTCCCAGTTCAGACGCGGTTTGACGGGATTACCGTCACGGTCCTCCTCGATTTTAAATACTTCGTTGCCACCATAGGCGGGGTCGGCCAAGCGTTCCCGGATAATGGAATCGCGTACCCAAAAGACAAATTGCTTGTATTTCGAGTTGGTAATTTCGGTTTCGTCCATCCAGAAAGCATCGATAGAGATGGCTCTGGCCTCTTGCTGTGTACCCCAAACAGAGTCTTTTTCGGCGGGTCCCATTTCGAACGAACCGCGGGAAACGAGGACCATACCATAGGGCGCAGGTTCGTTCCATGCCGCACCTCCGACTCCTGTCACTTCTCCGCTGTGACGCGACGAAGGAGAGCACGATGCAAAGAGGATAGCGAGGGTGATATACACGATTATCTTTTTCATAGGCTACATTATGCGTATGCTTTTATGTTTGTTCTTGTTTTTGCTGGACAGGTCGAGTTTCATGCGATATCCGAGAAAAACCTCGTGGCTGCCGCTGCTGGCTTTTACAATGGCCGATACCGGATAGTCGTAGGCGTAACCTGCTATAAAGTTTTTATATTCTGCTCCAATCATAAATATACAAGCATCTTTCCAGCGGTACGAAAGGCCTCCCCAAAACAATTTATTGTATTTTACGCGGCAAGACAACTCGTACTGCGTAATGTTGAGGGTGCTTTTCACCATCATGGAGGGCTGCAATTCATATAACGTGTTTTTAATGGGAATATTGCTTCCGGCGATAAAATAATAGGATCGGCCGACATAAGTTTCGTATTTGTCCTCAAACATGAAGGAGGGTTCATTCAGATGGGCCACCGATATTCCGGCATAGAACCACGGGTGGGTGTACCATACGCCGAACGACATGTCGAATGCCATGCCTTGCAACTCGGTGGTGGGGATTCCGTCGTCGGTACTTTGGTGATAGTCGCTCGTGGGGATACTCACTTCGGTTCCGTCGAACCGCTCGTCGAGCATACCTACTTGTATGCCCATACTGAGGATTCCCGTCCATAATTTCAGTTTGAACGCATATTGGGCTCCGAGAATCAAGTGCGAGAACAGGCCTTCTGTCTCTGAGGTGACCACCAGTCCTACGCCATGGTTCTGTTTCAGGAATTTGAAGGGCATGTCGCCGGTGACGAAATAGGTTTGGGGTGCTCCCGGCATGCCAATCCATTGCTGCCGGGTCGAGGTGAGTATGTTCAATTTGTCGGTGCTGCCCGCCGCTGCCGGATTGTAGTAGCCGGGAAGTGCCCAATATTGGCTGAACTGCGTGTCGATTTGGGCCTTTGCGGTTACAAAGGTCAAACAACATAGCACCCAAAAGACAAATCTTACAATCTGCATAGTGTTTTCGCCGGCTTTCTATCCCTGTCGGGGGAAGGCCGGGTACTTATAATAACTAAAAAGAGCCTTTAAAATTGTTTTACACTTGTGATTTCGAGGCGAAATTACAAAAAAGTTTGGGAATATACCGATGCTTTTGATGGGGAAAGGGGCTTTTGCGATGCGATGGTCGCTTTCCCGATAGAGAGCTCTTTGATATTGTATGGATATTTCTCCGTGCGGTTTTGATGAAAAAAGGGTATCGAGTCGGAATTCTGCCGAAATATGTCGTATATTTGCGGGGAAGAGGCTTGATCGAGCGCATGGAAGACGATTTGAAAGGGAAAACCACGAAGGCTCTCGTGTGGAGCGGAGCCGAAAAGGTGGGGCAGCAGTTGTTCTACCTTGTGGCCGGTATTATCCTCGCCCGGCAGCTTTCGCCCGAGGATTACGGCAAAGTGGGGGTCCTCTCCATCTTCATCGCGCTTTCGGGGATATTGATCGATAGCGGTTTCTCTTCGGCGCTTATTCGCAAGAAAGAGGCAACGCAGGCCGATTACAGCACGGTGT
Source organism: uncultured Barnesiella sp. (assembly GCA_944320995.1). Classification (GTDB taxonomy): domain Bacteria; phylum Bacteroidota; class Bacteroidia; order Bacteroidales; family Barnesiellaceae; genus Barnesiella. The sequence continues at coordinate 28,579 of CALUJQ010000029.1, read as the reverse complement.
TTTATGTCAATATTATCATCAGTTGCGTGTTGTATGGCTTGCTTTATGCGGCGGCTCCTTTTATCGCAGCCTTTTTCAATGAGCCTGACCTTACGCTTATTTGTCGGGTTTTGTTTTTGGTCATACCGATGAATGCCCTCTCGCTTATCCAGCAGACGCTGCTTTTTAAATATTTCAAACTGTCGATGAGCGCGCGGGTCAATCTGTGGGCTTTGGGTCTTGCGTCGGTGGCCGCTGTGGTAATGGCCTATTGCGGTATGGGGGTGTGGTCGCTGGTAACACAGACATTGGGGCTTGCCGGGTTACGGGCACTTTTTTTCTGGACGTTCAACGACTGGCGGCCGCAGTGGGTGTTCCGCAAGGCTTCGTTGCGCGAGTTTTTCGGATATAGTTCCAATTTGGTGGTGTCGGGGATTATCAACAATGTGTTCAATAAGATTTATCCGATTATCATCGGTAAGTTTTATGGAATGACCCAAACAGGCTATTATACTCAGGCCGATAAATATCAAGATATAGCGTCGGCTCTTATCAGCAATATATTTCGTTCGGTGGCTTTCCCGGTGTTCTCGACCGTACAGGACGATTTGCAACGGCTCAAACGTATCTGCCGAAAGAATGTGCGGGCTATTTCCTTTTTCATTTTCCCCATTATGCTGTTGCTGATAGTCGTTTCTTATCCGTTGGTATTAATTGTGTTGAAAGAGCAATGGTTACCTTCGGTCCCCTATTTCAGGCTGTTGTGCTTGTCGGGTATCTGCTCCCCGTTTATTATTCTTTTTTACGACCTGTTCAACAGTTTGGGCTATTCGAGGCTCAATTTATTGCTTGAAATTGTGAAAAAGAGCTATTTGTTTGTCGGGATAGCCTTGTTTTATTCGTCGGGGATATTGAACTTGATCGGGTGGTGGGTTTCGTATTCGGTGCTTTCGCTCGTGGCTTCGATATTTTTCGCCCGGCGCTTTATCAAGTATGGTTACGGCGAATATCTCAAAGATATATTCCCTTATCTACTGTTGGCTTTGGCGGCAGCTGTCGTTTCGGCTGGAGTGTATCTGTTGTTGCCGGGTGATGTGTGGCGGTTTTGCATAGTCCCGGTTGTCTATGGCATCGCCTATCTGGGTGGGGCTTATCTGCTGAAACTGGAAATGTGGCAAGAATCGGTTTCTATGCTGAAAGCCCATTTGTCGAAAGGAGGAAGGGCATGAATGCGGCGAATGGACCGTTGAACCGGCGGGCATTTGTTATTGCCCCGTACAATTGGACTTCGTGTAAACCGGTATTGCCGGCTGTATGCCGCCGAGACTGTTCCGGTGAATCTGGTTTTTGCGGCGGGAGCGGTCGGCAGTCGTATCGTTCTGGTTATATTGTCCGGATAAGGAAAGATATGAACAGGGAAGTCCGCTGTTTTTGGAAAGTATTCATTCGAAATTTGAATCGATATGGAGTTAGCCCCTATTATTTTATTCGTTTATAATCGTCCTGAGCATACCCGCACCTGCTTGGAGTATTTGGAACGGAACGAGTTGGCCGCCGAGAGCGAATTGTATATCTTCTCCGACGGCGCCAAACCGGGCGGCGAGGAGGCTGTGGCTGCCGTGCGGAGGGTGATTGCCGAGCCGTGGAAATTCCGCCGGGTCACTATTGTGGAGCATCCCGAAAATCGAGGACTGGCGGCCAATGTGATTGCCGGGGTTACTTCGGTTCTGGAGCGATACGACCGTGTGGTCGTTTTGGAAGACGACCTCGTGGTTGCGCCCTATTTCCTGCGGTTTATGAACGATGCTTTGGAGGTTTATAAAGATGAGCCGGGAGTGGGTCACATACAGGCGTGTGACTTTACAAAAGATAGTTCGTTGCCCGATATATTTCTTATCAAGTTTACCGGGAGTTGGGGTTGGGGAACATGGTCCCGGGCTTGGCGATATTTCAATCCCGATGGAAAGGCATTGTTGAGTGAGTTGAAAAGAGATAAGCGTCTGAGTCGGACTTTCGATTTCAATGGGAAATATCCGTTTACCCGCATGTTGCGTCGTCAGGTCGAAGGGAAGAATAACTCGTGGGCGATTCGTTGGAATGCCTCTTTGTTCCTGCAAAATATTTTGTCATTGAATGTGGGGCGGTCGTTGGTCCGCAACATAGGTTTTGACGGCAGTGGAACAAATTGCGGCGGCGGGAATTTGTATGGTTCGGAACTATGTATGGCTCCCATATCGGTTTATAAGATTACGCCGACGGTTGAAAATGCGGAGGCTCGAAGCGCATGGGAGCGTTACTATGGGCGCACTCATTCATTTTGGGCCAGAGTGGTGCGTCGAGTCAAGAGAACGTTGAAAGGTGATTTTGGCGCTTAGAAAAGAGAATGTGAACTATGAAAATATTGTTTGTAAATACCAGCGATTGGAATGGTGGTGCAGCCATAGCGGCAAGACGCCTTGGCGATGCCTTGTCGAGTGCGGGCGTAGAGGTTTCTATGCTGGTACTTCGTAAAGGTGAAACGGGAGACCACATATTTACGGTAGCCCCGGAGTGGAAAGCCCGATTTGCATTTTTGTGGGAGCGGCTGGTTATTTGGATCAATAATGGGTTCAGTCGAAAAAATCTATTTAAAATATCGATTGCCGACACGGGGTTTGACATTACACAAACCGCCGAATTCAAGGCTGCCGATATTATCCACCTGCATTGGGTGAATCAAGGGCTTCTTTCGTTGGGGGCTATCGATAGGATTTTCAAATCGGGGAAACCGATTGTCTGGACAATGCATGATATGTGGGAATGCACATCGATTTGTCACCATGCTTATGGGTGCGGACGATTTAAGTCGGCTTGTCGGGATTGTGGTTTCTTGCGCTTCCCCTCGAAGTTCGATTTGTCGGCCCGGGTGTTTAAGCAGAAGAGGGAAATATTTCATTCGACCTCTGCCACATTTGTGGCGGTGAGTCGTTGGCTGGCAGAGCAAGCCCGGGAGAGCACACTGTTGCGGGGAAAACAAATCGAGGTGATACCGAATACGCTATCGTTGGCTCGATTTGAACTGCTGGACCGGGAGGAGTGCAGGCAGCGATTGGCGTTACCGTCCGACAAATTCATCGTGTTGTTTGGTGCCGTGCGGGTCGATGATCCTATAAAGGGATTCCCGGTATTGATGGATGCTTTGCAGAGGCTGGCAAAACTCCCCGGGTACAAGGATAAATTGCACTTCGTGTTTTTGGGGAAGATTAAAAATCAACAGTCGGTTTTACCGTTGATCCCGGTGAGTTATACCTATGCCGGCTGGGTTGATGACCCTCGCAGGATGTCGGAATTTTATTCGGCTTCCAATATCGTTGTTTCGGCTTCGCGCTACGAGGCCTTCGGGCAGACGTTGATCGAAGCGCAGGCATGCGGTTGTCTGCCGGTCTCTTTTGGGAATAGCGGACAGGCCGATATTATTCGTCACGGAGAAAATGGTTTTTTGGTGGACGAACATACTGCCGAGGCTTTGGCCGAGGGGATTGGCCGCGCTTTGGAGCAAGAAGCTACCATCTCTCGCGAAGCCTTGCGGAAGGAGGTTTTGCACCGTTATTCCGAAGAGAAAGTTGCAAGTGAGTATTTGAAACTTTATCGAAAACTGTTAAATGCGTCTGAATAATGGGAAATCCGCTTTTTACGATTATTACGATTACCTTCAACGCCTCCGCTACGTTGCCGGCTACATTGAAAAGCGTGGAGCAGCAATCGTTTACCGACTATGAATATCGGGTGGTTGATGGCGCTTCGACCGACGATACGGTGGCGATAGCCCGTGCCTCGGCTGTGGTGACTTCGGTAGTGAGTGAACCCGACAAGGGGTTGTACGACGCCATGAACAAGGGGTTGCGGCAAGCTACGGGCCGATACCTCATCTTCCTGAATGCTGGCGATGCGCTGCATGCTCCCGATACTTTGCAGAAAATAGCCGATTCCATCGGGGAAAACGATCCCGACATCGTGTATGGCGAAACGGCTTTGGTCGATTCGCAGCGCACTTTTATCGCCATGCGCCGATTACAAGCCCCCGGGATATTGTCGGTAAAGAGTTTCCGCATGGGTATGCTGGTATGCCATCAAGCCTTCGTCGTGCGGCGGGAGTTGGCTCCGGAATATGATTTGCGTTATCGCTTCTCGTCCGATTTCGACTGGTGCATTCGTTGCATGCAAGTTGCCCGGAAGATAGTCAATACACATGAAATCCTCATCGACTACCTCAACGAGGGGGTCACTACGGCCAACCGTAAAGCATCGTTGCGCGAGCGTTACGAAATTATGTGCCGCTACTACGGTACTCTGCCGACTTTTTTGCGCCATTTGTGGTTTGCCCTCCGGTTTGCTTTCGCCCGGGTGACAGGGCGCGAATAACCGTATCGCTAAAAAGCTCAGCCCGAATAGCCTTATTCCGACGGGAAATTTGTATCTTTGTGCGAAATGTGCCCCCGATAGCTTCCCGACTTGTACGGGGCGACGAGGATTGAGTGGCGACGGATACGCCGCTTTTATATTGATAGGAGAGAAATAAAGAAGATATGGAGAAGAAATTTAAACGCACGTTGGTGACGACCGCATTGCCCTATGCCAACGGTCCTGTGCATATAGGCCACCTGGCCGGTGTATATGTCCCGGCAGATATTTATACCCGCTATCTGCGATTGAAAGGCGAAGATGTGATTATGATCGGCGGCAGCGACGAGCATGGTGTGCCCATTACCATCAAGGCAAAAGCCGAAGGGGTGACGCCGCAGGATATTGTAGATCGGTATCACAATATCATTAAGAAATCGTTCGAGGAATTCGGTATCTCGTTCGACATCTATTCGCGCACGACTTCGGATATTCACAGCCACATGGCATCTGACTTTTTCAAGAAGCTCTACGATAAAGGCGAATTTATCGAAAAGACCTCGATGCAGTATTACGATGAGGAAGCCAATCAATTCCTCGCCGACCGGTATATTACCGGTACTTGTCCACACTGTGGCAACGAACGGGCCTATGGCGACCAGTGCGAGGCTTGCGGTACATCGTTGAATGCTACCGACTTGATCAATCCCAAATCGGCTATTACGGGCAACAGCCCCGTGCTGCGCGAAACGAAACACTGGTACTTGCCGCTCGACAAGTGGGAGCCTTTCTTGCGTCAGTGGATTTTGGAGGAACACAAAGAGTGGAAACCCAATGTGTATGGGCAATGCAAATCGTGGCTCGACATGGGGCTGCAACCCCGTGCGGTGAGCCGTGATCTCGATTGGGGCGTACCTGTACCGGTCGAAGGGGCCGAGGGTAAGGTGTTGTATGTGTGGTTCGATGCGCCTATCGGCTATATCTCGAATACCAAAGAGTTGCTCCCCGACAAATGGGAGTTGTACTGGAAAGATAAGGAGACGAAGATGGTCCACTTCATCGGCAAAGACAATATCGTGTTCCATTGTATCGTTTTCCCGGCCATGTTGAAGGCCGAGGGGAGTTATATCCTGCCCGATAATGTGCCGGCTAATGAATTCTTGAATCTCGAGGGCGACAAGATTTCGACCTCGCGCAACTGGGCCGTGTGGCTGCACGAGTATCTCGAAGAGTTCCCCGGGAAGCAGGACGTATTGCGCTATGTGTTGACGGCCAATGCTCCCGAGACAAAAGACAACGACTTTACATGGAAAGATTTCCAAGCTCGCAACAACAACGAACTGGTAGCTATATTGGGTAACTTTGTAAACCGGGCTTTGGTGTTGACTCACAAATATTTCGGAGGTAAAGTGCCTGTTGCCGGCGAGTTGACCGATTATGACCGGGAATCCTTGAAAGAGTTTGCCAATGTAAAAAGCGAGGTAGAGAATTATCTCGACCACTACCGTTTCCGCGATGCCTTGAAAGAGGCGATGAATCTGGCCCGTATCGGGAATAAATATTTGGCCGATACCGAACCGTGGAAACTGGCGAAGACCGATATGGACCGGGTGGCCACTATTTTGAACCTCTCGTTACAGATTACCGCCAATTTGGCCATTGCATTTGAGCCGTTCTTGCCCTTCTCGGCCGAGAAGTTGCGCAAGATGTTGCACTTGGACCATTATGATTGGAATATGTTGGGGCGTACCGATATTTTACCGGCCGAAGCCGAGTTGGGCAAAGCCGAATTGCTCTTCGAAAAAATCGACGACAGTGTCATTGAGGCGCAGGTAAACAAGTTGTTGGAGACGAAAAAGGCCAATGAACTGAAAAACCACAAGGCCGCACCCATCCGCGAGAATATCGCTTTCGACGATTTTATGAAACTCGACATTCGTGTAGGGAAAGTGTTGGAATGCCAGAAAGTACCCAAAGCCGATAAGTTGTTGCAATTCCGCATCGACGACGGTTTGGGAGGCCGTACCATCGTGTCGGGTATCGCCAAGCATTATGCCCCCGAGGAGTTGGTCGGGAAGAATGTCTGCTTCGTTGCCAACCTCGAACCTCGCAAGTTGAAAGGTATCGAGTCGCAAGGTATGATTCTTTCGGCCGAAGATGCCGACGGCCGCTTGATTGTCATCACTCCCGCCACCGATGAGATTACTCCCGGCTCGGAGGTGAAATAGAGAGTCCAAATAACAGCAACCTGTTATAACTTGTCATAAGTCCCGTACTGTTGCAGTATGGGACTTTTATCTTTTTAGCCCTTTCGGGAATAAAATCCTATGTAATGGTTCAATTTTTCTCAGCCCAGCAGCAAAACTTATGGAAATAATACAAGTGGTGATGAATATGGCAAGTGCAGTGATAGGTGTAGATACGATTCCTAATATATCGATCACCTTCCATAAACAGTTGAGGATGATTACATGGAAACAGTATATCTCGAATGATAAGTTCCCTATTGAAATTAAAAATTTCTGTTTGGCGAGTTTTTCTCTAAAACTAAAAAGGAGACACAAAGCAGAGAAAGGAGTCGTAATCTCTGTAATAAAGTAGATAGGAGTGTAAAACGGCGATATTTCTTCGGAAAGAATAAGATAGTATTTTTGTAATAATGCTTGTCCGATAATGCTAACTATAAAGATGAATAGCATACTATATCTATAAGAGGGAATATGGAGCCGAGTTTTATTTTGAAATATAAATAAAGAAGTGATATAACCGATAAAAAAGTATGCCGCACCTCTTGAGATACAGGATAATCCATATACATTAGAGGGTGAAGTTGTAGCAAGATAATATATAATGAATAATCCATATAGCTGGATTAAAACAGTCAATGGCTTTGTCCACTTTTTATGGCTGTCGTTTATAAACAAGAAGAGTGATAGGAAGAAGAATGCCGGCATAAACCATGGGAAGTTGAAACCGTATGTATTTTTTAATAAGACTTGTGAGCCATTTATGAATGCTTTGGCATATTCAATAGGGGTATGTATGCTGGTATATCCTATAACAATTGCGATAGAGGCACATAGAATAAGACACCATAAATAGGGAGTGTACATACGTAGTATTGTATTGAAAATTTTTATTGGGGAAACACTCCTTTTCCCATATAAAAATGGGAGCATAAAAAATAAAATTAAGTGGTATGAGTATAACCAATATTGAAGACTGGAAAACTCGCGACCAATGTGCCCTAAAATAATCAATAATATAGCGAATCCTTTTATTGAGGCTGATTCTTTTCTTGAAATGATGCTGGTTGCATAATTGTGCATTTGTGCCATATTTTAGAATTAGATTTGGGAATATTTTTTAGAGAGTAGGTGGAATATTTTTTATTTTAAATCTTTGCATATGAATTGAATTAAGATAGTATCATGTTTCTTTTGTTTTTTTAGGTATGTAAAGATAGAAACAAAGATATGAATAATTAATATTATTATTAAGATGCAAATATTGTTTTCGGAGTATTTATACAATATTGCTTAGGTTTTATTAAAAGAAAGAGATTTAGAGAAGGTGATTTATCGATGAACCTACCGGGTACAATAAGTTTGTTGACAACGGATTAAGAGTGAGAGTTTTTAATCTTATGGTTGCATAAAGATCCATAGAGAAAATATTTATATATTTCCACTGTTGTATAGTGATAGACTGCAATTTATTATCGGTTATACCGAAGTATATCTTCGATGATGTCGCGCCGGTTGTAGAGCCGGGGAATTTTGTGTTGCCCGCCCAGTTTGTTATGGTCGCGCAGCCATGCGTCGAATATCCCTTTTTGAGCAGGAATGATTTCGAGGCATTCGAGAGCGATGCTTTTGAATCGCTTAGCTTCATAGTCCGAGTTCAGGCATTGGAGGTTTTGATCGAGTTTCTGGGCAAATTCTTCAACGGAGGCGGGTTGCTCTCCAAATTCGATGAGCCATTGGTGTCGGCCTTTATTGTGGTCGGTCATATATACGGGAGCCGCCGTGTAATTGAGTACGCTCGCTCCTGTTTGGGCACATGTGCGTGCGATTGCCTGTTCGGCGTTATCGACCATAAGTTCTTCGCCGAAGGCATTGATATAGTGTTTTGTCCTTCCCGAGATACTTATTTTCAAAGGTTTTGTTGAGATGACTTTGGCTGTATCGCCCAAGCGGTAGCGCCATAGCCCGCCGTTGGTTGTGATGACTATTTCGTAGTTTTTCCCGGCTTCGACTTCCCAGATAGGTATGGCCTGTTCGCTATTCCCTCCCAGCGGGATAAATTCGTAAAATATGCCGAGGTCGATGAGAAGCAACATGCCGGGTACCGAGAGGTCGTTTTGTGTCGCGAAGAACCCTTCCGAAGCATTATAGGTTTCGACGTAGTGCATGCCGGGGTTGGAGATGATTTCGTAGTATTGTTCCCGATAGGGTTCGAAGCAGATGCCTCCGTGGAAGAATACTTCGAGGTTGGGCCATATCTCGGAAATGTTTTGTTTGCCGCTTTTTTTCAAGATATGTTTCAGCAGGACGAGAAACCACGAGGGGACACCCGAAAGGTTGGTTACGTTACTCCCGATCGTGCTGTTGGCGATGGCTTCGAGTTTGGAGTCCCATTCGCTCATGAGCGCAATCTTTTTCGAGGGGACTCTGATGAGGTTGATCAGTGGGTTTATATTTTGTATGAGAATGGCCGATAAGTCGCCGCAATAGGTATTCCCGAAAGGATTCTGGGCTTGACTTCCTCCCAGTATGAGTCCTTTCCCTGAGAAGAGGCGGCTTTCGGGATTTTCTCGCAGATATAGGGCCACACAGTCGGCGCCGCCTTGGTAGTGGCAATCGCGCAGGGCTTCGGCGCTAACTGGAATGAATTTGCTTTTGTCGTTGGTCGTTCCCGATGATTTGGCAAAATGTCGGATAGGTGTAGGCCACAAGATATTTTGCTCGCCTTTCATGGTCCGTTCGATATAGGGCTTCAATGCTTCATAGTCGTTGATGGGGACAGTCTCGGCGAAACTCTGATAAGAGGAGATTTCGTTGAATTTGAATTTTTTTCCCCATTCGGTGCCCTTCGCTTTTTGGAGTAAAGAGCGCAGGGTCGTTTGCTGTATGATGTCACCGTAGTCGGCATAGCGGTCTATCTGCGAGAGTCGTTTCGCAAATATCGGGCGGAGCAACTTTGTGAAGTTCATTTGATACACGTTTTCAATGAGTGGCAAAAATAATAATTCTCCGGAGAATCCTATTGTGTTGCCTGTGATTTTTCTGTGGCAATCGTGTTCTCTTCTTCTTTTCGGGTTGCCAATACTAATTGTTGATAGGCTTTGTCGTTATGAATGCGGTTCATTGCCGTGCGGGCGGCGTTTTGTTGCGACTCTTTTTTGGAATAGCCTATTCCTATGCCGCCCGATATTCCGCCGAGCAATGCTTGCGATTGGAACACGGGATTGTTGTCTTGATCGACAATGGTTTCGATGAGGGCAAATTCGATGTCGATGCGGTGCTTCTGGCCCCATTCGATGAGTCTCGATTTGAAATTAAACTCCTCTTTCGAGATTTTTTCCAAGTCGATGAATGGGTTGATGATGCGGGTCTCGACGAATCTTTTACAGTGCGCATATCCCTTATCCAGATAAATGGCTCCGATGAGGGCTTCGAGAGCATTGCCATACATGTAGTTGTTATGGGAACTGATATGCATGGAATAGGTGATGAAATGGTCGAGTCCTATTTTTACGGCAATTTCGTTAAGAGATTCGCGTTTGACTATTTTGGAGCGGGTGTTGGTGAGAAAACCCTCTTTCCGGGTTTCGAATCGGTGGTATAGAATGTCGGCCACGATGGCATCGAGAATGGCATCGCCCAAGAATTCGAGTCGTTCGTTGTTAATGCGCCGCCCTTGCTCGCAAATCGATGAGGAGCGGTGCAGGCAAGCCTGTTCATACAGGTGTATGTCGTCGGGCCAGAATCCGAGTAGATTATGGTAAAGAACATAAGGCTCCTTATGACGGTGCATAAGGAGCCTTATACGGTTATAAATCGTTTTAAACACGTTTTTATTTCGTGAATTTTTTTACGATCAGACTTGCATTGTGACCACCGAAACCAAAGGTGTTCGATAAGGCTGCATTTACTTCTCGTTTTTGAGCCTTATTGAATGTGAAGTTCAATTTGCTGTCGATTTCGGGATCGTCGTCACCCTCGGCATGGTTGATGGTGGGGGGTACGATATTTTCGTCGATTGTTTTTACGCAAATGAGAGCTTCCAATGCTCCGGTAGCTCCGAGCAAGTGGCCGGTCATCGATTTGGTCGAACTGATGTTGAGGTCATAAGCGTGATCTCCGAATACTTCCAAAATCGCTTTGGCTTCTGATTTGTCACCGACAGGAGTAGATGTACCGTGAACGTTGATATAGTCGATCTCTTCGGGTGCCATGTGGGCATCTTCGAGAGCGTTTTGCATCACGAGTTTGGCTCCTAATCCTTCGGGGTGGGTTGCCGTTAAGTGGTAAGCATCGGCAGAGAGTCCGCCACCTACGACTTCGGCATAGATTTTTGCCCCACGCGCCAATGCGTGTTCCAACTCTTCAAGAATGAGGCAGGCACTACCTTCTCCCATTACGAATCCGTCGCGCGATGCGCTGAATGGGCGCGAAGCTGTTTCGGGGGAATCGTTGCGGGTGGAGAGTGCGTGCATGGCATTGAATCCACCGACTCCCGATACTGTGATTGCGGCCTCGGCTCCACCCGATACGATTAAATCGGCTTTGCCTAAACGGATATAGTTATAGGCGTCGATAAGTGCGTGGGTAGATGATGCGCAAGCCGATACGATACCGAAGTTAGGGCCTCGGAAACCGTATATCATGGAGATTTGCCCGGCTGCGATGTCGGCAATCATTTTCGGGATAAAGAAGGGACTGAACCGGGGCCCTTTTTCGGGGGCGATGGCATAATTCCCTACTTCTTGCTCGAAGGTGCTGATTCCACCGATACCTGCAGAGAAGATGACACCGGCACGGTCTTTATTGACCTTTTCGAGGTCGAGACCCGAATCGGCCATACTCTCTTGAGTGGCGGCCAGTGCAAATTGGGTATAACGGTCGATTTTGCGAGCTTCTTTGGCGTTGAAATATTTCAACGGGTCGAAGTCTTTTACCTCGCAAGCAAATTGAGTCTTGAATTCAGATGCGTCGAAAAGCGTAATAGGCCCTGCTCCGCTTACTCCTTTCAAAAGGGCTTCCCATGTAGAGGGAACATCGTTCCCCAGAGGAGTGATTGCGCCAAGACCTGTTACTACAACTCTTTTAAGCTCCATAAATTATTTATTTCTCTGCGATAGCTTTTTCGATGTGAGCGATGGCTTCACCTACAGTTGTGATTTTTTCTGCTTGATCATCAGCGATTTTGATATCGAATTTGGTCTCAAATTCCATGATCATTTCAACAGTGTCCAAGGAGTCTGCACCGAGGTCGTTGGTGAAGTTTGCTTCGGGAGTTACTTCTGATTCTTTAACACCTAATTTTTCTACGATAATTTCTTTTACTGTTGATGCTACGTCAGACATAATTGTAAATTTTTAATTAATAAATAAATTAACGTTCTTATTTTTTGCTGTGCAAAGGAATATATTTTTCTCCAAAGAAAAAAAATTTTGCCCTATAAATTACTCATTTTTTGCACATATGCGTAATTTTTGTGCAAGAAAAAGGCACTTTTTGTTCATTTTCCTGTTTTATGACGACCTGTTTTTAGATGGTCGGGTATCTGTTATTTCTCTTATGAATGATGGATAAAAGTTGTAATTTATACCAAATTGAACCCTAATTCTTTAAGAATAGAGGTCTCTTCGGTCGGTAGTCCGGTTATGCGATAGGCCGGGAATTCTCGTCTCAGGGGGTATAGCCCTCGTTGCATTTCGAATGTTTCGGGCGATTTTCGTAACCGCAGGTCGTCGTCGAAAGGTGTATAAGATTCCCAAACGGCGGTTTGTAGCGGATAGGAAGTTCCCGATAGGTCGATGATTTCACGAATTGGCGAGGGGGGGACGATATTTTGGGTGGGGATATTTTCCTCTATCCATTTTCCTACGGCCTCCACGATCATTCGTGTCGCTGTCGATTTTCCGTCGGCAGAATATCCGGCTATGTGGGGTGTTGCAATGAATGCCTGCCGGAGTAATTCTCGGTCTATGCCGGGCTCGTTTTCCCAGCAATCGAGGATAGCGGCTGCGATTTTTTTCGACTTCAAGGCTCGTTTCAGGGCTTCGGTTTCGATGACTTCTCCCCGGGCCGTGTTGATAATAAGGGGTGTTTTGTCGAGAGCTTCGAAAAAATGGTCGTTACCCAAATGGAAGGTAGGGTATTTGCCTTCCCGTGTCAAAGGAGTGTGGAAGGTAATGATGTCGGCTTTTCGGCATATTTCGTCAAGAGGGACGAAGTTGTCTGGTCCTTCGGCATCTTCCCGGGGAGGGTCGTTGAGCAGGACTTGCATGCCCAGCAGTTGGCAATAGCGGGCCACGATACGGCCTACATGACCTACACCGACAATGCCGATGGTGTATTCGTGTAGGGATTTTTGGTTATGTTTGCTCCACGCCAATAAAGAGGATAAAATATATTGTCCCACAGACGAGGCGTTGCAGCCGGGTGCGTTTTTCCAGTCGATGCCTTTTTCTTGACAATAGAGGGTGTCGATGTGGTCGTAACCTATGGTCGCAGTGGCAATATATCGGCATCGGCTTTGGTCGAGCAATTCGTGATTGCACTTGGTGCGGGTGCGGATTAACAGTATATCGGCATCGCGTACGGTTTCGGCAGTTATCTGTTCGGGCGATAAATAATCGATTCGGGCATACGGTTCGAGTATCCCTTTTAAATAGGGGATTTTGTTGTCGGCAATAATATGTGGAATCGTTGTCATGGCTATTATTTTTTAGGTACAAAAATAACGATTTTTCGGAGGAAAGTATCGAAGAACTATTTTTATGTGGAGAAAATAGCGGAAGTTCGTAAAACAATTGTTATGTTTGTAAAATGAAAACAAAATCAGGCCGTTTTTTCCGAAATAAGATTTGAGAAAAAGGTCATTTATTAGTTTGGTGAATTATGAATTTTGCAGAAACTTGTAATCACATTTTTTGGAATACCACCCAATATTATCATCGGTTTGACAATGTAGATGCTCCGTTGGAAAATCCTTATTCCGAGGGGAGTATAGAGTATTACCTCTGTTTGAAAAATTGGATTGATGTGGTCCAATGGCATTTGGAAGATATAATTCGTAATCCCGAGATAGATCCGCGGGAGGCCTTGTCTATAAAACGGCGAATCGATAAATCGAATCAAGAGCGTACCGATTTGGTCGAGATGATCGACGATTATTTTTTGCAGAAATATGCAGGAGTCAAGGTGCAACCGGGCGCGACTATCAATACCGAGAGTCCGGCTTGGGCAATAGACCGGTTGTCGATTTTGGCCGTTAAGATTTATCACATGCAACAAGAGGTGGAACGGAAAGACGCTTCGCCCGAACATGTTGCCAAATGTCGGGAGAAATTGAGAATTTTGTTGGAACAGCGGATCGATTTGTCCACTGCGATAGGTCAGTTGCTCGATGAGATAGAGGCGGGCAGGAAATATATGAAGGTCTATAAGCAGATGAAGATGTATAATGATCCGGCGTTGAATCCTGTATTATATAAAAAGTAACGGACTTTTATGCCTTACCGCAAAGTCTTGATTATACGTTTATCGGCTTTGGGCGATGTCGCTATGACTATCCCTGTAATTTACTCCGTGTGCAAGGCCTATCCGGAGACGACATTTGTAATGCTTACTCAGAAGGTTGCCTCCCAGTTGTTTATACACGCACCCGAGAATTTGCAGGTTATGGTTGCCGATGTGAAGGGAAGGCATAAAGGATTCAAAGGGTTGTATCGTTTGGCGCAAGAGATGCGCCGGTTGTCTATCGATGCCGTTGCCGATCTGCACGATGTATTGCGGAGCAAGTTCCTCCGGTTTTTTTTCAGGTTGTGGGGAATTCGTGTTGAGGTCATCGATAAGGGGCGTAAGGAGAAACAGCGGTTGATTGCGCATAAGGAAAAGATGCTGCGGCCCCTCTGTTCATCTTTTGAACGGTATGGAGCTGTTTTCGGATCGTTGGGTTTTGAAGTTACCTATGATTTCGACTCTTTGTACGACAAGGATGGGGGCGACGAAAGTTTGTATGCGGCGGTGACCCGGCCTAAATCGCGTGGTGAATATTGGATAGGAATAGCCCCTTTTGCGAAGCATGAAGGGAAAATCTATCCGCTCGATCGCATGGAGAAAGTCGTTGCGGCATTGTCGGCCGAGCCCGATGTGAAGGTATTTCTGTTTGGATCGGGCGAGCGGGAACGCGAGATGTTTGCATTGTGGCGAGACCGTTATCGGCATGTAGTCTCGTTGGGCGATAAACGTCATGGTTTTGCGGTCGAGTTGTCTTTGATCAGTCACCTCGATGTCATGGTATCGATGGACTCGGCCAATATGCATTTGGCTTCGTTGGTATCGGTCCCGGTTATTTCGGTGTGGGGTGCCACGCACCCTTATTGTGGATTTCTGGGGTGGCGGCAATCTGGGGATAATGTAGTGCAGCTACCGATGGAGTGCCGGCCTTGTTCCATTTTCGGGAATAAGCCATGCCGCCGGAAAGATTATGCCTGTATGGATATAGCCCCCGAGGTCATTATCGATCGCGTGAAAAAGTTTAGAAATTTTAACAAAAGAGAAATAGGTTGAATATCGACTCTTATATGATCGGAAAAAGGGTACTTTTGCAATCTAATCTCTCTATATAATATATTTGGAAGTAGGGGAAAGATGAAATTTGTTTTGAATCCATCATATTATCATCTTGAAGATTTTATCGAGAATCTGCCGCAGTCGTTTCCTACGTTGGGCGAGTGCATATACAAGGCTCGAAACGAGCTCCGCAAATTCTCCTATGAGGGTCGGTGGTATGTGGTGAAAAATTATAAAGTGCCTCTGTTTATCAACAGGATTGCCTATACTTTTTTTCGGCCCGGCAAAGCCTGTCGAGCTTATGAGTATGCATTGAGGCTGCGGGCTATGGGGATAGAGACCCCGGCCCCGGTAGCGTATATCGAAATAAAGAGCGGAGGGCTTTTGTGGCACTCTTTTTTTGTGTCGGAGAATTGTCCGTATCCTCGAATGATGCGGGAATTTGACGGTGGGGGAATCGCCGGACGAGAAGATATTCTGAAAGCTTTTGCCGCCTTTACGGTCAAATTGCATGAAAAAGGAGTTTTGCATTTGGATTATTCGGCCGGAAACATCTTGTTTGATAAGCGGGAAGAGGGTATCGTCTTCTCGATTCTCGATTTAAATCGCATGCGGTTTGTCTCGATGACGCCCAAACAGTGTTTGGCCAATTTCAATCGATTCTGCCGCGACGAGTCGGTTGTGCGGTATGTCGTGTCGGAATATGCCCGGCTGAGAGGTTGGGATGAGGAGGCCTCAATCGAAGAGGCCTTGTTGGCATATCGGGATTTTTGGGGTAGAGTGGAACGAAAAGAGGCGATGAAACGACGTCGCAAGAGTTTCTGTTTTTGAAAAAGCTGTAATCACAAAATAAATTGCTAAGTTTGTCGGTTAAATGCGTCGAACGTGAATGCTTGTGGAAAATAATAGGTTTGACATACGGGAGCAAAAGATTTCGGACACCGAGCGGGAGTTCGAGAAGGCGTTGCGGCCATTGGCGTTCGATGATTTTAGCGGGCAGGAAAAGATTATCGAGAACCTGCGCGTATTCGTCATGGCTGCGCGCATGCGCAAGGAGCCGCTCGACCATGTGTTGTTGCACGGCCCTCCCGGGTTGGGAAAGACTACGTTGGCCAATATCGTGGCTAACGAATTGGGTGTGGGATTTAAGATTACATCGGGCCCGGTTCTCGATAAGCCGGGTGATTTGGCGGGCTTGTTGACTTCGCTGGAAGAGAACGATGTGTTGTTTATCGACGAAATCCACCGGTTAAGCCCGGTGGTGGAAGAGTATCTTTACTCGGCGATGGAGGACTTCCGTATCGATATTATGATCGACAAGGGGCCCAGTGCACGCTCCATACAAATCGAGTTGAATCCTTTTACCCTTGTGGGAGCGACTACGCGAAGCGGATTGCTCACCAGCCCGTTACGGGCCCGATTCGGTATCAACTGTCACTTGGAGTACTACGACCATGCCGTATTGACGCATATTATAGAGCGTTCGGCCAAATTGCTGGGAGTGCCTTGTACCCGCGAGGCCGCGACCGAAATCGCCATGCGCAGCCGTGGTACGCCCCGTATAGGAAATGCGCTGTTGCGACGGGTACGGGATTTTGCACAGGTGAAAGGCTCGGGGCATATCGATTTGGAGATTGCCCGTTATTCGTTGGAATCGTTGAATATCGATAAATACGGCCTCGACGAAATCGACAACAAGATTCTCTCTATCATCATAGACAAGTTCAAAGGTGGTCCCGTAGGGCTTACGACGATTGCCACGGCATTGGGCGAAGACCCCGGCACGCTCGAAGAGGTGTATGAGCCTTACTTGATTAAAGAGGGCTTTATCAAACGGACTCCTCGGGGCCGTGAGGTGACCGATTTGGCATATTCACATTTGGGCCGGCATCGGTTTTCGGGTCCGGGGACATTGTTTTAATCGCTAAAAAAACAGACGCGTATGGCCGGCATGAAAAGTTTGGCAAAAGATACCGCGATATACGGGTTGAGCAGTATATTGGGGCGATTCCTGAACTGGTGTTTCGTATTCCTGTATGTAAACGTGTTGAAAACGACTGCCGAGTATGGAATCGTGACCAACCTATATGCCTATATGGCATTGCTGCTGATTATTTTGACTTATGGCATGGAGACGGGTTTTTTCCGTTTTGCCAACGATAAGCAGGAGCAGGATCCGCAAAAGGTTTATACGACCGGCCTTATCTCCTTGGCTACGACTTCGACACTCTTTTTTCTCCTTGTGTGGCTTTTCATCTCGCCGGTGTCACGGCTGCTGGGTTATCCCGAGCATGAGGATTATGTGTTGATGATGGCTTTGATTATAGCCGTCGATGCCTTTACAGCCTTGCCGTTTGCCTATTTGCGCTACCAGCGTCGTCCGATACGGTTTGCGGCGATCAAGTTGACTTCCATTTTCTTGAACATCGCTTTGAATCTGTTTTTCATACTGTTTTGCCCGTGGCTGTATGACATTCACCCTGCATGGATTGCATGGTTTTTTAACCCCGATTTTTTGGTGGGTTATATTCTGGTTTCGAATGTGATTAGTTCGGTAGCCGTATTGTTGCTCTTGTTTCCCGAAGTGTTTGGGCTGCGTTACCGATTCGACCGCCGGTTGTTGTCGCGTATGCTCAAGTATTCGTTCCCTTTGCTGATATTGGGAATTGCCGGGATTATGAACCAAACGTTCGATAAAATGTTTTATCCTCAGTTGGCAGAGAACCGGCCTGATGCCATGTCGGAACTCGGAATTTATGGAGCGGTATATAAAATAGCAATTGTGATGGTGATGTTTACACAAGCATTCCGTTTTGCATACGAACCTTTTATTTTTGCCCGGAACAAAGACGCCGGCGACGGGAATAAGAAATCCTATTCCGAGGCGATGAAGTATTTCATCATCTTCGGGTTGTTCATATTCTTGGCCGTGATGTTCTACATAGATATTGTGCGGTTTTTCATGCCGGCCATATATTGCACGGGCTTGGGCGTTGTTCCCATAATCATGCTTGCCGAGTTGTTTTTCGGGATATTTTTCAATCTGTCGTTGTGGTATAAACTCACCGACCGCACTCAATGGGGGGCGTGGTTTTCGTTGTTTGGGTTTGTCATTACGGCTGTAATCAACATTGTGGGAGTCCCTCGTTATGGTTATATGGCATGTGCGTGGGCGGCTTTTGTGTGTTATTTGAGTATGATGCTGGCGTCGTTCTTTATCGGGCAGCGAGTCTATCCGATCAAGTATGACTTGGGCAATGCGTTGCGTTATACGCTATTGTCGGCAACTTTGTATGTGATTGCGTTGGTTGTGCCTATTGAGTCCCTCTTTTGGCGATTGGCATTCCGAACGTTGTTATTGGGATTGTTTTTGGTTTATCTGTTGCGACACGATTTGCCTTTGAGCGAAATCCCCGGGTTAAGACGGTTTGTGACCAAATCGTGAGATGCCGGTTTATCGGGAGAAAGGCGTTAATAAGAAAAAAAGATGACATTTTCTCATTTGATTGATTCTGTCAAAAAATTTTTGGCACATTATCTCGATATGAGTCAAGATCGAGAAGAAGAAATGGCTTCGGTCGAAGCCATTCGGGCAGGCGTTGAGTTCAAGGGTTCGACGATCCTCATATTGGTTTTCGCGATATTTATCGCCTCGTTGGGGTTGAATACCAATTCGGCGGCGGTGATTATCGGAGCCATGCTGATCTCGCCTCTAATGGGGCCTATCATGGGAATCGGGTTAGGCTTGGGTATCAACGATTTTGAGCTGATCAAACGTTCGTTCCGCAATCTGGCCGTGGCGACCCTGTTCAGTGTGGTGACATCGACGGTATATTTTTGGATTTCTCCGTTGAACGAAGCACGGAGCGAATTGCTGGCACGTACCTCGCCGACGATTTACGATGTGTTGATTGCCTTTTTCGGCGGCT
This sequence comes from uncultured Barnesiella sp., assembly GCA_944320995.1. Lineage (GTDB taxonomy): Bacteria > Bacteroidota > Bacteroidia > Bacteroidales > Barnesiellaceae > Barnesiella. Next base: position 9,482 of record CALUJQ010000029.1, on the reverse strand, counting down.
TGGCTGGTATTGTGGCCATGTCGTCGAAGCAGAAAGGGAATGTGTTGCCGGGGGTCGCTATTGCCACGGCGTTGATGCCTCCGTTGTGTACAGCGGGATTTGGATTGGCTACGGGCAATTTGTCATATTTCTTCGGAGCTTTTTATCTGTTTTTTATCAATTCGGTTTTCATAGCGTTTGCCACGACATTGGGGGTGAAGCTGATGAAGTATTCGAAGAAACAGTTTGTGGACCAAGAGCGACGCAAGAAGGTAGAACGCATCGTATATACGATTCTTATCCTCACGATGGCCCCGAGTATTTACCTTACCTATAACATGGTGAAGGAGAATTTCTTTGAAGTGGCGGCATCTCGTTTTGTATCACAAAATTTCAATTATCCCGATACTCAGGTGTTGAGTAAGAGCGCGACTGTAGAACACGGGAAACGCATCATACAAGTTTCGTTGGTGGGGGCCGAGATTCCTAAGGATTCTATCGCGGTAGCCCAGGCCCGGTTGCCGCAATACGGATTGGCCGGGGCTACGTTGGAGGTGCGCCAAGGATATGGGCAGAGCCAAATGGATATGGGTACATTGAGCAGTACGATGTTTAAGGATATTTATCTGCACAATCAAGAGCAGATAACCCGCCAGCAACAAATCATCGACTCGCTGGAGAATCTCACGTCTCATTACCAGCAGTACGATTCGGTGGGTGTAGAGGTAGCACCCGAGATAAAGGTGCTATTCCCCAATGTGACCGATATTGCCATATCGAAAACGATTTTCAGCAGTATCGACAGGTCGGTAAGAGATACCACGACACTGGCTGTCGTGCGTTATTCCCAACACTTTTCATCATCGGAACAGACTCGCTTTAAAGAGTGGTTGCAGGCCCGGTTGGGGGTAAAGAAGGTGCAACTTTTATTAGAACCCTAAAAAAGGCGAGGAAAAATCCTCGCCTTTTTTAGTCTTGTCAGCAGAATTTGTCCAATCGATCGAGAGCCTCTTGAGCAGGGGCGTACCCCAATTCGAGAGCCTTTTGATATTGTTCTTTGGCCTGTCGATAATCTTTCTTGACCCCGAGTCCCTTCTCGAAAACTTCGCCCAATAGCATATAGGCTCTTCCATACCCTTCGTTTAAGCATGGTTCCAAAATATCGAACGCCTCTTGCGGGTTTACTTCCGTGCCCCAACCGTGGAATATGATTCGGGCCAGATCTATACGGGCGGGAGCATTCCCCTTTTCGACCGCTTGTGTAAACAGATTTTTCGCCTGCTTGTAATCTTTGGGTAGGCCCTCTCCCGTAAGGTAATTGTAGGCAAGGTAGCGCATCGATTCGCTATCGCCCAAATCAACCCCTCTCCGATATAATTTGTTGGCCAATTCTATGTTTTTTGCCGTACCGTCACCCCGTTCGTAGAGCAATCCCAACAAACTGCACGCTTCGGGATAGTTTGCGTCGTAGGCTTTTTGTAAATAATCCAAGGCCATGCTCGAATTTTGGGGTATTCCGTCGCCATAATAATATAGGCGGCCCAAGTTGTACATGCTCCATACGTTGCCTTTATCGGCTGCTTTTCTCAGGTAGAAGGCTCCCATTGCGTTGTTTTGGGTCACTCCTTGTCCCAGCAGGTAGAGAATAGCCATGCCTTTTATCGCATTGACTTCTTCGATGTCGATACCCTTTTTATAGTATCGTTTTGCTTCGGCATAGTCGATAATATCTTCCGGGCCTATTCGGTAAATATCGCCGATGAATCCCAAAGCGTAGGTATATCCCATTTGGGCAGCCTGTTTCAAGTATTGTAAGGCCAGTTTGGGGTCTTGAATCTCTTTGGGCCCGGTCCAATAAAGATACCCGGCGTTGAAGTATCCGTAGGCGCTGTCGAGTTCGGCGGCTTTTTTGTAATGTTCCAAGGCCTGAGTTTGGTCGTGTACAACGCCTTGACCATAGAAATACATGTCGCCCAAAGAGTTGAACGCCTCGGCATAGCCTTTTTGCGCTAAATGGGAGAAATAGGCATAGGCCGTCTTGAACTGTGTTTTGTTTAAGGCCTCTTTGGCATCTTGATACAATTCATCGTCGGTTTTGCCTTGTGGAATTTCTATGTTAGCAACGTTTTCGTCAACAAGGTTTTTTTGAAGTTGGTCCAGCCATTCTTGTGCATCTTCATAGCCTTGTTCGATGGCCCTTTGGTAATAGGCTATTGCCTTTTGGGTATCTTTTTCGAGCTGCCCGATACCGCCGGAGTGCAGTCGTCCCAGCCAGTAGGAGGATCGTCCGTAGCCTTTTTCCGAAGCCGAATTGAAGTAGGCTATGGCTTTGGACAGATTGGCCGGTATAACTTCCCCGAAGAGGTATAGCTCTCCGATTTTGTTGATTGCGGCGAGAACTCCGTTGTCGGCCGCTTGCTGGAAATATTTGATGGCCAGCTCCATGTTTCGGGCGATACCGCTTTCTCCCTCCTCATAGAGCCTTCCCAACCGATAGGTGGCGTCGTGGTATCCCTGTTTCGATGCATTGGTGAGCAGTTCGATCTCTTTGTGAATGTTGGGCTTTAATCCGCCTCTGCCATTGTGCAGGTAGAAACATATCCGAATCATGGCGTCGGCATTTCCCAACTCGATTGCTTTTTGGAAGTATTCCACGGCTTTGCGTTCGTTGCTTTCGGTCTCCTCGGCTACCATGAATGTCCCGCCAAGGAAGTTGTATGCCATGCCCGTCTCGTCTTCTTCGGCGGCCCGTTCGTAATATTTGCGGGCAAGGTCGATATTTTTGGGGACTCCGATTCCTGTTTCGTAGATAAGTCCGATATGGAGCAGGGCATCGGGATCTTTGGGCCGATATTCGGTGTATTGCAGGAAGTAGTCCAATGCTTTGCGATGCCCCTCTTCGGTGTTTTCGGAATAATAATACCGGGCCAGATCGCGAGTTGCCGCCTTGTAATTTTGTTCAACAGCCAGTTGGAACATGGATAGGCTCTTTTCGATGTCCCGGGGGACGTCCGAAGAACCTCGCATAAGTATAAATCCGCAACTGTATGAGCCGTATCCCGAACCGTTTTGAGAGGCTTTTAAGAAATAGTTATAGGATTTGGCCATCTCTTTGGGTACCAGTTCACCGTTGAAGTAGAGGTCGCCCAAGTCGTTCATGGCCTGAGTGTAACCCAAGTTGGCCGCTTGTATCAGCAGGTTGACATACCGTTCTGTCTCTTTGGCTTCGAGCGCCTGCTGGGCATCTGCATAGGCTTGTCGGGCGAAGGGGTCTATATCTTTTTCTTCCTCCTCTTCTTCCTCGTGGTCAATCCGGTTCAACAATTGGAATGCGCTTTCATTACCCATGGCGGCCGCTTGGCTGAGGTACTCCATGGCCTTTTCTTTGTCAGGTGCAGTCCCTTGTCCTTTCAAGTACATGAATCCTAATGAGTAGAATGCGTAGGGGTATCCCTCTTCGCAGGCTCTTTGATAATATTCCATGGCTTTCGGGTAGTCTTGCGGCACACCTTTGCCCGAGTAATACATATCGCCGATTTCTGTTAAAGCCCGTTGGTGTTTATCTTCGGCGGCCTTTTCATACCAATAGAGTGCTTTTTCGTAGTTGGTGGTCAAACCGTCTTCGTGGGAATACATGTCGCCCAAGTTGCACATGGCATCGGATAATCCTTGCTCGGCCGCTTTGGTAAACCAGTTGGTGGCTCTTACGGGATTGATATTGACCATCCAACCGAACCGATAGGCTTTACCCATGTAGTTTTGAGCGAAGGAGTATCCTTCTTCGGCAGCTTGTTGTATGAGGCTGAATCCTTTTTGTTCTTCGCCTGCGATCTCCTTGTTGATGATGAGTTTCCCCAAGTTGTAGAGACATGACGGGATTCCGGCTTTCGCTCCTCGCTGATACCAGTCGGCGGCTTTCAGTATATTTTTTTGTACTCCGTCGCCTTCCTCGTAGATGAGACCTAATCTCAATATGCACTCTGGATTGTTGTTTTTAGCTCCCATTTCGTACCATTTTATGGTTTCCCTCATGTCTTTTTGACAGCCGAAGGAGCCATAGTAATAGTAGTCTCCCATGAGTTTCTGAGCCGAGACATTCCCGTTCTCGGCGGCCAGTTTCATCCATTTGATTACTTGGCTTTCTTCCTGTTTGACGAAAAGTCCTCTCATGTACATGAAAGCAACGGAATATTGTGCATAGGCATTGCCTTTTTGTGCGGCGTTGAGGAACCAATAGTAGGCTTGTTCGTAATCGACTTCGACACCGTAGCCGTAAAAGTAGAGGTCGCCCAATCGTGTAGAGGCGTCGGTTTCTCCCATTTGTGCTGCTTGCAGGAGGGGCTCTATGGCCGACTGGTATTGTTCGATGTCGCACAGGTCTATGCCTCGTTTCAGGAACGTTTCGCTCAACGATTGCGTCATGCCGGCGGCTTGTCCCGCTTTTTCGAATTGAAGGGCTTTTTGGTATAGTTCACTGTTCTGGGTGTCGGCATAGTCGTGTGAAGTCATTTTTTCTACGGCGATGCGCATAAGCCCTTCGTAAGCGATGTCGGCATGTTCGCCTTCGGCAATATGGGTCAGGTATTCGATGGCTTTTTCGTATCCGTTTTCTTGTCCCGATTGCATATATAGTTCGGCGATGGCTTTGATGGCATCGGCGTAACCTGCGTCGGCGGCTTTTTGGAAATACTCTTCGGCTTTTTGCAAATTGGGACTGACAACCCCTTTGGCTTCATAATAGGCCACCCCGAGGAAATAGTAGGCTTCGGGGATTTGCATCGATTCGGCTTTGCGGAAACAGTCCATCGCTTTGAACTCGTCCATTTCGGTGCCGGTACCATAGAAGAAGAATTTACCCAATTGGCATATACAATATCCGTCGTTGAGTTGTGCGCCCCGTTTGCACCAAGAGAATAGTTCCTCTTGGTCCTCGGGTTTACCCTCCATTAATCGTATGACGTCGTGAATAGCGTCGATGTCGTTTCGGGCGGCAGCTTTTTTGTAGTATTCGAGAGCTTTCCCGGTGAAGGATTCGGGAGCATCGCCCTCTTCGATGATCTGCCCTATTTTCCGATAGGCTGGGGAGAACCGTTGCTCGGCCGAGGCTAAGTAGAGTTCCCATGCTTTTTGTTTGTTGACCCCTGTCCCGTATCCGTTTTCATACATGTCGGCCAAGTAGTATAGGCCGAGGCTGTCGCCGAGGTCGGCCGATTTGGAGAACCAGCGGAAGGCTTGCTCGTTCCCTCGGTTGTCGGGCATGTTGTAATAGATGATTGCCAACCCGTTCATCCCGTCGGGATTCCCTTTTTGTGCGGCTTGATAATAGGCTTGTTGGGCTTTTTCGAGGTCGTTGTATTTTTCGTCGAACTGATAAAACATGCCCAATTCGAAGTAGGCATCGATATACTCCTTGTCCAACGCTTTTTGTATCCATTCCAACCTTTTCTCCGGGTTGTTCCGTTCCATTTCGATGTAAGCCATTTTGAGCATGGACCATTCGTCGTCCAGCTCTTCGGCCAGTTGTAAATACTCTTTTTCGGCCTCTTCTTTGTCCATGGGGACTCCATAGCCGTTCTGTTTCATAAAGGCCATTTCGCCCAAGGCCATGACATTGTTTTGGGCAGCAGCGGCTTTGTAGTAGGAGAGTGCCGTGTCGTAATTTTGCTCAACGAAAGTGCCGGTTTCATACATGTTCCCTAGTAGATATTGCCCGTATGAGTTGCCGTTCTCGGCAGCTTTCTGAAACCATTCAAAGGCTTTTTTGTAGTCGCGCCTGTCGATTTTCCCCCGGTAGTAGATTCTCCCTACGATTACTTGTGCGAAAGCCATGTTTTCTTCGGCATAAGGCAAGTATGTTTCTAAGATCCCGGGCCATAATTGGTAGGTCCTTACTTTGTTGCAGAGGATGTCGCATAAAAGATGTTGAGCCTCGATATTGTTTGCGGCGGCTAGTTTCAACAGCAAATCGGATGCCTCTTTGTATTTGTGGTTCCGGAATAATTTGACTGCCTCTTGATAGATGGCCGGGTTTGTACCGCTTGCTCCCGCAGGATTTGTTGGGTGGGTGGGGTGTGCCTCTTTGTCGATATTCCCGATGGAACTTTTATGTTCTGTCGAAGCCGGAGCCGGCGATGGTGCTTCGCTTCCGGGTTGCCTTTCGTTCAACAGGAGCGATTCGAGCACTTGGTCTATTTTCGAATCGATGATGTTCAGAATACTTGTAATCATGTGGTCCCATTGCGCTTTGTCGTTGAGGTAGTTGCAAAGGGGTTGGGTCTCCGAGGGGTGTATCTGCCGTTGATATATCCAGTCGATGATACGTTTCGATTTTTCGGTGATGTTCCCGATGAGCAGGGGAACGATTTTCATATTGTTTTTTTCAACCTGTTCTTTAATCCAAACCAACTCTTTGTTGACGATATAATCCGAGGAGACGAAATTCTCGCTAATCAGCAAGATGGAAATGTGCGATTGCACGATATGATTGTGAATCTCTTCGTCCCATTTTTCACCGATGACCAATCCTTCGTCGAACCATAAATCGGCCTCTGAACTCGTGTGCCGTCTGATTCGGGGGATTAAATGGATATTCCCGGGGCCTTCGAGTACCCACTCTTTGTCTTCGTGGGCATAACTGATAAAAATGCGAGCTTTTGCCATAATGATGAGTTTTTCTTTTAATAAGAATAGGGGATAATATCTACACGAACAAAGGTAGTTTTTTTTGAGATTGGTTTGTCGGGTCGGGCGAATGTTCTATAACACAAAAAGGCGGTTCTAAACCGCCTTTTTGTATGATTGGAATTAAGGGAGCTATTGCTCTTTTTTCAATATGAATACCAAACCCGAGGTGTCGTTCCCGTCTTTCCCGCAGGCTTCTACTTCGATATAAAAAGGAGTCCCGGCTTCAAAATCGTTGACTGTGAAGCTGTATGTCGTTATGGCTGCTTGTGTGTCGGATACAGTAGGTTGTGTTGTTTCGGTGAGCAATTCGTCCCGTTTATAGAGTTTCAATTTCCCCAGTTTCAATGAACTTTCGCCTTTGGTAGGAATGAACGATATGGTGTAATTGCCGTTCCCCGAGATTTTTCCCGTACATTCAAATTTCCAAGGTACCATGTGTGGCTGTATAATCAGCGGTTTCCACTCGGTCGTGTAAATACCATACTGTTTGTAAGCCGAGTAATCGGGCGCGAAATAGATGGGGAGTGAATAGTGACGGGGATTTACGACGGTAATGGCATGAAAGTCGCTTTTGTCGATGACCTCTACCGGTCCGGTATAAAGCGGAGAGTGTACGGAGGGGTAAGAGCCGTCGGTCGTATAATGTATTTGAGCTCCGGCAACGGGGGTGGAGAGGGTAAATTTCAATGTTCCGTCGGGCGTAGATTCCATTTGTTCAATACGGGGCTCGGGCACACGGTAGTGGCAATTTTTGAAGTCGAGCCGGGGGAAGTGGCTGCTCAGCCGTTGGCAGAAATCGGGATAGTTGCGGGCAGAGCGGGCGGTCCATGCTATCTCCGATAAGGCCAACAGGCGGGGGAATGTGAAATATTCGGCATAATTTTCCGAGCGGTTTTCGTTAAGGTAATCTATCTCTTGCAGGATTGTCCCGTGGATAAACTGGTCGCTCCAAAAACACCCTTGTACCCCGATAACCGTCGATTCGGGAGAGTAATCGTTTACCTCCATGCCATAACACTTCTCGAGTGAGATCGGGGGCATCCATGTTGCGGCTTTCACTTCGCCGGGAGTTTGGCTTTCGGGGAAATCGAAATACATGTGTGTGGCTGGTGTCAAAATTGCCTTGTGGCCTGTGCGAGTGGCGAGAATGGTATCGGCGACATTGTGCCAGAAGACTCCTACTACCGGAGTTCTCACCTCTCCCCGCATGAGAATTTCCTCCCAACCGACGACGGTACGATTTTTCCCTTTCATCATTTCGGCGACAATATTGGTTAAGTAGCCTTGCAGTTCCGATGCCTCTTTCAATCCTTCACGCTTGATGACTGCTTGGCAATAGGGGCAAGATTCCCATCGGGTATAATTTGCTTCATCGCCTCCGATATTGATATAGGAACTTGGGAATAGCTCGACGGTCTCTTCCAATACATCGCGCAGGAATTGAATGGAGCTCTCTTTCCCGGCGCAGAGCAAATCTTTACTGATAAAGTGCTGTGTGGGGACTTCGTGCTGCAACCCCGTGCAACTGAGCCATGGGTAGGCGACTATGGCCGAAAGGATGTGTGCCGGGAATTCGATTTCGGGAATGATCTCTACATTGCGTACGGCGCCATAGGCTATCATCTCTTTGATTTCCTCTTGGGTATAGAAGCCACCTAATCGGTGTTGGTCGGTACCGGCCCATGCACCTACTTCGGTCAATCGGGGATATTTCTTGATTTCGAGCCGCCAGCCCGAGTCGTCGATGAGGTGCAGTTGTAATTTATTGAGTTTGTACATGGCCATCATGTCGATGTATTTTTTTACAAACTCTTTGTCATAGAAATATCGCGCTACATCGAGCATCATACCCCGCCACGGCCGATTGGGTGCATCGTATATCGATACGGCCGGGGCTGTCCACGCTATATTGCGTTGTCGCTTGTCACTATAAATCTCGGGAGGGAAGAGTTGGAGCAGTGTCTGTATGCCGTAAAAAATGCCACCTTTGTCTTTCCCTTCGATAGTGACTCCTTTGGGTGTTACAGATAAAAGATAACCTTCGGGTTGGATTCTCGCTTCGGAATTTAACGAAAGGTGAATGGTTGCTTTGCGGGCATCTTCTTTCAATGCTAACTCCCATCCGGTGGATTGGTTTAACACTTGTTGCAGATATTCGGCTTGATCTCGAAGGGTGGCGTCGTAACTGATTGTCGATTTTGCGGTGAGTTGGAAACAGCCCGACGTTTGTTCCATACGAATGGGTTTCGGGATAAGGTTGATTTCGGTTGACGCAAAGGCAGAACAGTAGTCACTCGCTACAAAAATAAGCGCCAATGCCATTCTTAACAAGGAGCTGTGTTTGCTCATGAATGCTTTGTTTTTCATGTTAATGATATAATGTGATGATTATGTATTACAAGGTGAATAGAAGCAGCAATATTATTCACCAAAGACAAAATTACGGAAAATCTATGGAATATCCGCCGAAAATCGGCAGAAATGCGAATTTGAAATTGAAGATTAAGCAGTTAGGAGAAAATCACGGAAGTTGGGCAGAGGGCTGAAAAGCGTTTCAAAGCGGATTGCGGCAGGAGAACGGTTTCCTAATCGTTACCCGCAGAAAGTGCAGATTTAACAGTCGCCGCTTCGTTTGCCGCGTTCTGCGCAGGTTTGCTTGTCAAGGTTTAACTCGTTGATTTATAGTTTTGCACAAAAAATGACGAGTATGACAAGGAGCACATTTCGCATGCTGTTCTATGTGAACGGCAGCAAGGAGAAGAACGGAATTGTCCCCATCATGGGACGGGTTACAATCAACGGGACGGTGGCGCAGTTCA
>CALUJQ010000028.1 GCA_944320995.1 uncultured Barnesiella sp. | reverse complement strand
TTGCTTACCGAGGTGGGAGGCCGGCGGGATTCCACGCAACTGAACTGGTATGAAAGCTGCGTATATGACGGGAAGCCGGTAAGCGGCTATTATACCCAGCAAGATATTCGTGAGATTGTAGCGTATGCTGCCGACCGTCACATTACGATTGTTCCCGAGATCGAGTTTCCCGGCCATGCTTCGGCCGCCATTGCGGCATATCCGTGGCTGGGTTGCAGCGGCAAGGCGATTTCGGTCCCTTGCAGTTATGGGGTGTTCTCGTCGGTATTCAATATTGGAGACGTGCGGGTGAGGAGATTCATTCACGACGTGTTGGATGAGGTCTCGGAACTTTTCCCTTCGAAGGTTATCCATATCGGAGGCGATGAGGTGAAGTACGACGAGTGGCAAAATTCCGAGTCGATACAGCGTTTCATGCAGGAGGAGCAACTTTTGTCTCCGGCCGAATTGCAAATCTGGTTGGCCAATGACTTGTCGTCCTATTTGAGCCGGAAAGGGAAAGTGATGATGGGTTGGAACGACATTACCGGCGATAAGATACATGCTTTCCAGCCGGAGTGTAAAGTGGAGAGTAAACTCGATACCCGCAATACGATTGTACAATTTTGGCAGGGAGATTCCGAAATTTTGGAGAAAGCGCTCGAACGAGGATTCAAGGTGGTGAACAGCCAGTGCGACTGTACCTACTTGAATTACAACTACGACAAGATTGTTCCCGGTCTCGAATATGGACATACGCCCATTCCGATGGAAAAGGCATACTCTTTTTGCCCGGTTCCGCAGGGTGTGGACTGCGGGCAGGACTTGGTATTGGGTCTGACTTGTGCCATGTGGGGCGAATGGATTAACCGTCCCGAAATTATGTACCGTATGGTCTATCCTCAAATCGCGGCTTATGCCGAGGTTGGCTGGACCTTGAATGGGAATAAAGACTTCGACAGATTTCAAAACTCTTTGAACGGCTTCGAGGAGCGATGGCGTTCTGCCGGGTATATACAATAATTACAAAATTCATGTTTCACTAAAATCAAATTATTATGAAAAATTTAACTGTACTTTTGGCATGTGTATTAGCTTCGTTTGCGCAAGTGTGGTCGCAACAAGTTACTATCTCTTTGGAAAATTTCCATATTCAAAGGGGTGAGGATATTGTAGTCTCTTATAGCAATGGGGCCGGGAATGATAAAGATTATATAGGCATTGCTCCTCTCGGTCAGCTGATTACCGGTATCCCGGGCGGATACACGACCACTTATGCCTATTTGGATAATCCGGGGGCGAAAGAGGGTATCTGCACAATCCCGGGCAATAACATGGGTGCCACCGGCGACGGATATTATTGGGCCGTATATTTGTTGAACGACGGTTATGATGCCGCTTCGGAGTATATTCCTTTTTATTATGGAGAGTCGGCCCCTCAGAATGAGAGCCCGGTTTTGACCTTAGATGAGTGTACCGTAGAATATACGACGATTACTTTTACCGACAATGAACTTTGGAGAATGTTGATCAAAGAGATCAGTGTCGATGGCGAAGCCCTGAGCCCCGACGATTATGCCATAGAGGCTGGTGCGCTGTATGTGCTTAAAGATTTGACTGCGGCCGCTTCATTGACGATTACGGCATGGGATCACTCCGATGCAACCGTTCAACTGAACAATAGCTCTTCGATTGATGAGGAGAGTGTCTTGAACGGCATTCGTTTCTGTAACAACGTATTGTCTGTTTCCAATGCCCAATCGGTTTCGATTTTCTCGTTGACCGGAGCTTCCGTGGCTACTTATCCGGTTGGTATGGGTGAGAACACAATCGATTTGAGTCACTTGAATAGCGGTGTCTATGTAGTTAAAGCGGCAGCCAAGGCTATCAAGATTGTGGTTAAACATTAAGCAACTGTTATATACTGCCGATAGAAATATCGGCAGTATATAAAAATATCGATTATGAAGAAAGTCTTTATCCTCATATTGAATATCTGTTTTTGTCTCAATCTTTTGTCACAATCTTTTCAACCCGAGTTTTCGGTTGCGGGATTTTTTCCGGTGGAAAATTCGGGAAGGGGGGTATATTCGATGAACCCGTCATGGCGGTTTCATAAAGGAGATGTTGAGGGCGCCGGGCAGAAAGAGTTTGATGATTCGGGTTGGGCACAGGTATCGCTGCCTCATAGTGTGGATACGCTGCCGACCGAAGCCAGCGGTTGTGTCAATTATCAAGGCGTATGCTGGTACAGGAAACATTTCGAATCGTCGCAGGAACTCTCGGGAAAGAAACTGTTCCTTTATTTCGAGGCCATTATGGGTGTGGCCCGGGTGTGGGTCAACGGCGAATTGTGCGCAGTTCATTATGGAGGATATTTGCCTGTCATTGTCGATATTACCGATAAACTGGAAGAAGAAAACGTTATCGCCGTCTGTGCCGATAATTCCAATAATCCGCTTTACCCGCCGGGCAAGCCGCAAGAGTTTCTCGATTTTACCTATTCGGGAGGCATTTATCGCGATTGCTGGCTTATCGCTCATAATCACGTCTATATTACCGACGAAAACTATGCGCCGAAAGTGGCCGGTGGAGGTGTTTTTGTATCCTGCGATCGGGTGTCGGAGGAGTCGGCCGATGTGCGTCTCGGGTTACAAGTAAAGAACGAGACGGATAAAATTTTTCGAGGGAAAGCCTGCATTACATTATGTTCCCCGTCTGGAAAAATCGTGAATCGAACGAGTGCCTCCATACGTATATGGCCGGGAGAGACTCGTGATTATTCGACTTGTATCGAAGTTAAAAATCCCCAATTGTGGTATCCCTCGTCTCCGTCTCTTTATCAGTTATACATCGAAATAAAAGATAGGAACACCGGCAACACGATAGATGGTTATCGAAAGAAAATAGGACTACGAAGTATTGAATTTAAAGGAGAAGAGGGTTTGTGGGTGAACGGGAAACCCTATCCGCACCCGTTGATGGGGGTGAACCGGCATCAAGATTTTGCCGTGGTGGGAAACGCCATGACAAATAATTTGCATTGGCGAGATGCGAAAAAGATTAAAGATTTGGGCTTGGAAATAGTCCGCAATGCTCATTACCCGCAAGACCCTGCTTTTATGGACGCTTGTGATGCGTTGGGCCTTTTTGTCATTGAGAATACACCGGGTTGGCAGTTTTGGAATGACGAGCCCATTTTTCAATCGCGAGTCTTCGACGACATCAGAAATATAATACGCAGAGACCGGAACCGTCCGTCGGTTTTCCTGTGGGAACCGATATTGAACGAGACATGGTATCCCGAATCGTTTGTCGATAGTGTGGCGCAGATCGTTGCCGAGGAGTATCCCTATCCTTATTCTCATATCGTAAGTGATTCCGAAGCGCGGGGAGCTTCTCGTTTCTCGGTTTTATATGCCCATCCGGCCAATGGCGATACCGACATGGCGATAAAAAAAGCAAATCCCGGGGTCTCTTATTTTACCCGGGAATGGGGCGACAATGTCGATGACTGGAACTCACACAACTCTACCAGCCGGGTCAACCGGTGTTGGGGAGAAGGGCCGATGTTGGTACAGGCTGTCCATTACGCATCACCTTCGTATGCCTGTACGAGTTATGATGCCTTATGGAAAACATCTCGACAGCATGTAGGCGGTTGTTTGTGGCATTCGTTTGACCATCAGAGAGGCTATCACCCCGATCCTTTTTATGGCGGGTTGACCGATGTATTCAGGCAACCCAAGTATTCATACTATATGTTCATGGCTCAACGGCCGCTGGATTCTTTGCCGGTCCGGGCCGATAGCGGGCCGATGGTTTATATTGCGCATGAGATGTCTCCTTTTTCTCCTGCCGATGTAACGGTATATTCCAATTGTGAAGAGGTGCGGCTTACCGTTTTCAAAAATGGGAAAACTTATATTTATAAAAAGGAGACTCTTACGGGTATGCCGTCGCCCATTATTTTATTTAAAGATGTCTATCGGTTTATGGACGACAAAGCCCTTTCACGACAAAATCGTCATGACGAGGTCTTTCTATTGGCCGAGGGATTCCACAACGGGGTAAAAGTGGCTGAACATAAACGTGTGCCGGCCCGGCGTCCGGCAAAAATCATGTTGCGTCTGGATTCCGAGAATATCCCCCCGATTGCCGACGGGTCCGATTTGGTGACCGTAATAGCCACTGTCACCGATGAACAAGGGACGGTCAAGCGTTTGAACAATTATCACATACGATTTTCGGTCGAAGGTGAGGCACGTCTGGTTGCCGATGAAAGGACTCATACCAATCCGCGGGCGGTGGAATGGGGTACAGCTCCTGTCTTGTTGAGGACTACGCTTCGTCCCGGGAAAGTGAAAGTAACGGCCGAAGTCGATTTCGAAGGGAAACAGATGCCCTTGCGGGGAGAGTTGGAATTTGAAGTATTACCGTCGCCGTATAGGGCTATTTACGATGAAGAGGAGCGAACGGGCGTAAACGATTTTGGCTCTATTGGTGAGTCGATGAACGAGATGGAACGGCAAAAACTCAATGAAGAATTAAAGAAAGTGGAACGCCAGCAAACTGAGTTTGGAGAATAGAAAAAAGTGTAAATAATCAATAAATAATAGATCCATGAAAAAATATTTTGTTTTAATTGCCACGTTGATTGTATTGTCATTACCTGTTCGGACAATGGCCGAAACGGGCGACGTATGGGTAATGCCTTGTACAGAAATTGTAGCGAATTATCAGGATTTCCCGGCTAAGGAATATAATCAAGTCGTTTTGGGACGGGGAGAGACCGAGCATGTACAGTTGGTATTTTCTACGATCCCGACACAAGATATAACGGTCACTTCGTCATCGTCGCTCTCGGCAATCGATGTACAGTATAGAATCGTACGCGAAATCGATGGCTTTGACGATGCTTTGGTTCCTTTTGAGAGCAGTGTAAAAGCCGAGGCAACGACCTCGGTGGTATGGCTCACTTTTGAGACCCGACGAGACTGCTCCGTGGGCACGTATGACTATTCGGTAAAAGTAAAAACCGTAGGAGTAGATGCCGTAGTGAGTTTCAAAATACGGGTTGCCGATTATGAGATTCCGCTCACGCCCTCTATCACGTCGATATTCAGTATCGACATCGATAATATTCCCGATAATGGTTCGGACAGGCAGAAAGAGTTGTGGACCGAGTTCCTTTTGTCGCGGCGTATAGACCCCTATTATAGCAAGCTTGTCGATAAAGGGGCTTGGCGCTGGGACAACTGTTTTTCGCCTTGGGCGTGGGACGATCCCCGCAGTCTGGCCTTGCTCGAAGATGAACGGTTCTGCCGTTTTGCGTTACCGTTCATGCTGGAAGATGAGGAGATTGATCGCATGTGCAGTTATATGAAACAAGAGGGCGTTTTTGATAGATGCTATTTTTATATTTGGGACGAACCCAAGAAAACATCGCATTATGACCAGATAGCCGAATTGTCTTCCCATCTGCATTCGATAGATTCCGATGCAAAAATGTTGGTCCCGGTTTCGAGTTATTTGATAGAGGGCGATCATAAATGGGATTACAATTATACATTTGATTTCCTGTCTCAGTATGTCGAAATCTTACCGGTAGCCGCCGAAGAGTACAAAGGTCAGAATGCAAAAGCCGAGGAGTTTAGAGATATGATAGAGCCTCGCTCGGAATGGTGGACTTATGTATGTTGCTATCCCAAAGGAGGCCAGCCCAATTTCCTTTTGGAAGGGACACCGTTTCATACCCGAGCTATCATGTGGAGAGTTTGGAGAGAACAAGAGAGCGGATTTTTGTATTGGGGTGTAAACCGGTATCAGGTAAACCCGTTTGAATTTGACCGGAGTTTGGACGCTGTGGGCGACGGCGCATTGGTTTTCCCGGGAGGCCTGTTTGGTATTGAAGAACAACCGATTGCCTCTGTGCGATTGGAGCAATGGAAAGAGGGACAAGAGGATTATGAATTGTTGAAACTCGTGGAGCAGAAGATCGGGCGGGAGAATGCCGAGAGGGTATTGAACCGGGTATATCGTACTCCGACCGATTTTGCGAACAGTTCCGAGGAGATAGAGGATTTTCGCAACAGCCTGATTCAAATCATGGAGGCCGAAGACCTCTCTACCCCGGTTGTGATACGGGGAGAGCTTTGCGAGATAGATACCTTGAATGCTTATGTCCCGGGACCGGGTTGTGAATATGTGCATATTCGCATCGATAATCTGCCCGTAGAGGCTCATATCTTGAAATTGGATTTACAGAACCCATATAGTCAAGTGAAAACTTTTTTAGGCCAAGATGTGATCGACGGACTGGAAACGGTCTCTTCGGCTTGTGATCGATACACGACGACAAGTTCCGATGCTTATGCCGGCATAAATGGCGATTTCTTCAACATAGCTGCCCATCACGAATATCCTTTGGGGGCTCCCCGGGGAGGTTGTGCTTCGGACGGAGTCATACAGCGGGAGCCTCGGAGCATAGAGTGGGCTTTTGCTGCGATTGATTATGACAATAAGCCTATCCTTAACAACTTGGAATTTGAAGGTTCTGTCGTCAGTTTGAAAGCTCCTATTTCGTCTTATACGTTCAACGACGTCAATCTCCCGCGAACCGATTGCTATTCTTGTGACATGACATTTTATAATGAGTTTGCCGGCGGTTATACACGTATGGACGAGAATGCCAATATCGGGGACAAACTCAAAACGGAGGTGTTTTTTAAACTGTCCGACGGGCAGAGTTGGGAAATAAACGCTCCCAAGACGTGCGTGGTGACAAGGATCATTAAAGACACGAATGGCCACAATGCCTTGGAGGAGGGAGAATCGGCCTTGTCGGGAATAGATGGGGCAAAGGAGTTTCTGGATAATTTGACCGTGGGTCAGAAATTGAAAATCAATATGACGATCAGAACGGCCGATGGGGAGGCTCCGAAGATAAAAGAGATGGTCGGAGGCAATTCGCTCTTAATGAAAGATCGGGAGATAATGGATTGTAACTTTACCGACTCTTACAACAATGTATTGTATCCCCGAACCGGTATCGGGAGTTCTGCCGATGGGCGTTGGCTCTATTTAATGGCGATTGATGGCCGCCAGAGCCATTCCCGGGGTGTTTATGCCGATGAAATGTGCGATCTGTTCAGATGTTTTGGAGCTTCTGATGTAGTGGGATTAGATGGCGGCGGTTCTACGGGTATGGTCGTGAACCATGCCGTTGTGAACAAGCCGAGCGATGGTGAGGAGAGGGCCGTGACAAACGGCTGGCTGTTGAGGACCTCGGCTCCGTTTGATGAAGAAATAGCCCGTATAGCATTTAACTATTGGAACAAGGCGCAAATCAATTCTTTGACAATCCCGTTGAACGTATTGGGATATAATCAATATGATGTGCTTATCGACCCGGACCTTTCGCTGGTGACATTCTCCTGCTCGTCGGGATTGGGCCATATCGAGGGTGAGACATTATTTATCGATGGCCCCGAACGGAAAGGGACTGTGACGGCAAGTTATAATGGGTTGACCGTTTCGCGTTATCTCAATCTGGGGGATCCCACACATATCCAATCGGTTTTGAACTCAGAGTCGGCTATCAAGTTCTATAAAGATGCTTCGAGTAACAGGTATTGTTTGACTAAAAATGACACCGACCAATGTCGTCTGAATTATACCTTATACACGATAAGCGGCGACAATGTCCGGCAGGGCTCAGACGATTTTGTGAATAGCTATTGTTTCGATTTCGCCGGTGTGCCGTCGGGGATTTATCTCTTACGGGTAAATTGGGCCGATGACGCCTATACATTCAAATTGGTCATTCGATAATCGCCGGTTTCTGGTAATAAATATTTTTATGTTTACCCATCATTGTTATGCAATAATATATAAATCGGGAAGCTCCTTTATCGGTATGGTACGTAAAGCAATCATATTCATAGCCATGTTTGTATGCGGACTTTCGGCGAGAGCAGGAGATGCCCGTTGGATTACGGCTTTTGAGAATCAAAGTGCGACCAATACATGGCTTTGTTTTCGGCAGGATATTTGTTTGGACTCACTACCCCAAGACGCGGTTACACTAAAAATTGCGGCCGATAGCAAATACTGGCTGTGGATAAACGGACAACTTGTCGTTTTTGAAGGCGCGGTGAAACGAGGCCCTACCCCCCGGGATACTTATTACGATACGGTCGAGGTCTCTCCGTTTTTGCGGGAAGGAGAAAATAGGGTTGCCATACTATTGTGGTATTGGGGGAAAGAGGGGTTTTCGTATCAGCCGAGCGGGAAAGCCGGGTTGTTTGTGGAGAGCCTTTCAGGAGAATTCCCGTTGTATAGCGATAAAAATTGGTTGTCGGCTGTTCATGGCGGGTATTACACTCCGGCAGGGGAACAGCCCAATTTCAGATTGCCCGAGTCCAATATCGGTTATGACGCCCGGCGTTTCCCGGAATCATGGCGGTCGGCCCCGGTAGATAGCCTGTCATATCCTTGGCTGGCTGCGGTGGAAGTTGGAGAGGAGGGTTGTAGCCCTTGGCATGAACTTTATCCGAGGATTATTCCGTTGTGGAAAGATTATGGATTGAAAGCGTATGACCGGCAGGAGTGGCGGCGAGGTTTGGAGAAAGATACGCTGGTGTGTCATCTGCCGTATAATATGCAGTTGACCCCTTATATGGAATTGGACGCGCACAGTGGCGATACGATAGGAATATGGACCGATAATTATAAAGGGGGTGGAGCCCATAACCTCAGAGCCGAATATATTGCAAAAGAGGGCTTCCAACAGTATGAGAGTCTGGGGTGGATAAACGGGCATGCCGTCTATTATGTGTTTCCCAAAGGCGTGGAACTGTTGAGCGTCTCTTACCGGGAGACCTCGTATGATACTTCGTTCGAAGGTTCGTTCAGATGTAACGATGATTTTTATAATCGCCTTTGGGAGAAGGCGCAACGCACGTTGTTGGTTACCATGCGCGATACCTATATGGACTGCCCCGACCGGGAGCGGGCTCAGTGGTGGGGCGACGAAGTGATCGAATCGGGCGAGTCGTTTTATGCGCTTTGCCCCCAATCCCATCTGCTCATGAAGAAAGGCATGTATGAATTGATGCGGTGGCAAAGGTCCGACGGAACGATTTTTTCGCCGATACCTTCATCGAATTATCACACGGAACTGCCGGGGCAAATGTTGGCCAGCATAGGATATTATGGTTTTTGGAATTATTTCCTGAATACGGGCGATACCGCTACGATTGCCGATTTGTATGATTCGGTTAGGCGATATTTAGATGTGTGGGAATACAATGCCGATGGAACCGTCAAATTCCGTAGTGGGGAGTGGACTTGGGGCGATTGGGGTACGAATATCGACATACGGGGATTGTTCAACGCTTGGTACTATCTGGCTTTGGACGGAGTTGCCCGTATGGCCGATGTGCTGGATAAAAAGACCGATGCCATGGAATTGCGACAAGAGATGGACCGGCTGAAAGTCTCTTTTAATCGAGCCTTTTGGAAAGGCGATGCCTATCGGGTCGATGAATCGTTGCCCGACCCCGATGACCGGCTTCAAGCTTTGGCTGTCGTATCGGGCTTGGCCGATGAATCGAAATACGGGGCTATTTCGACATTGTTCCGGCAGTATGAGTATGCGAGTCCTTATATGGAAAAATATGTATTGGAGGCTCTGTTCCGTATGGGGCATGCCGATTTTGCTCTCGATCGCATGAAACGGCGGTTTGGGAAAATGGTCGATAACCCATATCTCACCACTCTTTTCGAAGGGTGGGGTATTGGAGCCGAAGGATTTGGCGGGGGTACTTATAACCATGCGTGGAGCGGTGGCGGATTGACCTTGTTGTCCCAAAAGGTTTGTGGAATCTCTCCGGTAAAACCGGGCTTTAAGGAATTTAGTGTGACGCCGCAGATGGGGCCGCTTGTCCATGCCGAAACCTCGTTGCTGAGTGTGAACGGGAGAATCTCTATTTCGCTGGACCGCTCCGAGAAGGAGTTGAAAATTCGCTTGAATGTTCCAGCGAATACGCAGGCTCTGCTCCCGATACCGGCCGATGCCTACCGGGTTGAACTCGACGGGAAAGTAGTCTATAAGAATGGGAGAACCTATCCCGGGAAAAAATATGGAATCGATACTTCGAATGGATATGCTGTTCGATTGCCAGAGGGCGAGTGGAGAATAACGATGATGCGCCGAAACAGGTAAAATAGTTTTTTTAATTGATCCTTTGGGCTATCCCCGAACTTGATTCCGGGGATAGCTTTTTTTGTGAAAGGTATGAACTATTGTCTGTCGGGTAAGGAATCGTTGTGGGGGGTAGGATAAAAACAGGGATTTTATTTGTATCTTTATTTTCGTTTTGTGGCGGTAAATTTTTAATATTGGAGGAACTTCTAAAAAAATAGTCCGAGGCGCAACTTTTCGACGGCTCAATTGCGTCTAACGGTTGAATTTCCGGAAAGAGAGATGAACAGAAAAACGATACACAAAATAAAAACAGATATTAAGATGAAACGATTTGTAATGACAGTGCTCCTTTCACTCGTGTTGTGGGCGGGCGCAGCGATGGCCGCTCCGGCAGGGAACACGACTGCGACGAAACTGTCGGAGGCCGCCGTGGCCACGGCGGTGAGTGATAGCAATACGCTCGGCGGTATGACCGAGAGCGAAGCCTACAAGGTGCGTATGGCCGAGATTCAGTTGGAGCGCGACAGGACATTTTATACGACTGGTCCCGATGCCGAGGATATTCTCGATGCGATTCTTCCAGTGTTGGGTATATCTGTGCCTTTTCTCTTTGCTTTTTTGGTTATCTTCTTTTTTATCTATTACCGCAACAAGAAGCAGCGGGCCCACTATCAGGTTATCGAGAAGGCTATCGAGGCTGGGCGCGAGTTGCCCGACGGATTTTTCGAGTCGCCCCGGTCACGGCAGGCTCGCCCCGACAAACTGGTGGCCCTCAACCAAGGGTTGGTATATCTGGGTATAGGTTTGGGCTTTGCCATCTGGAGCATTGTGAAGTGGAGTATCGACGGCACCGAAGAGTTTGGCAGTAGCTACGGTATCTTCCTGCTGGGGCTGGCAGCCATCTTTATTCTGGTGGGTGCGGGCAAACTGATACTCTATCGGGTATCGTCGCGCCCAGAGAACGACAACACCGATAATCAACCCGAATAACGGTCCCCTCCCGACGAGATGGATAAGACCGAGGATATGGTGTGGGTGGCGCGTTGCGTCCTGCTGGACGACCGCAAGGCTTTTGCCGCAATCGTCGATAAGTACCAGGGGCGGGTGAAGCGGTTCTTCCTGAGCCTCACCGGCGGCGACGAATCCCTTAGCGACGACCTTGCGCAGGAGACCTTTATCAAGGTATATGGCCATTTGCGTAGTTATAAAGGATTATCCTCGTTTTCGACTTGGCTCTTCCGGGTAGCCTATAACCTCTATTACGATGAACTGCGCAAGCAGGGCGGCCGTTATTTCGAGCCGATAGACGAGGGAGTTCAAATCCCTGTCTGTTCCGAACCGGTCGATTGCCGTATCGATATGACCCGGGCCTTGTCGATACTCCGCCCCGAGGAGCGCATGGTGGTTACCCTTTACTTTGTCGAGGATATGGCCATTGCCCGCATCGCCGCGGTGACGGGTATGCCCGAGGGAACTATCAAATCGCACCTTTCGCGAGCTAAACAAAAATTGGGAGAATATTTAAAGAAAAACGGATATGAAAGAGTGGAATGACGACCAGTGGCGGGAATTTTTTGACCGGCATACCCCCCGGCCCCGGCATGACCGGTGGTTTACCCGCCGGGTGATGAACCGACTGCCGCGCAAGCGGTGGAGCCTCGAGGCGAAGATTTCGCTGGTAGTTCTGGTGCTGATATTGCTCATCTGCACGGTCCTGTGTATAGCCTTTGCCCATGAGCTGACAGCGAACCCCTGCTGGAGCTGCTCCGGCATCTGGGTGATGTATGGAGCACTGACGACGGCCTGTATCCTCTTCGCTGCACAGGTAACCTCGTTCTTCCGCTCGATTTACGACGCTTTCTGAAACTGAAATAAATTTGAGTAACGATGCCAAGGAGCAGACTTCCCCAATAGTGGGAAGCCTGCTCCTGTTTATAGATTACTGCCGATAGGGTTTCCGTTTAGTTTTGCGGTTTGCCGGTGAGTGGCGAATGGCGGGCAATGAACTCGGCAAACGAGTCTTTGTAGGTATCGGAGATGGGGATATACTCTTTGCCGAAGACGATGCGGTTGCGGTCGATCATCTTGATTTTGCACCCTTGCACGATAAATGACCGGTGTACCCGTATGAACTGTTCCTCGGGCAACATCTCTTCGAGCGATTTAAGGCTCAGCAGTGAGAGGATAGGGTGGGGCTCGCCTTCGAGGTAAATTTTCACATAGTCTTTGAGACCCTCGATGTAGAGTATTTTGTCGAGAGGAATCTGTTTGAGTTTATAGTCGCTTTTGACAAAGATATATTGTCGGTTATCGGGATTCTCTGCGGCAGACGGCGAGGCCGACAGTTCGAACCATTGTAAAGCCTTTTGTGCCGCTTTCAAGAAATCGGTATAAGAGAAGGGTTTCAATAGGTAATCGATAGCGTTTACTTTGTAACTATCTACGGCATATTGCTCGAATGCGGTAGTGAAGATGATACGGCATTTCCCTTCTATGATATGGGAAAATTCCATACCGTTCAATTCGGGCATTTGAATGTCGAGGAAGATCAAGTCGATGTCGCTTTTTGAGATACGTTCGAGCGCTTGTACGGCTGAGTTGAACGAGGCTTCCAGTTGTAGGAACGGGGTACGCCTGACATAACTCTCCAATAGCTCTATGGCTAACGGTTCATCGTCGATAATACAGCATTTCAGTATCATGATACATAATTTTTAATTCAAGTCGATAATCAAAATTGCCCGATAGGTATGCGAGTCTCTTTCGGCTTGCAGGCTATGTTTGTCGGGGTATAGGAGTTCGAGTTGTCGGGATAGGTTTTTCAGCCCTATGCCCGAGCCGCTTTTATCTGTTTCGCCTTTGGGAAAGTAGCTGTTTTCGATGCGGCACTCTATGATTCCTTGTGATGGTTCTCTCATTTGTATTTTCACAAAAGATTCTTCGGTTGCACTGGTCCCGTGTTTGAACGCATTCTCGATGAGCGTGATGAAAAGCAGCGGTGCGATTTTGTATCCTCGGCACAATCCCTGAGGTATGTCGATATTGACTTTTACATGGCGGGCCAGCCGTAGCCTCATTAACTCGATATAGTTTTGATTGAATTCCAACTCTTTTTCCAGCGGTACGTATGGCTGTGAATTTTCATAGAGTACGTAGCGTAACAATTTACTTAATTCGAGAACGGCGCATTGTGCCCTGTCGGGGCTGATGGCGATAAGGGAGTAAATATTGTTGAGTGTATTGAAAAGGAAATGGGGGTTGAGCTGGTTTTTCAAGTTTTTCAATTCGGCTTCGGTGCGCTCCTGTTCCAGTTGTTTACGTTCCTTCTCCGAAAGAATCCACTGTTGGGTTACCTTGATGGCGACACTCAGTCCCACGCTCAGGGCCAGGGTGATAGCATCTTGCCACTGCATGAGCCCCGGTCGCGGTGGGGGTATGATGCCGGGCCGCCAGTGCATCATTTCGGTCGGTACAAGTATGCGGTGAATCGAGAAACTGGCTATATTGGCGATGATAATGAGCAGCAAGTTGTAGAAAAGGAAAAGTAAGGTTTTCTTCCGGAAGAGAACTTTGTCGATAAGCCACAGGTAGTTGATGTAGAAAATGATGGCAATGAAAAGTGGCTGTATATAGAATTTCAGCAGATCAAAGTAGTGTATGTGCCGCATACTCTCAAACCGCTCTAAGAAGAGGAGCGGGAAGAGAAACATGATGGTCCATGCAATTACATGGATAAAGATGGGATTCCATCTTTTGTGAATATGTTGACTGTTGGGTGTCATAGTACAAAGATAAGGATTTGAAAGTAAAAACTGTCGTATTATTCGTAACGAATCGCCTCTATGGGATCAAGATTGGCTGCTTTGCGAGCCGGGTACCAGCCGAAAAATATACCGGTGACCGTACAGACGAAGAAGGAGAGTATCACCGAGTAAGCCTGTACATAGACCGGCCACTTGAAGACGAAGTTGACCACCAAAGAGGAACTTACTCCCAACAGTACCCCGATGATCCCGCCTGTGACGCTGATGAGTACGGCTTCGATGAGGAACTGGGCCAAGATGTCGATTCCCCGGGCCCCAATCGACATACGCAATCCGATTTCCCGGGTGCGTTCGGTTACCGATACGTACATGATGTTCATAATCCCGATACCGCCTACCAACAGCGAAATGCCGGCGATACAGGCGAGCAGGATTGTCATCATGTCGGTGGTAGAACTGAGCATACTGCTTAGTTCCTCTTGCGAACGTATTTCGAAATCGTCCTCTTCACCCTCTTTGATTTTGTGGTTTTTGCGTAGAATCCGGCTTATCTCTTCGGTCGCTTGCGGGGTAAGTTCTTCCGACAAGGCCGAGCAATAGATGCCTTGCAGATAGGTGATGGCAAGGATACGTTTTTGTACGGTCGTGTAGGGCGCCAATACCATGTCGTCTTGGTCCATACCCATGCTGTTGTATCCTTTCGGAGTAAGTGTCCCGATAATCTTGAACGGGATTTTGTTGAATCGTATCACTTTGCCGATGGGGCTTTCCCCATTCGGGAAAAGATTGTCGGTAACGGTTTTCCCTACTAAGCACACTTTGGCCGAGGAGAGGACGTCTTGCGGGGTAAACATACTCCCTTCTTCCACCGATATTTTACGAATGTCCAAGTAATCCTCTGTAATACCGTATATGGTACTGGGGTAGTTGTTGGCGCCGTAGATGAATTGTCCGCTGCTGTTGACCGATGGAGAGCAGGCCGATACGTATTCCGTCTCTTCGTCGATGGCTTTGTAGTCGGCCAGTTTGAGGGTTTGCATGGCCGAAGCCTCCTGCCTTACCCCGCCCCGCTCCATGTTGCCGGGGTGTATCATGATCATATTGGAGCCCATTTCGGAGATTTGTTCCCGTATGCTCCGTTTTGAGCCTTGCCCGATGGCCAGCATGGTGATTACCGATGCTACGCCTATGATGATGCCCAACATGGTGAGAAAACATCTCATCTTGTTGTTGTTGAGCGCTTTTAATGCTATTTTGGTGAGATTGGTTAGATTCATAATATCTTTCTTAGTCGGTTTCTACCGGTAGTTTCTGCAACATCTCCAAGGCCGAGGCCTGATTTTCGTTGAGGGTGTCGCTAATGATTTTCCCGTCTCGCAATACGATATTCCGGCTGCTGTAAGCCGATAGTTCGGGGTTGTGGGTGACGAAGATAATCGTGCGTCCCCGGGCGTGCAACTCTTGGAAAAGTACCAAAATCTCGAATGAGGTGCGGGTGTCGAGATTTCCGGTCGCCTCGTCGGCGAGGATAATGACAGGGTCATTCACCAACGCCCGGGCTATTGCCACGCGTTGTTGTTGCCCTCCCGACATTTGGTTTGACTTGTGGTTTTTCCGATCGGCAAGCCCTACGGCATCGAGAGCTTTCGATGCCATTTCGTGCCGCTTCTTGGCCGAGATGGCCGAGTTGTACATGAGCGGAAGTTCCACGTTTTCGAGAGCTGTTGTTTTGGGTAAAAGGTTGTAGGACTGGAACACGAAGCCTATTTTTCGGTTGCGTAGTACCGAACGCTCGTTCTTGCCCATACTCTTGACGGGGATACCGTCGAGGTAATATTCGCCCGAGGTGGGTGTGTCGAGACACCCCAGTATATTGAGGAGTGTCGATTTCCCCGAGCCGCTGGTGCCCATGATGGTCACGAACTCACCGGCGTTGATGGAGAAACTCACCCCCCGCAAGGCGTGTACGGTCTCGTTACCCACGATGAAATTGCGCCGGATATTGTCCAGCCGGATAATCTCTTTCGGTGTCATGGTTTGCGTTGTCCTTTCCTTATTTTTTCCGTCCCGGCGGTTTGGGCATGAAGGGACTCTCTTCCTTATCTTCCGAGTCTTGTGCTGAGGGTATTCCTATATTGCTCTTGCGGTCTATGGCAACGATTTCGCCGACTTCGAGTCCCGAACAAATTTCGATATTCACACTATTGTCCATACCTACCATGACTTGACGAGGTTTCCACTCTTTCCCTTCTTGGACCCAAATGATTTTCAGACTGTCATTCTCGGGTGCCTTTTGCCGGGGCTTTTCGTCGGCTTTCGGAGCTTTCCCGTCGGGGGCATCGGGAATGAAGCGGAGCGCTTTGAGTGGAATGTTTACGACATTGCGTCGCTCGGCAATGTAGATGGTGACATTGGCCGTGAGGCCCGGTTTCAATTTCAAATCGGGATTATGGGCCGAGATGACCACTTCGTAGGTGACTACATTGCTCTCTTCGGTAGCTTCCAACCGCACCTGAGTAACGGTCCCTTCGAAGATGTCGTTGGGATAAGCGTCGACGGTGAACGTTACTCGTTGTCCATCTTTTACTCCGCCTATATCGGCTTCATCGACATCGGCAATTACTTGCATTTGTGTAAGGTCGGCGGCGATGGTGAAAAGGGTAGGTGTTTCGAACCCGGCGGCTACGGTTTGTCCCTCCTCAACTGCGCGGCTGATTACTACACCGTCGATAGGCGAAGTGATGGTGGCGTAGGCCAGATTCCTTTTGGCTTTGGCCAAATTGGCTTCGCTGCTTTCGAACGCGCTTTTGGCTTTGGCGTAGTTGTAGGTCGATTCTTCAAACTCGGTGTCGCTGATGAGTTGTTTCTCGTACAACGCCTTGTTTCTCAAATAATTTTTTTCTTGGTATTCATATTCGGCTTTGGCTCCGTCGTAAGTCGCCTGTTGTGAGGTAAGTTCGCTTTGCAGGGTGATTTTATCCATCTCGGCAATCAGTTGGCCTTTGGTGACGATCGAGTTATAGTCGGCATACAGTTTGTTGATGATTCCCGATACCTGTGTTCCTACCTCGACTTTTGTGACAGGTTCTATCGTACCGGTAGCCGTGACAGCTTCCGATACATCGCCTCGCGTGGCGGTAGCCGTTTCGATGATGTAGCTCGAACCTTTTGATTGCCTTCCAAAGCAGAACCACAGTATGGCGATGATTGCGAGCAGCGAAACGGAGAGGATAATGATTTTTTTACGTTTCATATTTCGATGATGATTTATATTCTTCAATGAGTTAATCGAGTGTGAGCGGTTTGTTTTGATAGTAGTCAAGCATTTTCAAATTGAGCAAAGCCATAAAGCGTGACTGCAACTCTTCTTGCTGGGCCGACAGCCAGTTGTTTTTGGCGGTGAGCATTTCGACCGTATTTTTCATGCCGAGGTAAAATTGTTCTTCGGTAAGTTCAAATGATATTTGGGTGGCGTTGAGTTGCTCGCGTGCCGCCAAATATTGCGATTGTGCCGACGAGGCGTCGAGCCAAGCGCTTTCGATTTCGTTCAACAGATTTTTCTCTTCGTTTTTAAGGTCGAGTTGGCTGATTTTTTGCTGGATCCGGGCTCGTTCGACGGCCGATTTGTTACTTCGGCGACTATATATAGGAATCGACAGCGTAAGTCCTATCGATTCGTTGAAGCCTTGTTTCATTTGGGTGGCGAAACTCCCGTCATTCCCTGTGTTGTGCCCGCTGCCTATCCCGGCATTGAGCGAGAGGTTGGGATAGTATCCGGCCTTGGCGTTGGCGATATTCAGTTCGGCGACTTCGAGTTCCAGCTTACCGCTCTGTATCGAGGGAATGAATCCGAGAGCCGTGGCATAAACCGTATTTTTGTCGGGAAGCGGTACCAATACCATGCTTTCGTCGATGGGCGGCAGGGCCAAGTTCATCTCGGTATCGATGTCGAGTTCGAGCAATTGTTTGAGGTTGAGTTTCAATTGGTCTCTGTTGGCTTCGGCCGTGACCAGCTGATACTTGTCATTGCTGTATTGGGCTTCGAGTTGGGCCAGATCGCTTTTGGAGATAGAGCCTGCCGAAAGCAATTCGCGAGACCGCTCCACTTGTCGTTGCGATACCTCGACGGTTTGTCGGCAGATGTTCACGGCCTCTTCGGCATAGAGTATTTGCAGGTAATCGGTGAGAATGGCAATCTGCAAATTGTCGAGACTCTCTTTGAAGGCAAATTGTTGTTGCTGCTCTTGCAGTTGGTTGGCTTTGATCGTATTGCGCCGTTTCCCGTCGAAGAGAGTCCACGAGGCGTTTATCCCGTAAGTTCCGGTATAGACGTTGTTGCCCGATTGAGTCCCGTCGGCGAGGGGGTAGTTGCCATAGTTGTGCGACGTGGAGAAGTCGAACGAGGGGAAGAGTTGGGCTTTTGCCTCCTTGGTATTCACTGCGCTCTCTTCTACCGACAACCTGTTTTGTTGCAGGGTGATGCTATGGTCATGGGCATATTCGAAACAGTCTTGTAATGTCCACACGGAGGGTGTCGCTTCTTTTCCCCAAAGGGAGGTGCTGCATAGAAGAGCCAATAGACCTCCGTACATTCTTAAATTTTTCATATCCGATATGTTAAATTCTGTGTCAAATTTAACATTTAAGAGATGATGGGGAAAAAGTAATGGAAAGAAGCCTGTTTTTTGGAGATAGAATGCTCTTTTTTATCGATAAAACGGCCTGTATGGCTTGTCGGGTCGTTACCCTCAAAAAAAACACCGAGAATGTGTCAACACACTCTCGGTATAAGTATAAAAAGTGAATGGGATTAACAGAATAACAGAATGAGCAATTGTGCCGAGAGTACCCGCAGGAACATTGTGAGCGGATAGACGGTCGAGTAGGCTACCGAGGGAGCGTCGTTTCCCGATACTTTGTTGCCGTAGGCGAGGGCAGGGGGGTCGGTGCATGCTCCCGAGAGCAGACCCATAATCGAACAGTAGTTGATTTTGTAATAGGCTCGGGCGATGATACCGATGATGAGCAGCGGGATAACGGTGATGAGGAATCCCCACCATACCCATACGAGACCACCCGACATGATGGTATTGACAAACTCGCCGCCGGCCGATATTCCCACGCTGGCCAAGAAGAGGCAGATGCCTATCTCGCGCAACATGAGGCTGGCTCCTGTCGAGGTGTAAGTAACAAGGTGTATTTTATGGCCGAAGCGCCCCAACAGAATAGCGACAACCAAGGGACCGCCCGCCAACCCCAATTTCATGGGGACGCTCATGCCCGGTATGGCGATGGGTATGCTTCCTAAGATAATACCGAGGAAAATGCCTACGAAGAGAGTTACCATATTGGGCTCGTGCAGACGTTTGGTGGAGTTTCCCAATTTCTCGGCTAAACGGTTTATATCTTCGATACGGCCTACTACGGTGAGCCGGTCGCCTATCTGCAGCTCCAAGTTGGGGTTGGCCAGCAGGTCGAGACCGGCGCGGTTTACCCGTGTGGCATTCAGCCGGTATCCCATTCTCAGCCGCAGGGTTCCTATTTTGCGGCCGTTGAATTCGGGACGGGTAACCAATATCCGTCGTGAAACGACAGGGGCTTGGATCGCTTCCCAGTTCATTTCGACCGGTCGGCCGATAAAGGCCTCTAAGGCGCCTTCGTCGGGTAACGAGAGAACTACCAGCAGCAGGTCGCCCTCTTGGAGGATTGTGTCGGAGTTGGGTATCATCACTTCGTCGTTGTGTTTGATTCGGGATACGACGAAGTTACGGTCGATAAGTTTGGCCAAGTCGTCGAGCGTACGGCCGAAGATAAGTTTGTTCTCTACCTTGTAGGTAACGACGTGCGGAACGAGTTGGCTCGATTGGTTCTCTTCTTCGATTTGTTGGTTCTCTTTATCCATCTTTACTTTGAAAATGGCGCGAATGACCAGCATAGAAGCGATAATGCCGATAACTCCCAGCGGATAGGCCGCGGCGTAACCGAGGGCGATTTCGGGCACGTCGGTTATGGTCCCGTCGAATTTAAGTTGTGAGAGCGTTTGCTGCGCGGCACCCAGCCCCGGTGTGTTTGTGACGGCTCCCGAGAGAATACCCACCATCATGGGCATGCTGATTCTGTCTTGGTAGATGAAATAGAGCGTGACCGCTACAGCGATGTTGAGCAGGACAATTCCTACGGCTAGCATATTTAGGGTAAGTCCTCCTTTTTTGAATGAAGAGAAGAAACTGGGCCCGACTTGTAATCCGATGGAGTAGATAAAAAGAATTAGCCCGAATTCTTGTACGAAATGGAGTATGTTCTTCTCGGCGACAAATCCGAAATGGCCGGCGATTAATCCGACGAAAAGGACGAACGTGACTCCCAATGAAACCCCGAAGAGTTTCAGTTTTCCCAAAGAGACTCCTACGGCAATGACAAATGCATATAGGATAACGGTATGTGCTACCGATGCGTTGTTAAATAATAGGCTTTGAATCCAATCCATTGTGGGTAAAAATAGTGCTTTTTTTATTTTTTTTGCAAAGTTAGAAATAATCCGCATAAACAACACTTATAGAGTGCTATTTTGTTTGGCGATTTATAAATTCTTAGGGTAGGGGTTGTACGTTTGTCGAATAGAAAAAAGTCCGTGGACATCACGTCCGGGACTTTTCGTTTTGTTAATACACTTTTTATGCAAAGAGCTTTCTCGATTATACTCTCGTACTATCGAGATGCGTTTTTTAGTTTGTTTTGGTTTTTCGCTTCCCTCATGGAAATGTGGCTTTTTGTTGGTGACAAAGGTATTTTGGATAGAGATTGTATAAAAGGTCGTAATGGGGATATAATTGTTCAAAATGTCGCATCTGTTTGATTAGACTCGTACGATCGGGGAGCTGCCGGTCTGATGGATAGGATTCGTAGGGTGAGGCTGGGGGAAAGGACGAGAGGATAACTTTCGATTTCGAGACGGGGGTGATGATTGTTTTTACGTCGATTGCGCTATCTTTGTAGCCCGAAGAGCGAGCCTCGTACCGATAGGATTTGGGTTGAGGGTGTAACATTTCCAAAATAGCAAAAAGTTGAAAAGATGAAAAGAGCGGTTATTTTTGATTTGGATGGGACGTTGCTGAATACGATTGCCGACTTGGCCATCAGTACCAATTATGCGTTGCGCCAATGTGGATTCCCCGAGCATGAAGAGGAGGCATATTTTCATTTCGTGGGGAATGGCATTACCAAATTGTTTGAACGGGCATTGCCTCAGGATTCTCGTTCGGGCGAGAATGTGGCTCGTATGAGGGCTTGTTTTTTGGAGTATTATACGCAACACAATACAGATTATACCCGGCCTTACGAGGGCATGGAAGCGTTGTTGCTGGCTTTGTCTTCCCGGGGGGTGAAACTGGCGGTGGCGTCGAATAAATATCAGGAGGGAACGGAAAAGTTGATACGCCATTTCTTCCCGAAAATTCCATTTGATTCTGTTTTGGGGCAGCGCGAAGGAGTCCCGGTGAAGCCTGCGCCGGATATTGTCTATGAGATATTGTCTGCGGCTGGAGTTGAGAAGGCCGACGCTTTGTATGTGGGCGACTCTGATGTGGACATGTGTACAGCCCGAGCTGCCGGCGTTGAGTCGGTGGGGGTGACTTGGGGATTTCGGAGTCGGGAAGAATTGTGTTGTGCCGGAGCCTGCCATTTGGCCGATACCCCCGATGAGATACTTCGGTTCTGCGGTATAGCTTTGTAAAAAAAAGTGACAATTCCGCTTCCCAGTGAAATTGCCACATAACCAAAATATATAGAATAGTTAATCGAAAAAAATAGTCTGTAATATTTTACAAGGAGCGATTAATCAATTGTGATACAAATATATGTCGGCGGTTATCCAAATCAAAATAGTATCGACAAAAGGAGAAAACATATCGCTTAATCGCCCTCTTTTTTCGGTAAAATTCCGGCCGGTAAAGGCAGCACGATAGCTATTTCCCCTTGATGAAAGGCAGTTTGAATCCCTGTTTGTTCAGGTATCCCTCCATGTCGTAATCGAGAGCGATGCGATAGTAGTCCAAGATGTGTGCGCACCAGTCGTTTTCCGAGGTGGTTCCGCTGCGATGCCGGTTGTAATTCGATACGGTTTGGTCGTATTGCATGAGTTCGTCGCCCATGTCGTCGGAACGATAGTGGTTATGGTGTACGACCAAGGAGAGCGGCTGCTTGGGTTTCAAGTCGGGCGATTCGCGGGGGATACCCAAAGTGAGGGCGCAGACGACGAATGTCCCTTCGGGGAGTTTCAAAATTTCGGCAATCTTCTCCGGATTGGCTGTACGGGCATATCCTACGCAACAGCTGCCGAGTCCCATAGCTTGTGCTGCCACGACTGCATTTTGCATGGCGAGAGCTGCATCGATAATTCCCACCATCACGCCGTCGAGCGTATTTTCGAAGTGTGGATTTTCGATTCCTTTTTTCCGGGCCAATACTTCTATCTTATGATAGTCGGCGCAGAATATCAACAAGGTGGCGCAGGTTTTGATCTGTTTTTGATTGGTGATGGCGTATAGTTCTTCCTTGACCGATTGGTCATCGATGGCAATGACCGAGAATTGTTGCCCGTTGTAACTGGTCGGGGTGTTTGCAATAGCCCGGTAGATGAAATCGAGTTTTTCGGCCGGGATTTTGTCATATTCATAACGGCGGACCGATGTGCGGTTGAGTAGTATTTCTTCGATAGTCTTCATATAGAGCCGTATTTTAAGTTTAACAATTATAGGGCATGAATGGTTTTCAGTTCTTCAAGGCCTATTTTGAAGTAGTCACGGTTGTAGTCTTTGGGTCGTAATATCTCTCCGTTCCAGACGACAATGTCGATGTCCAAGGGAATCTCGCCGGTCCGTTTCGAGTCGGGTGTGCGGCCATGGGCTTTTTCCTGTTTTTTCAAAGTGTCGTTCAGTTCGTCGTATCCTATCGTGGTGTTTATCTGGGCTACGGCGTTGAGATAATTTTTTTGGTTGGGATTTCCCCAAGGGGCTGTTTCGTATATCGACGAGGCCTCGGCGATAATACCCATCTCCCGCAGTTCTTCAAAAGCCTTTCTCATTTGCGACTGTTTGTCGGGCGTGTTTGATGCCAAACTGATTAAAGCAATATTCATGATACGTTTTTTAAAGAGAGTTGTATGCGTTTCCGTTCCCGGTCTATCCCGATGACTTTGACCTTTACCGGTTGGTGCATGGCGACGATTTCGGCCGGGTTTGAGATATAACGGTCGGCCATTTGCGAGATGTGTACCAACCCGTTTTCTTTGATACCTATGTCCACAAAGCACCCGAATTGGGTGATGTTCGTGACGATGCCGTTGAGTATCATTCCCTCCTGTAAATCGTCGATTGTCTTGACTTTGGCGTCGAACTCCATCATTTCGATATAGCGGCGTGGGTCTCGCCCGGGTTTATCCAGTTCGGCCATGATGTCCGAGAGGGTGGGCATACCTACATCTCCCGAGATATATTTTTTCAAGTCGAGACCTTTTTTCAACTCTTTGTTCTCAATCAGCTCGCCGATGCTGCAACCCAAGTCGGCGGCCATTTGCTCTACGATGGGGTAGCGCTCGGGGTGGACGGCCGAGTTGTCGAGCGGATTTTGCGCGTGTGGGATACGGAGGAATCCGGCCGCTTGTTCGAAAGCTTTGGCACCCATACGGGGTACTTTGAGCAGGTCGCTCCTATGGGCAAAATCGCCGTTCTCTTTCCGATAATCGACGATGTTTTGGGCAAGTTGCGGACCCAATCCCGATATATAGGTGAGCAGATGTTTGCTGGCGGTGTTCACGTTTACCCCGACGGAGTTTACACAAAACTCGACGACGCGATCGAGCGATTTTTTCAGTAGCGTTTGGTCCACGTCGTGTTGGTACTGACCCACTCCGATTGATTTCGGATCTATTTTTACCAGTTCGGCAAGGGGGTCGATGAGCCTCCGTCCTATGGAGACGGCACCTCGTACCGTGACATCGTGTTCGGGGAATTCCTCCCGGGCAACCTTCGAGGCCGAATAGATCGAGGCTCCGCTTTCGCTCACGACAAAAACTTGGATTTTGCGGTCGTAGCGTAGATTGGTGACAAACTGTTCGGTCTCTCGGCCGGCTGTCCCGTTTCCGATGGCGATAGCCTCTATTTTGTAGCTTTCGACCAGCTGCGTAAGTTTGCGTGCAGCTCCGGCAAAGTCCTGCCGGGGAGGGTGGGGATATATGGTCTCGTTGTGCAGCAGATTCCCTTGCGCATCGAGGCAGACGATTTTGCACCCGGTGCGAAAGCCGGGGTCGATAGCCAAAACTCGTTTTTGTCCCAAAGGAGGGGCCAAGAGCAGTTGCCGCACATTCTCGGCAAAGATTCCTATGGCTTCGTTGTCGGCCCTCTCTTTGGAGAGGGCGGCAAATTCGCTTTCGATCGAGGGCCGTAACAGCCGTTTGTAGCCATCTTTTACGGCGTGGGCGACGAGGTCGGCTGTTTCGCCCGAGCTTTTGACAAAGATGCGCTCCAAATGTTCCAAGGCTTTGTCGTCGTCGGGAGCGATGGCAACTCGTAAAATGCCTTCGTTCTCTCCCCGTCGTATGGCGAGAATCTTGTGGGAGGCGCAACGCCGTAACGGTTCGCTCCATTCGAAATAATCGCGGTATTTGTCGCCTTCTTCCTCTTTTCCCTTAATTACTTTGGAGGTGATGACGGCGCTATGTTCGAAGCTGCGGCGCACGGTATTGCGAGCCCGTTCGTTTTCCGATACCCATTCGGCGATAATGTCGCAAGCCCCTTTGATAGCACTCTCTTCGTCGGGGACTTCGGGGGAGATGAACCGTGAAGCCGAGGCTGCGATATGGTTGCTTTTTTGTGCCATGATTATTTTGGCCAACGGTTCCAGCCCTTGTTCCCGAGCTATTTCGGCCCGGGTTCTGCGGCGGGGTTTGTAGGGGAGGTATATGTCTTCGAGCTGTGTAGCGTCCCAGCAGGAGTCGATGCGTTGCCTCAACTCTTCCGACAGTTTGCCTTGCTCGTCGATGGTCGCGCGTATGAATTCTTTGCGTTTGACCAATTCGCACAACTTGTCATAAGCCTCTTTGATATTGCTTATCTGTACCTCGTCGAGAGAGCCGGTTGCCTCTTTGCGATAGCGGCTGATAAACGGAATGGTGGCTCCGCCGTCGAGCAGTTCTATTGTTTTTTCGATTTGCTTTTCGGTGAAACCCAGCGATTGGGACAAGAGTTTGTGAAAGACGGTATTCATGTCGCTTTTTTTAGCGTGATAATGGTAATCTCGGGGCGGGCGCCGATACGAATGGGGAGAAATACGCACCCGATACCTTCGTTGACATATAGTTTTTGACGATTGTCGGGTGCAAGATACAAGCCGCTCCACTCGGGGTACATGGGTTCGGCCAAGGAGTATTCACAGCCTTTCCAGCCCAGTTTCAATTGCATAGCATGCGTGTGTCCCGACAGGGTGAGGTCGATGTTGGTGAGGGGTATCACTTCGTGCCGCCAGTGCAGGGGGTTGTGCGAGAGGAGTATCTTGAAGGTCGAATCGTTCAAAGTCGGGTAAGCTTCGTTTAATTTCCCATATTTCGGGAAGGGGGGAAGTCCCCAGTTTTCCACTCCGATCAAGGCGATACTGTCATTCCCTCGGTGGAGTATGACCGAGCGGTTGTTGAGCATGTTCCAACCCATTTTCTCTTCGTTGGCGATGAGTGCTTGGAGGGCTTGCTCTTTCTCTTGGGGGCTTTCCCAGCGGGCATAATCGCCATAATCGTGGTTTCCCAAAACCGAAAAGACGCCGTCGTTTGCCGAGAGCTGGGATAGTGTCTCCATGTAAGGCAATAACTCTCCGCCTTGACGGTTGACAAGGTCGCCGGTAAAGACGATTAGGTCGGGATCAAGGCGGTTGATCTGTTCTATCCAGCGGGGCAGATAACGGGCTGCCGAGCCCAAGGTCTCGATATGCATGTCTGAAAATTGGACGATACGATACCCGTCGAAGCTCCCCGGCAAATTGGGGAAGGAGATGGTTTGGTAGTTATAGACAGGGTGTTGACGTGCATAAAATGAGCCGTAAAGCATGGCCCCTATAACATACAGAGCTACTCCTATGCCGGCGAAGTGTCCTATCCGGCTTTTGCTCTTCCTCCATAGGCAGGGCAGGTAGTCAAACAGGGAGCATATCGTGTAGACCCATTTGGGCATGTAAACCAAAAAGAAGGTATAAAACAGCCACATGGTCGCGTTTATCGTCAGTAATCCCCGGAATTTCAATTGGACGATCGTCCCGAAGAATACACCCGAAAGCGTGAGAATCGAAATGCTCCACCAAATGATTTTTGCCCATTGAGCCTTTTGTCGTAAATTCCGGTGGAAGATATAGATGTCGGCCAATAGGGCTATGATTGGGAGAGTAATGAGAAGAAGAGGCAGTCGCATAGGATTAAATATTTAAAGCGAAACGACAAGTCGTTTCGCTTTTGTATTGGTGTTATTCTTGCCCGAGTGCCGCCAACTGGTTTTTCAGCGGGTTGGCATACATCGTGAGAATAGACTTTTTGAGGAACTCTTTATCCTCTTCTTTGGTCACATTGGGAATCTTTGCCAATTGTGAATACAAGTAGTCGGTAAAGACGGCTCGTTCTTCTTCCGAGTAATGTTCTCCGGCAAATTGGGTCCCGCCTTGAAGCATATCATAAGCGACATAGTTGCCGGGATACAGTTTGTAATGAGAGTGAATGGCATTGTCGATGACTTTGAGTATGTAGGTCAGCAATTCCGATTTCTCCTCGACGGCCGACAGTTTATCCAACTCTTCGTTGATGCAGTGCGATATTTGGAAATGCACGCGCCCTTTGAATCCCAGTAGCCCGGTTTCCATGCTGTGGAGATCGTCTTCCTGCGATTTTTTGAATTCAGGGTTATCGCGTTTGAGTAGGAATTCGTAAGCTTTCAGATAGTCGCAAGGGTCGTATTCATAGGAGATAGATACCGGTACGATGTTTATCTCTTTCAAATTGTCGAGGAAATCACCGTCACCGGCGATACCCAACATCTTGACGAGCGACTCTTGCGTGCGGTCGTCCGAATCTTTGGCGCGGCCTTCGCGTTGGGCAATCCAAATCGACTCGTTTTTCTTTGTGATGGCAAAGTGTATATATCCCGATAACTGTCGAGCGGCATCGAAGGTTTGGCGTACCCCCAAATTACGTTTTACGATAAAACTTTTGTTGAGTCTCACCAAGTCTGAAATCCAATCGAATATGAGCAGATTGTTCCCGATGGCAATTTCGCTGGTTTTTATCCCGTGGTAGATGAGCAACAGGTTGAGGAACGAGGCATCGAGGACGATGTCGCGGTGGTTCGACATGAAAGTGTAGCTTTTCGTTTTGTCGAGGATTTCGAAGTTCCCGCCGGTGAGACCCTTTGTTGTTTTTTGGGTGAGACCTTCGAGGAAGGAGCGCATGATGAGCAACTGAAAGTCTTTCTTGTTGTCGAGGGCTAATAATTGTTGGCAAAATACATCGTAATCGATGTCACGCAAGACATAGCGTACAGCGTGTTCGAATTTGGGCTCCTTGACCAAGACTTTCATCTTGTCGTGAAATTCACGGTCGTAATAAGGACGAATATCGTCAAATTCTTTTGGGCATTCCATAACTCTAATGTTTTAAGGTATAGAACCGTGTGTTTATATTGGGTTATTTTCTCTTATTTTTATATATCTCGGTTGGCTGTATAATTGCGCCATTTGTCAAAAAGCAATTCCATATCTTGGGGGATGGGGGAGTCGAAAAACATCTCCTTGCCGGTCACGGGGTGTTTGAACCCGAGTGTTTTGGCGTGCAATGCTTGTCGTGGGCATATTTCGAAACAGTTTTGTACGAATTGTTTGTATTTGGTAAATGTCGTTCCTTTAAGGATCTGGTCGCCTCCATAGCGTTCGTCGTTAAAGAGGGTGTGGCCGATATATTTCATGTGGACTCTGATTTGGTGGGTACGCCCTGTTTCGAGTTTACACTCGACAATCGAGACGTATCCCAACCGCTCCAATGTCTTATAATGGGTTACGGCATGTTTGCCGAGGTCGCCTTCGGGGAATACGGTCATTTGCAACCTGTCTTTGAGGCTGCGGCCGATGTTGCCGGTTATCGTGCCTTCGTCTTTTTCCATAACCCCCCATACCAGCGCTACATATTTCCGTTGGGTTGTTTTGTTGAAAAACTGCATTCCCAAGTTGGTTTTCGCTTCGGGCGTTTTGGCAATGACCAATAGCCCCGAAGTGTCTTTGTCGATGCGGTGGACCAACCCCAGCCGGGGGTCATTTACATCATAGTCGGGCGTGTTCCTAAAATAGTAGGCCAAAGCGTTTACCAGCGTGCCGCTGTAATTCCCGTGTCCCGGGTGTACGACCAGCCCCGCCGGTTTGTTCACGACCAATACGGTATCGTCTTCATAAACGACATCGAGGGGTATGTCTTGGGGAATGATTTCAAATTCGTAGCGGGGGTGATCCATTACGATCGATACGGTATCGAGGGGTTTTACCCGGTAGTTCGATTTGACGGCTTTTCCGTTTACGAGAATGCAGCCGGCCTCGGCGGCTTGTTGTATCCGATTGCGCGAAGCGTTTTCGAGCCGGGTGACCAAAAATTTGTCCACTCGCAGCAGGCTTTGTCCCTTGTCGGCGACAAACCGGAAGTGTTCGTACAATTCCCGTTCACCCTCTTCGGCTACGATTTTATCATCGACATCTATATCTTCGTCGCAAAGGTTCATAGCTCCGGATTTTAGTTAAACCAACTTTCATCGGTAAGAGGTTCCTCTTCGACATTTTGAACCTCTTCATTTGTTGAGTCGTAGTAGTCGTAGCTGTTTCTGTCGCCGTTCCCTACGAGCAGGGTTACCGTACTACCGGCCGGGATTTTGTCGCCTTGTTCAATCGTTTCGCCTCGATATTGAAGGCCGATGACGAGATCGGGATATTCCGACGGGACATTTTTTATTTGCACATCGGTCAATCCGATGCTTTTCAAAGTGGAGAGTGCCTGACGGAGCGACATGTCGGTTACCTTCGGGCATGAAATCATTCTGGGGGAATAGGCATTGATCGAAAGGTATACGATCCGTCCCGACTTGACTTTGCTGCCTCCGGCCGGAGTCTGCTCGACCACGCTGCCCGGGGTGGCTTCATCGATGAACAGCGAATCTACGATGTCGCATCGAAATCCTTCCCGTTCGAGAATTCGCAGGGCATCAGATACGACCAATGTCTTGACATCGGGCACGATGACAGCTTTCCCGTGGCGAGTATATAGTTTCAACCCATACAAGGTGAGCCATATCAATAGGAAAAAGACGATAATCATCAATACTAATGTTTTGATTATCGGGTGTTTTTTGAAAAAGTCGAACAATTTTCCCATAATTGCTTGGGTACATAACATTTCTAAGATTTCACAAATATACGATAATTAGCTTGTATCGTCTATTAACTTAATTATTTTTATGACAAAAAGATTTATTGGGCCTCTTGTTTGTGCGAGGGGAGGAGTCGTGGATTTTTGGGGGAGGAGGGGCCTCATCGCATTTGAAGAAAAACAATTTAACATTTATAACTTAAATAATCTATTTCGCCTTGATTGATATTTGAGAATGCGTTACTTTTGCAAAAAAATTAGCTTCTAAATGGATATGAAAAGAAGTAACTGGGTAGGAATAGTTATTGTCGTGTTGGCTGTCGCATTGGTGGGCACCGGCATCTTCATATATATGCAACACAGGGAAATGGCCGATTTCAAAGAACAGGTCGAAATCGATAAACAGCGCGACGAATTGGAAAAAGAGTATAGCGATTTGGCTGCTCAATATGACCAGTTTGAAGGACAAAAAATGATGTTTAACAACGATTCCCTGATCGAGAAACTCGATGCCGAGAAGGTGAAGGTACAACGCTTGTTGGAGGAGTTGCGCACGGTAAAGAATACCAGTTCGGCACGTATCGAAGAGTTGAAAAAAGAATTGGCTACCTTGCGGGGAATCATGCGGCACTATGTGATGCAAATCGATTCGCTGAATGTCGCAAATAAACAACTGCGGGAAGAGAATGCCCAAGTGACCCGCCGGTATAGAGAGGTGGCCGAGACAGCCAGCCAGTTGAAACAAGAGCGGGAAGAGTTGACCGAGAAGGTTACATTGGCATCGAAACTCGATGCGGTGGGCATCGTCGTCACGCCCATAGATTCGCGGGGAAAGACTGCAAAAAAAATTAAAAAAACCGATAAGATAAAGATTACATTCTCTATTGCTAAAAACGTGACAGCCGAGGTGGGTGAGAAATATATCTATGCCCGTATCGTGAAACCCGATGGTGATGTGCTGGTGAAAGACCGTGCCGATGTATTCCCTTTTGAGGACAGGAATATTAACTTCTCGTGTCGTAAATTGATAGAGTTTACGGGTGAGGAGATTAACGATGTGACGATGTATTGGGCTGTCGAAGAATTTCTCTATCCGGGCGATTATCGAGTAGATATTTTTGCCGATAATTATAAAATAGGTACTCGGTCGTTTACTTTGAAAGAATGATTCCTCCCATTTTTGGTGGACCGACTTTGAAGCGAAATATTTAAAAAACGGTAAAAAACAAAAACAATATTCCTAAATGTTTGTTTAATTCTAAACTCGGTGTATTTTTGCGACGCAATGCCGAGGGCATTATTTTTTTAAGAAATAAAATTGTTTAGGCAACTATAAGCAAAACAAGTATTAATTTTTTGATAAGGAGTAAAGATAAATAGAAACGTATGAAACTAAGTCGAAAAATAGAAATAAGCAAAGTCTTGTTGGTTCTTTTCTCACTTTCTTTTTTAGCAGTTTCGGCACAGCAGCCGGTATCGCTCGATTCTTGCCGCCGTATGGCGTTGAAGAATAACAAGCAATTGCGCATTGCCGAAGAGAAGGTAAAAGGAGCTGGATATACCAAGAAATCGGCTCGGGGAGCTTACTTCCCGGGGATAGATTTTACGGGTTCTTATATGTATAACCAGAAATCTATCTCCCTTTTGGAGGAAGACCAGTATCTACCCACCAAGAGTTTTGAT
Organism: uncultured Barnesiella sp.; assembly: GCA_944320995.1. Lineage (GTDB taxonomy): Bacteria > Bacteroidota > Bacteroidia > Bacteroidales > Barnesiellaceae > Barnesiella. The sequence goes on along the minus strand of CALUJQ010000028.1, from coordinate 9,872 downwards.
CTGGCATCGCAAGAGTACAAATACAATGTGGTGACCAATCCAGTTACGGGAGAGCCGATATTGAATAACGGCCAGCCCATACCTCAAACTGTTGCACTTATTCCCAAAGAGGCATTTGAGTTTGATGTGCATAATGTCTATGCCGGATTAGTCACTTTGACGCAGCCTATTTTTATGGGTGGAAAGATAAAGGCGCTGAACGATATGGCAAGCTATGCCGAGAAATTGGCCATATCGCAGCGAAATACGGCCGAGAAAGAGATTATCTATCAGACCGATGAGGCTTATTGGCAAGTCGTTTCGCTTGTCCATAAGAAAAAATTGGCCGAAAGTTATACCGCGTTGCTCGATACGCTCAACCGCCATGTGCAGGAGATGATTGCCGAGGGAGTTGCCACACAATCCGATGGGCTGACGGTGGCTGTGCGGTTGAATGCGGCTCAAATTACCTTGGCCAAGGTTGATAACGGATTGGCCCTGTCGCGCATGGCTTTGGCGCAAATCTGCGGGTTGCCGGTGACCGAGGTGTTTACTCTCGAAGACGAATCGTTGGAGCGGATCGAGCCTCAGGAGCAGCCGCTTTCCTACGATATGGAAGAGGTATTCAAGAATCGAAACGAGGTATTGAGCCTCAGCTATGCGGCCAAAATTTATGAGAAGAAAAAGAATTTGGCTCTTTCCGACATGTTGCCCAAGTTGGCGTTGGTAGGAACCTACTCCCTCTCCAATCCGAATGTATTCAATGGATTTAAGAATGAATTCAATGGTATGTTCAGCGTAGGGGTAATGCTCAATATCCCCATCTTGCATTGGGGACAAAATTACAACAAGATACGGGCAGCCAAAAGCGAGGCTGTGGTCGCCAAACTTGAACTGGCCGATGCGAAAGAAAAAATCGAGTTGCAGGTAAATCAAGCGGCATTCAAGGCATCGGAGGCTTACCGCACTTATCGTATGACCTTGAAGAATCTCGAAAAAGCCGATGAGAACTTGCGGAATGCCCAACTCGGATTCCAAGAAGGGATACTCACAACCACCAATGTGTTGGAGGCTCAGACAGCATGGCTTCAAGCCCAATCGGAAAAAATCGATGCCGAAATCGATACCCGGCTTTGCGAAGTTTATTTGGCGAAGGCATTGGGTACCATGAAATATTAAAAAAAAGAAATAAGAAAAATAGCAAAACAGATTTACGATGGAAAATCTAAAAGTAAAGAAAGAACGCAGTTTGGTTGTAGGCCTCATTGCTTTGATTGTCATTATAGTTGTTTTGGCTTTGATAGGGTTGTTCCTGTTGAAACCCGAGCCCCAGATTATTCAGGGACAGGCCGAAGCGACACAGGTGCGAGTCTCGGGTAAACTCCCCGGTCGAGTAGTAGAATTTATGGTCGAAGAGGGACAGCACGTACAAGCGGGCGATACATTGGTACATATTCACTCTTCGTTGGTAGAGGCAAGGCTCTCTCAAGCCGAGGCGATGGAGTCTGTGGCGAAAGCCCAGAACAAAAAGGTGGATAACGGTACCCGCATCGAATTGTTGAATTCGGCATACGATATGTGGCAGCAGGCGCAAGCCGGGCTTACGATTGCCAAGAAAACTTATGAACGCATGCAGTCGTTGTATGAGAAAGGGGTGGTTTCGGCACAGAAACGCGATGAAGCCGAAGCGTCTTACAAAGCGATGGTCGCTACCGAAAGTGCGGCTAAATCGCAATACGAAATGGCAAAAGCCGGGGCACAGTCTGAAGATAAAGCCGCAGCCGCAGCGATGGTTGCCGCAGCTCGGGGAGGTGTTGCCGAGGTGGAATCCATACTGGACGACTCTTATCTGACTGCGCCTACCGACGGGGAAGTTTCGGATATTTTCCCTCATGTGGGTGAATTGGTAAGTTTAGGCGCACCGATTATGAACGTGTTGAAACTTGATGATATGTGGGTTTCGTTCAATGTGCGGGAAGATTTGTTGGAAGATCTGACGATGGGAGCCGAGGTAAAGGCTGTCATTCCCGCTTTGGAAAATAAAGAGGTCACACTGAAAGTGTTCTATATTCGCGATATGGGCTCTTATGCCGTGTGGCGTGCTACGAAAGTGACTGGGCAGTACGATGCCAAAACCTTTGAAGTCAAGGCGCGGCCTGTCGAGCCTGTCGATAATCTGCGTCCCGGTATGTCGGTATTGTTGAAGAGAGATAGATAACAAACACGGAACTCTAACTACGAGAGCCTTTATATGTCGGAACAAATAGAATATAAAACCGGTCTTTGGGCGACTATCGTTCGGGAAATGAAGATTCTTGTGTCACGTCCCATTTATGTGCTTTGCATGGTGGGGGCACTCTTGTTTTGCAGTATCTTCATGTTCTCTTTGATGCATCAAGGGTTGCCGCACAAGATACCGGTAGCGATAGTCGATCACGATCAAACCGCCTCGTCGCAGAATTTTACGCGGCAGTTGGGGGCGTTGGAGTCGGTCGATGTGCGGTATAAACTCAACAGTTTTACCGAAGCCCGGGAAATGATGCAAATGGGTGAAATATTCGGGTTTTTGATTATCCCCGACAAATTTGAGGCCAAAGCGCTGGCCGGTCGTCAGCCCGAAATATCGTTTTACACCAACAACGCCTATTACATTCCGGCGTCGTTACTGTACAAGAGTTTCAAAACCATGTCGGTATTGGCTTCGGGAGCGGTTGTGCGCCAAGTCTTGCTTGCTTCGGGGGCCGAGGATTCGCAGATTATGGCCAAGCTGCAACCAATTGCGACCGATATGCATGCATTGGGCAATCCGTGGATTAACTATTCGGTCTATCTCAATAACTCGTTTCTTCCCGGGTTGTTACAGTTGATGATTTTGATTGTGACGGTTTTCAGCATAGGCTCCGAGATGAAACATGCGACCTCGCGGGAGTGGCTGCGTACGGCCGATAACTCGATTATTATAGCGATTACGGGTAAGTTGTTGCCTCAAACCATCATCTTTTTCTCGATGGGACTTCTGTATCTTGCCATGCTCTATGGGTATCTGCATTTTCCTATGCAAGGCAATATTTGGCACATGATTTTTGCCATGTTCCTTTTGGTCATCGCTTCGCAAAGTTTTGCGGTGATTATCATGAGTTTTGCACCCTCTTTGAGAATCGGGTTGAGTGCTGCCGGACTGGTGGGGGTTTTGTCTCTTTCCATCGCCGGATTTTCTTTCCCGGTGCCGGCTATGTATCTGCCTTTTCAAGCGATGTCGTATGTGCTGCCGGTGCGCCATTACTTTTTGATTTATGTGGACCAAGCTCTTAATGGCATACCGCTCTATTATTCCCGTATGAATTATGTGGCGTTGATCCTGTTTGCCGTGGCTTCGACCCCGTTGTTGCCGCGGCTCAAAAAGGCTTTGATCCGTCAAATATATGTGCCTTGATAAAAATGAATTGATATGAAATTGTTGCGATCTATAAAAATAGGATTGACCGACATCTATTATATTTGGCGGAGGGAGTATCGTGCCGTCTTTCAAGATTGGGGGGTTGTCCTCTTTTTCTTTGCCTTGCCGTTTGTCTATCCTATTGTATATGCGGCGGTATATAACCCCGAGGTGGTGAGAGAGGTACCCATGGTGGTCGTAGATAATGCCCGCACCCCGTTGAGCCGCGAATTGGCTCGGGAGATGGGAGCTACTCCGCATGCCCGTATCGTCTCGTATTGTGCCAATATGGACGAGGCGAAACGTATGATGCACGAGAAACATTGTTACGGAATCTTGTTTATTCCGAGTGATTTCAGCCAAAAGATCGAACGGGGGGAGCAGAGTGTCGTCTCATTCTACTCCGACATGAGTATCCTGCTTAATTATAAGGGGTTTCTTATTGCGCTGACCGATGTAACCATGAATCTGGGCGGGAAATTACAGACCCAAGCGTTGGGAGGTGCTACGCAAGAACAAATCAATGTGGCTACACAGCCTATTCCTTATGTCTCCATTAATCTCTATAATCCCGAAGGCGGGCTGGCATCGTTCTTGTTACCGGCGATATTGATTCTTATTTTGCAACAAAGTCTTATTTTGGGGATAGGCATGTTGGCCGGGGGAATTTATGAACATCGCCAGTTACACCTTTTTTATAGCGGGCGCGAACACATGCACAACAACGTGCTGCATTTAGTCATAGGCAAGTCGTTGTGCTATTTCAGCCTATACATTCTGTGTGCGGCTTATATCTTGCATTTTATTCCGTGGCTTTTCAGATACCCGCAGATTGGTAGTCAAGTGGAGATTTATTCTTTTGCCGTACCTTTCTTGTTGTCTTCGATATTTTTCGGAATGACACTTTCGGTATTTGTCAGGGAGCGGGAAAGCTCATTCTTGCTCTTTGTCTTCACCTCGGTTATTTTCCTGTTCATTTCGGGTATTACGTGGCCGCGTTACGCCATGCCCGAGTATTGGAAATGGCTGGGTGCCATTATTCCTTCCACGTGGGGGATAGAGGGCTTCGTCCGTATGAATACGGCTGGTGCGGGGATTTACGATGTGCGTTATGCCTATACGATGTTGTGGATTCTTACGGGAGTCTATTTCGTGACCACCTGTTTGGTCTATCGGTATCAAATTTGGAAAGACAAGAAGCGGGGCTACTCGGGAGTCCTCGATTCGGAGTCGAATTGAAAGGAATCATACTTTGGTTATAGGAAGAACCGGTCGCTGTTGGAGCGTCCGGTTCTTTTGTTTTTTTTAAAACTGAATAATTTAAATCGATTTTTGGAAATTTATGATTATCTTTACCTCCCTTTTTCTAAAAATATAACCTAAATAATAGATTATGAATACTATTTCACACAATCGTTTGGGGCTTGTTGCTATGGCCTGCCTCTTCTCGCTCTCTTTGTGGGCCGAGATACCTGCCGGATATTACGACGCAGCAGTCGGGAAAAGCGGCGAAGCATTACAAAAGAGTTTGTCGTCTATTATCAGCAAAGCAACCGATATAGGTTACGATGGTTTATGGGATCTCTATGAGACGACCGACCGGCGGTCCGACGGCAAGGTGTGGGATATGTATTCCAATGCAACGAACTTTACTTTCGGAGCCGATCAATGCGGAAGTTATAAGAACGAAGGCGACTGTTTCAACCGGGAACATTCGGTTCCCAAGAGTTGGTTCAGTGAGCGATCTCCCATGAAGTCCGATGTATGGCATGTCTATCCCACCGACGGTAAGATAAACAACTATCGCAGCAATAACCCCTTCGGCGAGGTCGGTTCGGGTGCTTCGAGTTCGAAAAACGGTTTCTCCAAATGGGGCTCTTGTGTGACTCCCGGCTATACCGGGACAGTGTTTGAACCCAACGACGAGTACAAAGGCGACTTTGCCCGTACCTATTTCTATTTTGCTACCCGTTACCAAAGCCAAATCAACAATTGGGGCGGTATCTTCATTTCGTCTTATCCTCATATTGTACAGTGGCAACTCGACATGCTGCTTCGCTGGCATGAGATGGATCCTGTAAGCCAAAAAGAGTTGGATCGGAACGATGCGGTTTATGAGTCGAGACAAGGAAACCGCAACCCCTTTATCGATTATCCCGAGTTGGTTGACCTCATTTTTGGCGACCGTCGCACCGAAGCATTTTTCCCCCAAGGCGAAGATGCCCCCTATATCGAGTCTCCCAAAAGCGGTTCGACCATCGATATGGGTATAGCTTCGGTCAATGTTTTGGAGCCGATAACCTCGCAATTGCAGATAAAAGGACGCAACATCGAAAGTGCTGTTTCTCTTGCGATAGGTGGAACCGACAGCCAATATTTCTCGGTGACGCCCCAAACGCTTACGGCCGACGAGGTGAATAACGGGGCTTGGGTACAACTTTCATACCACTCGACGGTGGTGGCTTCGCACAATGCAACACTCTCCATAACCGGTGGAGGCCTTTCCTCGACCATTGTCGTTAATCTTACCGGCAAAGCCATCGACGATTTTATAGCGTTGCCTGCCAAAGAGATATCCAAGACCTCTTTTGTTGCTGCTTGGACACCCAAAGCCGGGGCTACCGATTATGAACTGAACGTGTGGTACGACGATTACTCGTCGAGTGCTCCCGAAAAAGAGATACTCAATGTCATATTTTCATCGAAACCAGATACATGGGCATACGACGGATATGCCGAAGTCGAAAATGGCAAATTGCGTTTGGGGTCGGGGTCCAAAGACGGCAGTGCCACATCGCCAGCCCTCGACCTCTCGGCTGGTGATGTCTCGATAACGGTCGTAGCCGAACCTTATCGCGATGACCAGACGGTACTGTATGTGTCGGTCGATGATACCGAGATAGACCAAATCGCTTTGGACGGAACGACAACCAAAACAATTCCTGTTCCGGGAGGGACATCGGCATCAAAGATCTCCCTTATGGCCAAGAGCAACCATCGTGCCTACTTGCATAGCGTATTCGTGAAGAGCGGCGGAGGTTCTAAACCGGTTGCCGTCGAAGGTTATCCTCGTCGGGTAGGCAACGTATATGAATGTCTTGTATCGGGTTTGTCTCCCGCAGTACAATATCATTATACCGTAACTCCCTATGAGGGCGAAACGGCACTCCCGGTATCCAACACGATTTCGGTCTCTACTTGGTCGGCAGGAGTCGATGATTTGGAGAACGACCATATCTTGATTTTTACTTCGGGAAATGTCTTGCACATACTCAATGCTCCGATGAATGCCGTAGCTCAATGGTACACGATGGACGGACGTCTATGTGGTTCGCGCATCTTGCATGGCGAAGAGGCCGAGTGGGAGTTGCCCGAGGGAATCTACATCGTACGGGTTGTCTCCCGCTCGATGCAAAGCACGGTGCGGGTATATAGCTCTCATTGAGGCTCGATGCCAAAGACTATCTGTTAACACACCCTTAATTTTAATTTTACAGGCTATGAAAAAGAGTAAGCATGTTTATATAGCTTTATGGCTAATAGGAATCGTCTCTTTCGGGTTTCACCTGAGTGCGGCGATTCCTGCCGGTTATTATTATGCGGCCGATGGAAAAAGCGGAGCTGAATTGAAAACGGCCCTGCATGAGATTGTGAGTTCGTTGCACACGTTGAGCTATGGTAGTGGCGAAGGCGCTACATGGGAAGGATTCTCCCGGACCGATTGTCGTTCCGATGGTTCGGTGTGGGATATGTATTCGGGCGAAGTGCGCTATTTCGACGGCTACAAGGCGGTCAACGGCATGCACATCGAACACTCTTTCCCCAAGAGTTGGTGGGGGGCTTACGAGAATAATGCGTATAGAGATTTACACCACCTTTTCCCCGCCGATGGCTCGGCCAACTCTTCGAAAAATAATCTTCCGTTGGGCGAGGTTGCCGGAACTCCCGGATTTGACAATGGATATTCGAAGATTGGAGTAAATGGTTTTGGCGAGGCTTATACCGATCGCTGCTTCGAGCCGGCCGACGAATACAAAGGCGATTTTGCCCGGGCCTATTTCTATGTGGTCACTGCTTATGAAAATCTCTACGACTACTGGCAGTCGCCTATGGTCGATAACAATACCTATCCGGTATGGAAAGAGTGGGCATTGGATTTGCTGTTGAAATGGCATTCGCAAGACCCTCCCAGTGAGAAGGAAACAGCAAGGAACGATTCGGTTTATGCGATTCAAGGGAATCGTAATCCTTTCATCGACTATCCCGATTTGGTACAACACATCTGGGGCGAGCAACAAGAAACACCCTATAACTTCCCCGAAGAAACTTTGCCGTTTTTGGCGAAACCTCGACGAGGCGACGCTATCGATATGGGCGTAATTTTGGCCGGTAATAATAAAGTGGAGAGCTTCGAAATCTTGGGGAATAATCTCGACTCTCCCTTGACCCTCGCGTGGAAGCATAGCGGAGTGTTTACCCTTTCGGATAACGAACTGTCGCCACAACAGGTGCATGATGGTTATGAAGTAGAGATTTCGTGTAGCCGCACTTCCGAAGGTGTCTATCGCGATACCTTGCTCATTTCGGGAGGAGGAATCGACTATCGATATAGTATCCCGGTGCAATTGATTGTCGTTCCCTCTTTCATCAACACATCGGCTACCGATGTGACAGCAGCAGGGGCTACGATACATTGGATCGAATATCCTTCGGCAACCGACTATCAAGTCTCGCTTTGGACAGGCGATACGGCAGCCGGCGATCTCATTATTTCGGCCTACGTCGAAGGGTCGAGCTACAATAAAGCCATTGAAATTTACAACGGCACGGGTGTCCCGGTCGACCTCTCGGCTTACAGCCTGCGAATGGCAGTGAATGGTGGAGGAAATTTTTATAACGATACACCATTGGGCAATACCATGTTACCCGCCGGGGAGACCTATTTGTTGTTGAATGGCCAGTCCACCAATGAAACGTTGTTGGCCAAAGCCTCGAAAATTATCCCCGGAGGCGAAACCTCCCCGCTCAATTTCAACGGGAATGATGCTGTCGCTCTCTGCCGCAATGGGATTATAATAGATGTCGTCGGGATTGCCGATGAGATTGCCTATTGGGGGCAGGATAAGACCCTTTATCGCCGGGCGTATGTCACACACCCCACAGCCGTATATAACGAAAATGAATGGGAATCGGCACCCAAGGACGATTTCTCGCAAATAGGCCTTTTCGAGATGCAGTTCGCGTCGCAGCGAGACTATCTGTACACCGATAAACCGGTAGGCCTTGTACAGGAATATAGTTTTATGGACCTTCGGCCGCTCACTCGTTATACCTATCAAGTGACAGCCGTTACCCCGACCGGGAATGTCGCGGCTGCGTACAGCATGCAATTCGATACCGACTCTTTGGACGTTCCGCAGTTGCTCGATGCATCAGACGTAACCAATACTTCGTTCCGGATAAATTGGGAAGAGGTCATGGGTGCCGACGATTATGAAATCTATTGTTTCACACAGACCGGCGAGCAGCATACTTACAAAGAGGGCTTCGATAATGTGGGCTCCAATGGGAAGCCTTTGCCCGACGGTTGGGACGGAAGTGCCAGCGGCAATTATACTACCGAGTCCAGTAGCGGCGAAGCTGTTCCTTCGGTAGCTTTGAAGGCGACTGGAGAATGTTTGACGACTCCCGACTATCCCGAGGGTATAGTATCCATTTCGTTTATGTATCGTTTTGCTTCAAAAGGAACCGGCTCCTATATCGTAATCGAGAAAGAGGTCGCCGGCAGTTGGAGTTCGGTCGATACCTTGCGCTATGTCGATACTTCTAAATACTATCCCAGTTATACCTTCTCGACCGAAGAAAAAGTCTCGGCCGTGAAGATTACCTATGCCTACAAGGAAACCGGGAATGTCGCCATCGACGATGTTACCATTGTTTATGGCGATTTTGCCAATGTTCCTCATTCGCAGAAACGGGTAGGGCAGGTGACTTCGGCTATCGTCGAAGAACTCTCACCCTTGACCGAATATCACTATCAGGTGCGTGCCATCTGTGAAGATGTCGTTTCACAGTGGTCGCCGGAACAAGTGGTGACTACGACCGATGTCTCGCAACTCACCGAGGTTCGCGAATCTATGCCGAAAGTCTATGCGGTCGGCGGAGTCTTGACGGTAGCCGGACTGTCGGGTCTCGGACAAGTTTCGGTTTACAATTTGTCGGGGCAACTCCTCTTTTCCGAATCAGTCGGGAATCGTAGCGAGGTGGTTATCGATACCGATAAAGGTATTTATCTGGTAAGAGTTATCGACAACAATCGGATTTATAATTTTAAGGTCTGCATGTAAGATGCAGTCCGATAGCACCTTTCTATTTTTCTCAAAAAAAATTAGGAAAAAAGATTGAAAAAAATTTGGAAGGAAAAGGGAAAAGAGTGTAACTTTGCAACACTTTCGCC
>CALUJQ010000027.1 GCA_944320995.1 uncultured Barnesiella sp. | reverse complement strand
GGAAAAATGAAAAGAAGTTCATTCAATGTGCTTTTCTTCTTGAAGAAGACCAAGCTGCTGAAAAACGGAGAAGCATCGGTGTGCGTATTCCTGGGTTGCAACAGGGCTTGGATTTTGAAGACCCTGGAACTGTGTGATGGGGGCTATCCCCAAGTCGGAACCGTGCAACTCAATTTAATTCATTTTATTTGGTAAAGAGAGGCGTTCTGACAAGGGGTGGCTCTATGTTTCTTTTAATGGACTGTTAATTATGTCGTTAAAGGATTTATTGTATTCGATGTTCAAGACTTCCTTATACTCATCACAGAATGAATCGTATTCGTTTTTTGCCAGACTGGTTCTTCCGTTTCTGTGCAATGCCTGACATTTCATGATGAGGGCATACTCGTCAATTTTATCATGAGCAAACATGACATTTGCTATTTGAATCAAGATGTCGTTATTATTCTTAATGCCTTCCTGCTTGGACAAAAGTATCGAGGTGTCCAAGATTACATTTGAATAGTCTGCTTTTATGGGATCAAGCCAATCGCATTGGACATAGGGCAATAAGGGGTAAGATAATAGCTGGAAGGGGATTTCGTGACAGTTGCTGCTGTCGAAATGGACATTGGTCTCGACCTTTCTGATAAATTTGTATATTTCCAGATAATCACAGTAAGCGCCATTAAATTTTAAAAACCAGTAGATGTTCTCTTTAACAAGGTCTATGCCATCTAATTTTTCCAACAGGACTTTCAGTTTGCGAATATTTACCCGCCGGTTGTTTTGAGCGCTCTCATCGCTTTTGTCGCTCCAGAAGGTTTCTCGTAAAGTTATGTTTGAAATGCCTTTTTGATTATCCCTGCTATAAATTGTGATTATGATTAACAGCTGTTTCAATACCGGCGTGAAGAGTTTGGTAATGTCATTTCCCTCTTTATCCCAAACTTGAAATCCGTTGAGAAAGAATATTGCCGACTTTTTGGGTTGAACAAAAACTTCATTGTTGGTTATATTTTCAGGAATACGGTTAGACTCGGTCGCCGGTTTGGGTTTAACCAGATGTCTCTTCAAAAGGTACAAGTATAGAAATATGATTAGCAGTAGAAGAATTGCAAACGTAATAACAATAAGGGGAATAGCTCCTGATTTATATTCCTCGGGCTGTTGTGTGTCCACGATAGTCAATGGGGGATAACGTAAAGAGTATATGTTAAATATGGAATTGCCGCCATCTTCGTTCTTCGTAACGGCATACAACTTGGACATGGTGGGGTTGTAATACAAGTTGCAACTGGAATGGACATCATTGAATACATAAGGAATTGTGTCGGCATAATTTCTGTGTATCAGACTGTCGTTGACAAAGAAAGCTTTTAATAGAATATGTGTATTCGACATTGAACTCGGATAGCACAAGGCATAAAATATATCCTTATCTACAACGATGTTATTCCCCACTACAAAACCTTCCTTTTCTAATGATTTGTTTTCCCACAGTTTCTTTACTGTTAGATTTTTTACATCTAGGGAATATAGATCGTAGTAATTGGTTACACCAAATTCTTGTTTGCCCTTGGGATTTCCACAACCGCCAAAGATTAACAGTGTGTCTTTGGATTTATATCCCATGGCGCCTAAGTATCTGGGTGGAATTTTATCCGTGTATTTTACCTCTTGCCAGAAATTGTTATTGCGGCTCGTCTTTAATATTTTATTCTTATATGTGTAATCACCATACCCACCAAAAATATATAGGCATGAATCATAATTAGAGAGGAACGCATTGTGTTGTGAATATTGGGGATTTTTTATCTCCAAATCATTTTCGGTCCACTTCTTGGTTGCGAAATTAAATATCGACTTTGTTTTGCCATCATTAAAATCATAGGACCACAATTCATTAAAATAGGGAACATAAATCAACTGATTGTTTTCTTCTAAAAAAGGACCTCCTTGGGTAACAATCGTATCTACCTTATTCTCATTCAGAATATATTTTAGAATAATGCCGTTGTTTGCAAAATACAAACTGTTGTGATTCTCAGCATTACAGGCTTGAGAATTTGCCGGCAGTTTTAGCGTTAGTTCCTTGGTCCACTTGGTGTGCTGATCGATTATCCACTCTGGATTACTGACTTGCAACGGATATTTTTTTATACTGTCAAAACAGATGTCATTGCAGTGCTCTCTGAACAGCCAGTGGTAAAGAACATGATGATTATAGTCCGATAATTTGAGATTCCTGATAGACATGGGGGGAATATCGGAAGAGTAGAATAAAGGGTGTGTAGCGCCTCCGAAATATAACTTTATATTATCAAAGGCCAATGAATTTAGGTTATAAGGTTCCGATATTTTAATATTGTCGAAGGTGATAGAGACACTATCCCTGTTGACCGACAAAGAGACATTCGCCCATTCACCCCATTTGTATTTTCCCAACAACCCATTTGGAAAATCCAAATACAGATGCTCACCTTCTATTAAGGTCAAGCTCCTGGATTTTTCTGAAAAATTGGCGATTAAGTCGATGCTTTTTTTATCGTCTATGACAATCCTGAAAACATATCCGTAATTATATTTTTCCAATCTTAGACTCAAATCGAACTCTACAAAAAAGCCTCGCTTCAGATTAACATCGGGCTCTATATAAAAGCTCGTTCTATCTTCTTTGGCTTTTGCATGGGAATGAAAGAACAGGCCAGAAGAAACTGCTCCTAAACATGCAAAAGATGAATACAAGACAAAAACTATATATGTTAATAATTTTCTCATGTCAGCAATCATTGATAGACAAAGATAATAGTTCTTGATATGTTTCACAAAACAAACACAATATAAATGCTTAAAAGCATAATAATCATAACTCCCTGAATTCAAAACCTAATTTTAATATTTTATTAATGATAATTGGGAAAATTATATTCCTGTGATATAACATTTGCAACTTTATTAATGATTAATTAATGACTCCGTTAATGATATACAAATACATTTGCGATGAAAACAGAATCCATACCATGAACAAAAACTTAATTTAAATGCGAATACTTGCTTATTTAACGCTTGCTATTTTAATCACGGGCTGTTCGTCCACAAACCAAGAATCTGATTATGTAAACACATTTATCGGAACGGGTGGGCACGGACATACATTCTTGGGAGTGTCTACTCCATTTGGAGGTATACAAGTAGGTCCTAACAATTTTAACAAAGGATGGGATTGGTGTTCGGGGTATCATTTCTCCGACAGTATACTGGTAGGCTTTTCTCATTTGCATTTGAATGGGACGGGGTGTAGCGATACCGGAGATATAATTTTCATGCCCTATACCGGGGTTGAAAAAACACAACCCGGGCAGCAAGACGATATAACCGATGGTTATGCCTCTTTGTATTCAAAGGGGCATGAGCAGAGTGATGTTTCCAGATATAAAGTTTTGTTGGAGACCTATGGGATAGATGTAGAGTTGACATCGTCTGATCGTGTCGCATTCCACAAATACAAATTCCCGGCCGATTCGCAGAATAAGTTTATAATGATAAATTTAAAAGATGCGAACGGAGATGATAGAGTAACCGAATCTTTTCTGGAACAGGTCAATGATACAGTTGTCAGAGGATATAGGTTCTCAACCGGGTGGGCAAAAGCACAACAGATCTATTTTACAGCCATATTCTCTGAACCCGTAGGGATTAAGTTATATGATGATACCTGTTTTGTAGAAGGCAAGTCATTAAAAAACAAATATGTAAAGGGAAATGTGTCGCTTCAACAAGAAACGACCGATATATCGATTAAGGTTGGTATATCTCCTGTAAGCATGGAAAATGCTTACAGGAATATCAATCAGGAAATACCGCATTGGAATTTTGAACGAACTGTAAGTGAAAACCGCGAAAGGTGGAATGAAGAGTTGTCAAAGGTTAAGATAGAAACGCCTGATGATAATATAAAAACCATATTCTATACGTCGTTATACCATGCGTTTCTCCAGCCGATAATTTTTAATGACTGTAATAATGATTATCGGGGTACGGATAAGAAAGTCTATAATTCGGATTTTACGAATTATACCGTATTCTCCTTGTGGGATACCTATCGTGCGGCTCACCCATTGTACACGATATTACAGCAAGAACGTGTCCCCGACTTTATTAATTCGATGTTAAAGATTTATGAGCAACAAGGCCGATTGCCGGTGTGGCATTTATATGGCTCCGACACGAACGAGATGATTGGTATCCAATCTGTTCCCGTAATAGCAGATGCCATTTTGAAAGGCTTCGAGGGATTCGATCATGAGGAGGCATACAAAGCGATGAAAGAATCCATGTTGTCGGATTACAAAGGCTTGCAATGGCTGAAAGAACTTGGATACATTCCTGCCGATAAGGAAATAGAATCGGTTGCAAAAGGATTGGAATATGCGATTGCCGATTGGGGTATATCTCAGGTCTCAAAAAAATTGGGCAAGGCAGATGATTATGAATACTTCAATAACAGAGCGAAAGGCTATGTGAATTATTGGGACAATGGCTCTAAATTTTTTAGGGGACGGAGGATTGATGGGAGCTGGGAAGCGAACTTTGATCCCGTTAATTCAACACATAGAAATGATGCATATTGTGAAGGAAACGCATGGCAATATCTATGGTTGGTCCCTCACGATGTTGATGGGTTAATCTCTTTGATGGGAGGCCGGGAAGGTTTTATCTCAAAACTGGACAGTTTGTTCATATTGGATAGCGATTTGGGCGAGAATGCATCGCCCGATATTTCCGGGTTAATCGGACAATATGCCCACGGGAATGAGCCCAGTCACCACATCGCCTATTTATATGCATTTGCCGGTGAGCAGTGGAAAACCGCAGAAAAGATAGATTATATCTTACACAATTTATATAAGAATGCCCCCGATGGATTGCAAGGGAATGAAGACTGTGGTCAAATGTCGGCCTGGTATGTTTTCTCTGCGTTGGGATTCTATCCGGTAAATCCTTCTGACGGTAAATATGTTTTTGGTAGGCCAATTATAGATAAGGCGACGATTAAGTTGGATTCGGATAAGACATTTACGATTACAGTCCTGAATAATAGCATGAAGAATAAATATATCCAGTCTGTAAAACTCAATGGGAAAAACTATAATAAATTCTATATTAATCACGCCGACATTATGCATGGAGGAGAACTCACTTTTGAAATGGGAGAGAAACCGAATAAAACACTTTTTTCACCTGAAACCCAATATTAACAATTAAAATTAATTATCATGAAAAATTTATTCTACAAAGGTTTGGCTACAATATGTAGCAGTATTGTTTTGACGTCCAGTTTATACGCGCAGGAAAACTTGTATGCCGGAGGATCGGGTACAAAGAGCGATCCGTATATCATCGAGACGCCCGCACAATTTGATGCGATAAGAGAAAATCGTAGCGCATATTTCAAATTAAATGCCAACTTGGATTTCGAGAATTACGAAAAAGAGGGAGGCTGGTGGCCCCTTGGAGAGTGGGGAGCAGGTGACGGCGATGCTCAAAGATTCTCCGGTACTTTTGATGGGAATGGTTTTACGATTTCAAATCTTCTCGCAAAACATGGCGATGATATCGGTGCCCATGATATGAGTGTTTTTGGAGTAGTAGACGGAGGTACGATAAAAAATGTAATCTTTGATAACATAACCGTTATCGGAGGTGGCCGTTTAGGAATTGTTTCCGGTCAAACCAGAAATGCTTCATATGAACAAATCGGAGTAATCAATAGTACCTGCTCAAATATACAAACCGGGTCAAATGCCGGTGGCATAACCGGGCCCAGCGCCGGAACGACTACCATTATCAACTGTTATACGCAGGATTGTACCATTGAAGCAGAATCGCCTCACGAGGAGGGAGCAGAATGGACGGGTGATGCAGTCGGTGGAATCGTTTCTTCGGGAAATGCAACCATCATGAACTGTTATTCTACATCTACGGTAAAAGGAAAAACAAATATTGGTGGCATAATAGGTAGTTGCGATGGGGCAACGGTTGTCAATTGTTTGGCCTTGAATCCTGATATTATTGGAGAAGTGGAAGTCTCGCACCGTATAGTAGGAAAAAGAAATGGGGGAGATGTTAGCGATAACTATGCCCATTCATCGGTGAAGATCAATGGTAATGAAGTTGTAGAAAATACAGGCCTGTCATCAGATAATGGTGAAACGGTAACCGATTTGACCGCCGATTTTTATCAGGACTATCTATATTTCGATTTTGATGAAGTTTGGAAATTGGATTCCTCCATTTCGCAATATCCTGTTTTCAAATGGCAGGAAGGAACTGGTGCTGCTGTCAAAGGCCTTGAATACAATTCTTACAAGATTTACACTACGGATTCTGGAATTAAAATAGAGAATTTGGAAGGCAATGAACATATCGCCATTTACTCTATCGCCGGGTGTAAACTTGTCGATACGAATGCTGCTGAACAGTGTGAATTCACATTGGATAACCATAATATTTATATTGTCAGCATCACAAACTCTAACAGCAGAGAGGTTTACAAAGTTATAAAATAACAAGTTCGGGGAATGCCATGTTTATGGTATTCCCCCAAACTTAAAACTTATACCAAGAAAAATATGAGAAACAACAATATACGACAAATAATAAGAACAGGAAAAGTTTTTCTGAGTCTTACTATATTCTTTATTATATTGTTATGCAATATTCCCTCGGCTATCGCTCAATCTAATAGTAATATTGAGGTCTCGGGAACCGTAACCGATATTAATGGAGAACCTTTACCCGGGGTAAATGTAATAATAGAGAATAGCGCCCGTGGAACCATCACCGATATGGATGGGAATTACAAAATCAAAGTAGATGATGATAAATCGATATTGCAATTTTCTTTGGTAGGATTCCAGGAGCGGAAAATTTCTGTAAATGGAAAAAGGGAAATAAATGTTACCATGAATGAAGAATCACAACTGATTGATGAAGTTGTAGTTGTCGGTTATGGTACACAAAAAAAGGTCACCTTAACAGGTGCTGTCAGTTCGTTAAACTCCAAAGAGTTGTTGGTCACACCCTCTTCAAATGTGCAAAACATGTTAGCCGGAAAAATCCCCGGGGTCAGAATCCAGCAACGCACAGGTGAGCCTGGAAGTTATGACGTAAAAATGGATATAAGAGGATTAGGCTCACCTTTGATTGTCATTGATGGTATTGTAAGAGAGGTCTCTGATTTTCAAAGACTCGAAGCGAATGAAATAGAAAGCGTCTCTGTACTGAAAGATGCGTCGGCTGCCATATACGGTATGAGAGCGTCCAATGGAGTAATCCTTGTTACGACAAAAAGAGGAGAAGACGACAAGACAAGAATCGACTATACTGGGAGCATTGGCTTCCAAAATCCATCAGGACTTCCCGATGTCCTTAACGCCGGTCAATTTGCCGAACTGGTCAGGGAAGCCGATAAAAATATGGGTAGAGGGATAAACTCGACTTATACATTGGAAGATCTGGAACGGTTTAGAGCAGAAGGTGGTACAGATTGGTATGACTTGGCCATGAAATCGTTTGTACCTCAAACCCACCATAATGTGACAGCCAGTGGACGGAATAAGAGGACTCAATATTTTCTCTCTTTTGGTTATTATGGAGAAGATGGCGTTTGGAAAACCGGAGATTTGAATTATAAACGTTATAATATACGGTCCAATCTGGGCTTTGATATAACCGATAATTTGAAAGCCGAAATGTTAATCAGCCTTCTAACCGATGAGCAGAACAGACCGTATAAAGATACTTGGGAACAATTCAAGGCGATATGGGCTTTGAAACCGACAGAACTGCCCTATGCCAACAACAACACAAATTTTCCCAACGATGTTCTGTATGGCCTCAATCCGCTCATGATTACAGATGCAGACAAGAGCGGATACAAGCAATATAAAAACAGAACTTTAAATACGACATTTTCCTTGACCTATAATATCCCCTATGTAAAGGGGCTTTCGGCCAAGCTGTTATATGGATTCGACTATAAGAACAGTCTTTCGAAGGAGTTTCAGAAAGAATATACATTATACAAATATGATTCCAAACTAGATGTATATAATCCCCAATCCTATAATGGGCCATCGAGCATTAAAAGAAGAATTTGGGAAGCTACTCAAAATCAGCTCCAATTTTCGATTAATTATGATAAGCAATTTAACGACAGCCACAACCTGAAAGTATTGGCGCTATATGAACAAAGTTCCAAAGCGGAAGATAACTTTTGGGCTAAAAGAGAGTTTGAGATGGATGCCGTTGACGAGTTGTTTGCCGGCTCTGAAGAAGACCAAATAGGCACCTCCGATGCAAGTAACATATACAGAATCACCAATATGGGCTTTGTGGGACGTGTCAATTATGATTATAGGTCAAAGTATATTGCGGAAGCAAGTTTTAGGTATGACGGCTCGTCCAAGTTTGCCAAAAATCACAGATGGGGATTCTTCCCTTCGGTTTCAGTAGGATATAGAATATCAGAGGAGAGTTTCATAAAAGACTTTGAACCCCTGTCATTCATCTCAAATTTCAAAATAAGAGCTTCATACGGGGTTATGGGAGATGACGGGTCTTCTTCTTATCAATATTTGGCTGGATATGATTATCCGGGAGCCAGTTATGTATTTGGCGATGAGGTCTATAAAGGGCTTGGGTTCAGAGCATTGCCCAATGAGCTGCTTACATGGTACACCTCGAAAACATTAAACGTTGGTGGAGATTGGGATTTCTGGAATGGCCTGCTGTTTGGACAAATAGATTTCTTTTGGAGATACCGAGATGGACTGTTGGGCAAAAGAAGCGGCGAAGTCCCGGGTACAATTGGAGCAGAATTGCCGGAAGAAAACCTGAATGAAGATTTGTACAAAGGTTTTGAGATTGTCATAGGCCATAGAAATAGAATCGACAAGTTCAACTATTCGGTTTCTTTGAACTTTGCATTAACAAGAAGAATGAACAGATATATACAAGAGGGAGATGCTGTCAACTCTTATGACCGATGGAGAAATAAATATTCCAACCGATATACCGACATGGGTTGGGCATATGGTTCGGCCGGTCAGTTTACCTCAATGGAAGATATTTGGAATTCTCCGATACAGGACGGACAAGGAGGGGCTACCCAACTCCCTGGCGACTGGAAATATGAAGACTGGAATGAAGATGGTATTATTGATGATAATGACGTTTATCCCAATACTTATGAGCATACCAATGATAACGGAAATCCCAAAATGACATTTGGTGCGACAATCGCAGGTGATTGGAATGGGTTGGATTTCAACTTGTTGTTCCAGGGTGGAGCCGGATTCAATGTTATCTATTTTGAGCAGTTGCAATATCCTCTTTGTTTCAGTGGTAATGGATTGGCTACATTTTATGACAGATACAGACAAGATGACAATGGGAACTGGATTCC
The DNA here is from genome assembly GCA_944320995.1 of uncultured Barnesiella sp. Classification (GTDB taxonomy): domain Bacteria; phylum Bacteroidota; class Bacteroidia; order Bacteroidales; family Barnesiellaceae; genus Barnesiella. Next base: position 34,455 of record CALUJQ010000027.1, on the reverse strand, counting down.
GGGCAAATGGCCGACGACTCGAGATGCGGGGTCATATAGCATAAACTATGCTAGATGCAAACAAACTACTTATGATGCCTCATATCTACGTCTGAAAAGTGTAGAAATAGGTTATACGCTACCTGGTAGTTTTACTCAAAAATTCAAGGTTGAAAGACTGAGATTTTTCGCAAATGGCTATAATCTTTTTACGTTGTCCAATTTGGATTTTGTCGATCCGGAACATCCCGAAGGCAGTTATGGGTATTTATATCCCATCATGAGAAACTTTAACTTTGGAGTCAATATTACATTCTAAAAAATTCTCTTATGAAATTCTACAAATTAATTATAGCAGCAGTTTTAGTCAATTCCTTTCATTCTTGCGACTACTTGGATGTCCCTCCTATAAATATCATGCAAGATGAGGCTATATTTAAATCGGAATCGGGTATCAAATCTTATTTGACCACCTTGTATTACGATTTGCCTATTGAAGATTTCCGGTTTTCACAGCAAGGATTTAACGTAACGGGAAAAGGCCAGGGCCGACTCCCGAATGTTTGCGGTGAAGCCATGTGCCATACAACAGATGACATCTCTTCAATCGGTGACGGAACCTGGTGGGGTTGTTGGGATTATGGGAAAATAAGAAGAATAAATTATTTTATTACCGAATTTCCCAAATACAGTGATAATTTTTCCCAGGAGTTTGCAGAAGCCTGGCTGGGAGAAGCCTATTTTATGAGAGCGTATTGCTATTTTGCAATGGTTAAAAGGTATGGTGGCGTACCGTACTTGAAAGAGCCTCAAAAATATACCAGCGATTTTGAAAGCCTGAAAGTTCCGCGGGACAGCGAGAAAACATGCTATGACAATATCGCCAAAGATTTGGACGAGGCAATCTGGCGTTTGCCGGACAATGAAACTCTATTAGGCAAGGGCAGAGTGACTAAATATGCTGCATTGGCATTGAAATCAAGAGCTATGTTATATGCCGGCAGTATTGCCAGATACGGAAATGTGGATAAAGACGGGCTGGTTGGTATCCCTGTCGAGTATGCAAACGATTATTTTGAACAGGCTTATGAGGCGGTTAAAGAGATAGAGAAAGACAATAAATTCTCTTTGTACCGGAAAAATGCAGATAAAGAAAAGAACTTTGCCGAGTTATTCCTGGCAGAGGATAGTCCGGAGAACATATTTGTCAAATATTTTCAAAGGAATGTAAATGCTCATGGCTGGGACGTCTATTTTATCCCTTATCAGTACCGTGGTGTAGGATTCTCTTCTAACATGAATCCTCCGTTGGAGTTTGTAGAGATGTTCGAACATAAAGACGGAACGCCTGCCAATTTTGAAGAAAGAGCTGCAAATACGTATTTCGATGATCCTTCCGAATTATTCCAGGATATGGATGCTCGTTTCGGTGGGTCGATCATTTATCCCAATGCTGTTTTTAAAGGTGAGCCCTGCTCTATCCAAAAGGGACTTATCATCGAAGATGGCAGCAAAATTGAGAATGCCGTCAACTATGAAGAAGCGGTCTATACCGCCAATGACGGGACTCAATATCATATTGTCGGGAAAAGTGGTTGTGGCAATTATTCGGGTAATATGACAGGATTCTTCATTCGAAAATATCTGAACGAAGATATGCCTACATCAGAGGTCTTGGAAGGATACTCCGAACAGCATTGGATAGATATGAGATATGCCGAAGTCCTGTTAAATGGAATTGAAGCAGCTGTTGAATTGCAGAAATATCTTGACGATGCTTTAAGATGGATAAATGACATCAGGGACAGGGCCGATGTAAAGCTCTTGACGGAAGGCGAATTGACCATCGAGAAAGTGAGACATGAAAGACGCATTGAATTGGCCTTTGAAAATCACACATACTGGGATTTGAGAAGATGGAGGATTGCCGACAAAGAAATAGAGGCGAAACAATATAATGGCCTGTGTCCGTATTTTGACATCAATCAGCAAAAATATGTATTTGAAAAGAATCCGGCCAATAAATATTATTATACATTTGATGTGAAAATGTATTATGAACGAATCCCGGATAGCGAAATTGCAAAAAACAATTTATTAATACAAAACCCATATTACAATTAAGGACCATGAAAAAAGTTTTTTTATCATCAATATTTGCCGCACTTTTACTCTTTTCCTGTGATTATTTCGAGTATGATAATTACGAAGCTCCAAACTCGGGAATTGAGGGCCAAGTGGTTGATGCAAAGACCCATGAATTAATTCTTGGGGAAGCTGCAAATAGTTATAAGGTAGAATACTACGAGTTGAGCTGGGAGGAGGCCGGACATACAAACACGCAATCTCGCTTTTTCTGGGGGAAAGCCGACGGTACATTCAAAAACTCGAAAATATTCGCGGGAGAGTATAGAATTACGTTGAAAGAGGGAGCTTTCTATGCTCCTGATCCCGAGTTTGTAAAATTGGAAAAAAACAAACTCACCCAGTTGAACTATTCTGTCATACCGTATGCTCGAGTAAAGATTGACAATATTGAGATTACAGGGAGCAAACAAAATAATCTGACCATAGAGTATACAATTGAAGATACGGAAAATGAGATAAATACCGAAAATGTTGATGCCGATATCTATTCTCTGAGCGAGTCTCAGGTATTTATTTCAAGCAAGTCGCCCAATGTTGGTATCACAAATTCAGAAACAAAATATACGATACGGGCTAAAAAGGAATTTACAAGAGGTGATGACTATACTCCGGGCACACCTTTCCAAGTAAGAGAAACAAATGTGCGAAACTTGGAGCCTGGTAAATATTGGGTAAGGATTGGAGTAAGAACGGGCAATCCTTATAAAAGATACAATTTTAGCTCTATCCAGGAAATAACCATACCAGAAATAGATGAATGATGAAAACCAAATATATTTTTGTAAATATACTATGCCTCATGGGCTACATGACATTGTCGGCTCAGACTACTGTACCTTCGACTAACGGAGCATTGACAATTCCGATGAATGACGAGAGTGTATCGATTGTCTTTGATCCCAAAGGAAGTGCCATGTTTGATGACGAAGGAATAAGAGGAGCCAGCGATGGTCTTACGGTCAATTTGGGTGAAATAGATTTTGGGAATAATGCCTATAATACGGTAAGCGTAGAAATGGCTAATGTCATGAAACCTTCATCTGACAACGGTTTTGAATTTTATGCCGAGAATATGTTGATTAAGCCTAAAACCGATTTCATCATAGGGCAGGAAATACCTCATTTGGATTCTTATGAATCGGACTTGCAACCCCAGAGTGGATTATTCTTTAAAAACAATAATCTCCCAATCGAAGATATCTCTGTATATGATTTAAGGAATGATGACAGCTACGGGAAGATAACGGCTTGCGTAGCACAAGGCATTCTTAATCAGGAAAATGCTGAAGTTTATCTGGTCTTGGAGAATCATCACCAAACTCAGTTTGAAGATATATATGGACCGGAAGGAGGTACTTGGCATCTTTTGTGGACTGATTTTTCACCCCAAAAGTACTCTGGACTTGCCACACTCATAAATGACAATAAAGATAAATTCTCCAAATTCGTGTTATGGGACCCTGAAAAAGAATGGACTTGGTGTATTGCCCAAATGATCTGTGCTCAACAAAAGGGTCTCCCTGTAACGGCAGAAATCAAGGAATTTTTGAATACAGAGTTGAACCTGAATTTGGAGTGTGAGGATATAACAAACAAGTGGAGTAACAAAATCGAGGCATACCAATGGGCTATTGATAATTTGGCTGACGGTTGCCACAAATATTTAAGTTTCTCGGCTGGTTTAAGAAGCGATTATATTTCAAACCCTTGGAAGATATACGATTATGCAGCAGCTTCGAAAGGGTTTGTATTCTTTCTGAAAAATTCAATACCCGAGGAGTCCGAGATGATAACAAAGATATGTCAAAAAATGAATTATCAGCCCGGAGCCTCAACCATGGGGTATGGAGCCGAAGATGATGGTGACGGACTCAATAATGCCACCAACCCCTATAATGTCGGGTTTATGGTCAGCGATTACTATGCAAATGGCAGTTTTTGGTGCTCTTTTCCCAACAAGTCTTTTCAGCAGAGAAAAGGACGTGCTGTAAAAGCAGAACCTGGTAAAATATATGTAAGCCTTATTTGGAGTGACGGTGACAATATCCAATTTGATGCCAATCAAATGTATAATATGTTCAAGTCGGCACAAGGCCGCGGCGAGGTTCCTGTGGGATATACGATGGCTTCATCTTTGCAGGAACTGAATCCCAAATTATTGGAGTTTTTCTATCAGAATCTTACCCCGAATGATGAGCTGTTGGCCGGTCCGTCAGGATTCCAATTCATTTATGGCGACAAGTATAATGCCGAAAATTACGGTAAATGGTTGGAGCTAAATCGCAAATGGTTAGAAACGGCTGGATTTCACACGGCCTGTCTCTGGAATACGACCGATAAGGAAAGATTTGGCGAGTACATGAGAACCTGTGGGCTGCAAGGGGTCTTTGATGGGTTTGACAATAATAAAGAAAGGTATGAAATGGGTAACAACGGAGAGGGTATCGTTTGTGTTTTACAGGGAACTCACTGTTGGAATGAAGGCGATGTATTTAACGATTTGATAAAAATAGCTCCGGACGGTACCAAACCCATATTCCACAACGTTTACCTTATTGCAGCAAATTATGGAGGCACCGATGGTTATCAACGTTTGATAAGAGAGCTGCAAAAACTTGAAAGTTATCAACCGAATACTTTTGAATTTTTGCTCCCCATGGATTTATGCGCTACATTAAAGAACTATATAGAGAACAATCAACAATGAAAAGTATAATTCATATTTTAGCAGTCATTTTATTGCTTCGTATATCATTTGATGTTTATGCGGACGACATACGCATTCCGGCAAAAGGTGATGAATCATACTCGGTCTCAATCGTTGACAGAGGAACCAATGGAGCCAGATACGATGCAACCACAGAATCTATTATTAAGACCAGCGATGGAACCAAGATAAGAATCAAGGATATAGATTTCGGGGAGGGTAATTATGGGACCTACAATCAATTCTTTTTTGAGTACAACTGTCCGGACGATATTCAAGATGCTTATTTTGATGTCTTTGTAGAGGATACTACAACTCCGTTCCTTTCTATTCCAATATCGAGGACTAACGAAGACGAATATGTCGGTGTTTCTCAGGTTATGGACTTCGGACTATTGGGCAATCATGATATTTTCATTAAGTGGAGAAATCATTCGGCTTCCTTGAAAACGATAGGGCTCAATGCATTGAAACCCGTTGCAAAGGTAGACTTGATACGAACAGGCTCATTATCCACCTATAAAATAAGCAGTTCAGCCATCAGCATGAATGGTGTACAAAACTTGAAAATGATTTGGAAAGGCAATAATGCCAACGTTAAGAATGTCATATTTGGGAACACAGAATCGGCCATTCATGGAACCACAAGTAATGGAGATATTCGAATAATAAAGAATGACAATAACATAATTCTTGAAAATCCGGCAGGGCTCTTGAAATGGGTAGAGATTTATTCCATAAACAGTATCTGTGTATTCAAGTCTTATGTAGACAGCCATAGGCTTGAAGTAAATTTAAATCCTGGGGTATATATTGTAAAAACAGATTTCGGGGTATTTAAAATATTAATTTGAAGCGTTTTATCTTATTTAATTGAGGAGCACATTTCTATAATAAGGCGACTGAACGAGTACAATTGTACGTTCGATTATTCGAAACGGTTGACCGGTCACCCCTGCGGAGCTATTGTTATCGAATGGCCCGATAAAGATATTGGGGTAAGTTGTAACAAGGGGATTGCCAATTTAGAATCTACCTTGTTATAGGAGGATTATTTTATTATACCAGATTATTTCATATCAAACGAATGTATCACATTTATGAATAAACATATCTATATATTGTCTCTATTATTTCTAGTCTCTTTCGCAGCTAAATCGCAAAGTACGATAGGTGTTTTTGATTTGAGATATACCTTGGAAACCGATCTTAACACGACCGACGGTATCAATACCGCATGGGACGATGTCCATGCGGTTGCCACTTTACAAGGCATTGTCAACAAAAATGCTCCCAACCTATACATCTATTTCGTCATGGAAGGGAATAACGATATAGATGCCTATTGGTGGAACAAATATTCGCAAAAAGGCGAATGGCTGTATGGGAAACAGACGGTAACCTATGAAACTCTTGAAGATTTATTTGAGGCTTACAAATCAAAAATCGATGGAGCCGTGATCTATGATGGAAAAGTGGCATCAACGAGCAATGTCGCATCATCGATTGCAGGAATAGAAAATTTAGTCGCCATTCGCTATGATTCATCTCCCAACAGTTTATATTCCAGGCTCATATTGAATGGTCCCAAGTTGGAAGTCAAGCAATGGCTTGTCAACAAAGATGGAACGTCGCTGTTTACAGGAACCCCCGGAAGTCTTATACCTGGGACAAACAGGGTATCGAGCGGTTCGCTAAAAAATGACCCCTATATATGGTTCATAGAGAATTATATCAAGAAAGGAAAGTGTAATACTGCGTATGCGGCATATTATATCGATCAGTATTGGAAAACAAATCCAATGGCTACGGTAAGAAATCATCACACCTTGTGCAACCATGATTTTTTTGTCAGTAAAGGAGCTTTTTTCTTTGATTTATCTCCATGGGGCGATGAACCAGCAACAGACGACCCGTCGCAACCGGTTGGAACCGACTTGAATACTTTGAAAGAGATGTTGTTGTTGGCATATCGGCAAAACGACAATCAAAAAATGTGTTATATAGGCGGTTTCCCGGCCTGGGCATTTAAATATACCAAGCATGCAAACGGCATTCATGACGATGTCCCTACCGAATGGGAATTTAGCCGTATAATAAGTGCATACAATGCATTTAAAGATGCTGACGCTATTGGATATGGGGCTTTGGCAAATGCCTCTTTTTGGCAACATTTCGAGACACAGAATACTTATGAGCAAAAATGGGTAAGCAATGATGACTTGATTGAAAGAGGCTTGTTGACAGAAGATGGGAAGGTAAATTATAAAAATAAGAATTTCATCATATTCTATGTGGGTGATTATGATGCCTCATCTTGGATAACACAAAGGACGCCCTCTATCTGGGACGATCCAAACCGGGGAAAACTCCCTTTAATGTGGTGTATAAGTCCCGTATTGGAAGAGCGTGTACCTCATGTGTTACATAATTTCAGAGTGACAGCAACGGAAAATGACTATTTTGCTGCATCTGATAACGGAGCTGGTTATCTGATGCCGGGAATGCTCATTGAGCCGAGAGAGATATCGGGTCTTCCATCGGGATTGAATGTATGGGCTAACCATTGTAAAAAGTATTATACCAAATGGGGCTTGACCATAACCGGCTTTATCATCGATGGGACGGCTCCGGGATTAAATGATGAAGGGTTGGATTGTTATGAATCTTTCAGTCCCAATGGTATTGTTCCCCAAAAAACGACCATTGCAAGTTTGCATAACAATATGCCGGTTTTGAGGGCCGACTTGGATATCAACGACAGTGACCCCAAAATAGCGGCTCAAAAAATTGTAGACAGAATAAAAGAGAGGAAAGAAATACCATTCCACTGGTTTAGAAATATTTTGAAGACTCCTACCTGGTATTGCGACTTGATCAAAGAGATACAGGCCTTGGACGATTCGGTTATATTGCTAGATGCGCCCTCTTATTTTGAACTGTTACGAATATACCTGAAATCAAAAGAAGACTCTTCGGTGGAAACTTCTCTTGCCAATAACGACGGACCCGATATTAACTTGACAGATAATATAATAAAGATTTTAAGCAATTGTGTTATACACCAAGTTGCAGTATATACCGTCGACGGGCAGAAGGTTTATGAATCCAATCCAGATTCATGCAGCATCAATATGGATATAAATAACTTTAACGATGGGGTATACATACTCAAATACACGACTGATAAGAATCATACATCAGGAATATTCAAGTTTGTCAAAGGTGAGGTCGGTTAAAACCTTATCTTTGCATTAATTCCATATCGATGACTATTCCTATTTTGTCAGCAACTATTTATTCCCGGAAAATCCAAACTAAAACAAATGATATGAAGACTTTGAAACTGTTATCTGCAATTGGTCTGACAATGCTGGCTGGTTGTCAACAGAATACGACCAGTTATGAAACAGGCTTGGAGCCTGTCGATTATGTAAATATCCTTATGGGAACAGACTCTGAATTTCTTTTGTCAAACGGAAACACTTATCCCGCGGTTGCCATGCCGTGGGGTATGAACTTTTGGACTCCGCAAACGGGGAAAATGGGTGACGGTTGGGCTTATACTTATTCTTCCAAACAAATAAGAGGATTCAAGCAGACTCACCAGCCTAGCCCGTGGATTAACGATTACGGACAGTTCTCAATCATGCCGGTAGCCCGGGACCTGAAAATTGATGAAGAAGAGCGTGCCTCTTGGTTCTCCCATAAGGCTGAGACGGCAACTCCATACTATTACAAGGTATATTTGGCCGATTATGATGTCGTAACCGAAATTGCACCGACCCAACGAGCTGCGGCGTTTCGTTTCACATTCCCCGAGGGAGATCGCTCTTTTATTATTGTAGATGCTTTTGATAAAGGCTCTTATATCAAACTCGTTCCCGAAGAGAATATGATTGTGGGATATACCACCAAGAATAGTGGAGGGGTCCCCGAAAATTTTAAAAATTACTTTGTCGTTCGATTTGATAAACCTTACACCTATCAATCTGTATGGTCCGATTTCAAAGAAGTTAAGGGAAAATCGGAGCTAAAAGATAACCATGTGGGGGCAGCGATAGGTTTCTCAACGAAAAGAGGTGAAAAGATTCATGCGCTTGTCGCTTCATCATTTGTCAGTCCCGAACAGGCTTTGCAGAATTTGAAGGAAGTCGAGGGCAAGAGTTTTGACACTATCAAGGAAAATGGACGCGAGCGATGGAACGAAGTGCTGGGGCGTATCCAGATAAGCGATAGAAACATAGACCACATGCGTACATTCTACTCCTGTCTCTATCGCTCGGTGCTTTTCCCAAGAATGTTCCATGAAATAACGGCCGACGGAAAAACCGTACATTACAGCCCTTACAACGGGCAGGTTCTCCCGGGATATATGTTCACCGACACAGGTTTTTGGGATACATTCCGAAGCCTTTTCCCCTTCGTGAATCTTGTATATCCCGAGATGGCCGAGCAAATGCAGGAGGGGCTGCTGAATGCCTACCTTGAAAGCGGATTTTTCCCCGAATGGGCAAGTCCGGGACATCGCAACTGTATGATTGGAAACAACTCGGCATCGGTCGTTGCCGACGCATTTCTGAAAGGAATAACCAAGGCCGATGCCGAAAAGATGTATGAGGGGCTGGTCCATGCGACGACAAACGTTCATTCTGAAATAAGCTCAACGGGTCGACTCGGATATGAATACTACAATAAACTTGGTTACATACCTTATAATGTCGGCATCAACGAAAATGCAGCACGCACTCTCGAGTACGCCTATGACGACTGGTGCATCTATCAGATGGGTAAGAAACTGGGCAAGCCCGAAGCGGAAATTGCCATCTACAAGGCCCGGGCAAACAATTACAAGAATCTGTTTAACAAGGCAACCCGTCTGATGAGCGGAAGAAACGAAGACGGTTCGTTCCCTCCCTTGAACCCGCTGAAATGGGGCGATGCATTTACCGAAGGGAATGCCTGGCATTATACCTGGTCGGTTTTTCACGATATAAACGGCCTTATAGAACTTATGGGTGGTCGAGAAATGTTTGTACAGATGCTCGATTCGGTATTTAATCTGCCTCCGGTCTTCGACGAAAGCTACTACGGATTCGTTATTCACGAGATACGGGAAATGCAGATTATGAATATGGGTAATTATGCTCATGGCAATCAGCCTATACAACACATGATTTACCTGTATGACTATGCCGGACAACCGTGGAAAGCTCAGTATCATTTGCGCGAAGTGATGAACCGACTGTACAATGCCGCTCCCGATGGGTATTGCGGAGACGAAGATAACGGACAGACTTCGGCCTGGTACGTATTCAGCGCCCTCGGCTTCTATCCGGTATGCCCCGGTACTGACGAATATGTGTTAGGAGCACCGCTGTTTGAAAAGGCTTGTATCAATCTCCCCAATGGGAAGAAAGTTGAAATCACGGCCCAAGGTAACAGTAGCGAAAACAGATATGTCGACGAGCTCAAAGTCAACGGAAAAGCTTACACAAAAAACTATTTGAAATACGGTGATTTGCTAAATGGAGCAAAACTTGACTATACAATGTCGGACAAACCAAACTTGAATCGTGGAATTAATCCCGAAGATATGCCTTATTCTATGAGTTTGGCGGAATAACTGCTAAACGACATTATTGTATTCGATTAGCTGATTAAATTAAGGGCAGAGTGTATCTGGCTTATTAAACGAGTCACTACACTCTGCCTTCTTATTGGGTACTGGTTCATTCTCTTGTCGTGATAAAAGATGACAAATCTGATATTTTTTCTCTGTGGGAATAAGCGGTTTACGGCGCTATCGGGCATTTAACCAAAATTCGAGCGTACCTCCATTGATGATAGCTTGGTGTTCGAGCTTGAAATCGCTTAATTCGGTGCCGTTAAGTGTTACTTTCTCCACATATATTGCTTTTTTACCTTTCCGATTTACCTTTATGGTGAATTTGTTTCCATTGTCGAGATGTATGACTGCTTTGTCGACCGATGGCGAACCGATGACGTAACAGCCTGATGCCGGGTATACGAGCTGGTTGCCGTCGACTGACAGGCCTGAGCGACAGCCTCCGTGCGCTTTGAACCCTCTGCACAGGAAGAGCCTCCGTAACCCCGTGGCGGGTAGTGCGGCAGGCTCTTCCCTGTTTTTTGCAAGGCCGCATCTCCCCGCAGCCGTTGGCGAAAAAGTACGGCTCTTTTCTTCGTCCAATCAGACGGAATCCCTATCTTTGTCATAGGCAAACGACAATCGTGAAGCGATGAATGGCCGGGGGGGCTGCCGGTATGGCCGCGCGGTCAGTTTGCGCGGGAGAAGCGGTGCGGCCCGACAGGCCCGAACCGGCGGGCATGCGGGGCATCGTCGCCCTCCCTCCCGGGTATGCCTCCTGGTTTACTGAACGTTGAAAACTACTGAAATGACAAGCACACAGCAAAGAGAAGAGTTACAGGCCAAAATCTGGAAGATTGCCAACGAGGTGCGAGGCGCCGTCGACGGCTGGGATTTCAAGCAATTTGTATTGGGCACCCTGTTCTATCGGTATATCAGTGAGAACTTCACCGACTATATCGAGGGGGGCGACAGCAGCATCGACTATGCCACTCTGCCCGACAGCGTAATCACCCCCGCGATAAAAGACGATGCCGTCAAGACCAAAGGCTATTTCATCTACCCGAGCCAGCTTTTTGTCAACGTGGTGAAAACAGCCTATACCAACCCCAATCTCAATACCGACCTGAAAGCAATCTTTGATGCCATAGAGAGTTCGGCCAACGGATACGTCTCGGAGAAGAACATCAAGGGGCTCTTTGCCGATTTCGACACGACCAGTACACGGTTGGGCAACACGGTCGATAACAAGAACAAGCGCCTGGCCGCCGTCTTGAACGGGGTAGCCGAGCTGGACTTCGGAAATTTCGAGGAGCATCAGATCGACCTGTTCGGCGATGCCTACGAGTTTCTGATCAACAACTATGCCGCCAATGCCGGGAAGTCGGGCGGCGAGTTCTTCACCCCACAGAATGTCTCCATGCTCATTTCGCGGCTGGCCATGCACAAGCAGACGACCGTCAACAAGATATACGACCCGGCCGCCGGGTCGGGCTCGTTGCTGCTTCAAGCCCGTAAACAGTTCGATGAGCACATCATCGAGGAGGGTTTCTTCGGGCAGGAAATCAACCACACCACCTACAACCTGGCCCGCATGAACATGTTTCTGCACAACATCAACTACGACAAGTTCAACATAGCCCTGGGCGACACCCTCATCGACCCCCAGTTCGGGGACGAGAAACCCTTTGATGCCATCGTCTCCAACCCGCCCTATTCAATCAACTGGATTGGTTCGGGCGACCCCACGCTCATCAACGACGACCGCTTTGCCCCCGCCGGAGTGCTAGCCCCCAAGTCGAAAGCCGATTTTGCCTTTGTGCTGCATGCGCTGAGCTACCTGTCGGGCAAGGGGCGAGCCGCCATCGTCTGCTTCCCGGGCATCTTTTACCGCGGCGGAGCCGAGCAGAAAATACGCAAATACCTGGTCGACAGCAACTATATAGAGACCATCATCTCGCTGCCGGCCAACCTGTTCTATGGCACATCGATTTCGGTCAATATCCTGGTACTCTCCAAGCACAAGCCCGACACGGCAATCCAGTTTATCAATGCCAGCGGCGAAGGCTTTTTCACGAAGGAGACGAACAACAATGTGCTGGAACCGAAGCATATCGACCGAATTGTCGACATTTTCGACCGCAAGGCCGATGTGCCATACATAGCCCGGTCGGTCGATTACCCGCGCATTGTCGAGAACGATTACAACTTGTCGGTAAGCAGCTATGTCGAGGCCGAGGATACCCGCCCGCAAACCGACATCAAGGAGCTGAACAGCCGCCTCCGCCGCATCGTGGCCCGTGAGAACGAACTGCGTGCTGCAATTGATAAAATCGTGGCCGAATTGGAGGAGGATAAGGCATGAGCAGGTTGCAGGAGTTGATTCGGTCGCTTTGCCCCAATGGGGTGGTGTATAAACCGTTGGGGGAAGTGTGTGACCTTTCTCGTGGAAAGGTGTATTCAAAAACATACATTGTTGAAAATTCCGGTAATTATCCAGTATATTCTTCACAAACTGCAAATGATGGAGAATTGGGTCGTATCTCGACATATGATTATGATGGAGAATATTTGACATGGACTACTGATGGGGCTTATGCGGGTACTATTTTCCATAGAAGGGGAAAGTTTAGTATTACCAATGTATGTGGATTGATTGCTATTAAATCGCCTAATATAAAAATTCGTTTTTTGTATTATTGGTTAAGTGTAAAAGCAAAAGAGTATGTATATCGAGGAATGGGAAATCCCAAGTTAATGAGTAATCAAATGGCTCCGATTCAAATCCCCCTTCCACCCCTTGAAGTCCAAGCCGAAATCGTTCGTATACTCGACGCCTTTACCTCTTATGCAGCGGAGCTGCAAGCGGAGCTGCAAGCGGAGCTGCAAGCGAGAAAAGAGCAATATACCTATTATCGGAATCGGTTACTCTCATTCGACAAGCCGACGAAAGATGTGACGTGGAAGAGACTGGGCGAGATAGGATCGTTTATAAGAGGTAAACGATTTGTAAGAACAGACATCGTTAATGACGGCGTTCCTTGTATTCATTATGGTGATATTTACACATATTATGGATTGTATGCAACCCAAAGTAAAGGGAAACTTAGAAGTGAACTTGCCTCTAAAATGAGATATGCTTATAAAAATGATGTTGTAATTGTTGCCGCAGGTGAAAATAAAGAAGATATAGGAATAGGGGTAGCTTGGCTTGGAGAGAACCCTGCTGCCGTACATGATGCCTGTTTTATATTTAGAAGTGATTTATATCCTCAATATGTTTCTCATTATTTACGGTCAACTTATTATCACAAACAAATTGTTAAGTATGTCTCTGAAGGGAAAATATGTTCTATTTCAGCCAAAGGTTTAGGGAATGCTATTATCCCTATTCCTTCTTATGAAGAGCAAGTAAGAATAGCCACATTGCTTAATAAATTTGATGCATTAATAAGAGACCTGTCGCAAGGTCTGCCGGCCGAGATAGCGGCCGTGCAGGAGCAGTATGAATATTACAGAAACCAGTTATTGTCGTTCCCGAGAAAAGAAGATGAAAACGCATAGCACCATAGCCGAATCGAATAATTTTATCGTGCTTGACAATTATGCCAGGTATTACGATACCCATGAAGCTCCCGTCGCCTATCAGACCGAAGCGGGGCTCGAACGTGAATTTATCGGCGACTTGATGGCCCAGGGGTATGAGTATCTTCCCCACATCTCCACGCCCGAGGCCTTGTTGGCCAACGCCCGGGTGCAGATAGAGGCCTTGAACGAGGTGGCTTTTACCGACGACGAGTGGGCGCGGTTTCGGGAGGAGTATCTGGACCGTCCCGGCGACACGCTGGTGGAGAAGACCCGCAAGATTCAGGACGACTACATCTGCGACTTTGTGTTTGACGACGGGCACATCAAGAACATCTATCTGGCCGACAAGCGCAACCTGGCCCGCAACCGGGTGCAGGTGGTGTCGCAAGTGGAGCAGACGGGGGTGCAGGTCAACCGCTACGACGTGACGATACTGGTCAACGGTCTGCCGCTGGTCCAGGTGGAGTTGAAGAAGCGCGGTGTAGCCATTCGCGAGGCCTTCAATCAGGTGCACCGCTACTCCAAGGAGAGTTTCAACAGCGACAGCTCGCTGTTCAAGTATATACAGGTGTTTGTCATCTCCAACGGTACGGATACCCGCTATTTTGCCAATACGGTGGAGCGGAACAAGAACAGTTTCGACTTTACCATGAATTGGGCCAAGGCCGATAACTCGCTCATCAGGGAGCTCAAAGATTTCACGGCGACCTTCTTCCAGAAGAACACGTTGTTGAATGTCATCTTTACCTACTCGGTTTTCGACACCAGCAACACGCTGCTCATCATGCGTCCCTACCAGATTGCGGCCACGGAACGCATGCTGTGGAAGATAAGGAGCGCCTACGAGGCCCGGCGCTGGTCGACGACCGAGGCCGGGGGCTATGTGTGGCACACCACCGGGTCGGGGAAGACGCTCACCAGCTTCAAGGCAGCCCGGCTGGCCATGCAGTTGGAGTTTATCGACAAGGTGTTCTTTGTCGTGGACCGCAAGGACCTGGACTACCAGACGATGAAGGAGTACCAGCGCTTTTCGCCCGACAGCGTGAACGGGTCGGAGAGTACGGCCGGGCTGAAACGGAATATCGAGAAGGAGGACAACAAGATTATCGTCACCACCATTCAGAAACTGAACAACCTGATGAAGAGCGAGGATAACTTGCCCGTCTATCAGAAACAGGTGGTGTTTATCTTCGACGAGGCTCACCGCTCCCAGTTTGGCGAGGCTCAGAAACTCTTGCGGAAAAAGTTCAAGCGCTATTATCAATTCGGCTTCACGGGCACTCCCATCTTCCCGCAGAATGCATACGGCTCGGAGACGACGGCCGGTGTGTTTGGGCGTGAGCTGCATGCCTATGTGATTACCGATGCCATACGCGATGAGAAGGTGCTGAAATTCAAGGTCGACTACAACGACGTGCGACCGCGCTTCAAGCATATAGAGACCGAACTCGACGAGGCCCGGCTGAGTGCGGCCGAGAATAAGGAGGCGCTGCTCCACCCGGACCGTATCAACGAAATAGCGCAATACATCTTGCAGAATTTCAAAATCAAGACCCACCGGAACCAGGGCGGCGGCAAAGGCTTCAACGCGATGTTTGCCGTGAGCAGCGTCGATGCGGCCAAATGCTATTATGACGAGTTGAACCGCTTGCAGCAGGATAGGGAAAACCCCTTGAAGATTGCGACCATATTCTCCTTTGCCGCCAACGAGGAGCAGACCTCTATCGGCGAGATTCTGGACGAGAACTTTGAACCGTCGGCCCTGGACCTCAGCGCCAAGGAGTTCCTTGCCAAGGCCATTCGCGATTACAACGCGATGTTCGGTACCAGCTACGGCATCGAGAGCAAGGAGTTTCAGAACTATTACCGCGACTTGGCCAAACGGGTCAAGAACCGGGAGGTAGACCTCGTTATCGTCGTGGGCATGTTCCTGACCGGGTTCGACGCCCCCACGCTCAACACCCTGTTTGTCGACAAGAACCTGCGCTACCACGGGCTGATACAGGCCTTCTCGCGTACGAACCGGATATACGACTCGACAAAGACGTTCGGGAATATCGTCACGTTCAGAAATCTGGAACAGCCCACAATCGATGCCATCACCCTCTTTGGCGACAAAAACACGAAAAACGTGGTGCTCGAGAAGAGTTACAAGGAGTATCTGGAAGGATTCAAGGATATTGCCTCGGGGGAGACCCGCCGGGGTTATGTCGAAATCGTGAAGGAGCTGGGCGATAAATTCCCCGACACGGACCGCATCGCCACCGAAAAGGAGAAGAAAGAGTTTGTGAAACTCTTCGGCGAATACCTGCGGGTGGAGAACGTGTTGCAGAATTACGACGAGTACACGGCTCTGCGGGCGTTCCAGACCATAGACCCCCGGGACCCCGAGGCGGTAGCGGCCTTCAAAAACGAATATTTCGTGACCGATGAGGATATTGCCGAGATGCAGACCGTTACGGTCCCGGCCGACCGCCTGATTCAGGATTACCGGTCGACCTATAATGACATAAGGGATTGGCTGAGGCGCGAGAAGAGCGGAGCCCGGGCCGAACAGTCGGGTATCGACTGGGACGATGTGGTCTTTGAAATCGACCTGTTGAAATCGCAGGAAATCAATCTGGACTATATACTCGAACTGATTTTCGATCACAACAAGAAGAAGATGGACAAGTCGGCATTGATCGAGGAGATTCGTCGGGTGATAAGGGCCAGTATCGGCAACCGGGCGAAGGAGAGTTTGATTGTCGACTTTATCCACGAGACCAATCTCGACGCCTTGACCGACAAGGCCGGGGTGATAGAGGCATTCTTTGAATATGCCCAAACCCGGCAGAAGGAGGAGGCCTCGGAGTTGATTGCCAGCGAGAACCTCAACGAAAAAGAGGCCCGGCATTACATGGAGGTGTCGTTGAAACGCGAGTTCGTCAGCGAGAATGGAACCGACTTTAATCATATCCTGCCGAGAATGAGTCCGCTGAATCCGCAATACCTGACCAAAAAGCACAAGGTGTTCGAGAAGATTGCCGCCTTTGTGGAAAAATTCAAGGGCGTGGGAGGAAAGTTGTAATGATGCCGGGTTGGGGGCGGGCATCTCTTTTCTCCCGAGAGACCCCAATATAGGCCCGAACCAAGCTTCCGTCCCTTTTTACGTTGCCCCCTTGTCAACTGGACCCCCTTGTCCCGTTTTTGTCCCGTTTTGGAAAAAGAAAAAGCTCAAAAGTTTGTTTCCCAAACTCCTGAGCTTTCATTCCTGTTTGTAGCGATTCCGGGAATCGAACCCGAGTCTCAACCGTGAGAGGGTTGCGTGCTAGGCCACTACACTAAACCGCCAGCTTGTTTCCTTTCGGAAAGGTGATGCAAATATAGCGGGTGTATTTGAATTGGCCAAATTTTGAGGATAAAAATTTTCAATTATTTTTCCTGCTCGGGTTCCCATGGAATCTCACCAGTCTAAATGATCTTATCCAACTCACTGATATTCTTGGCAATCTCGGCATCGGACAGACTGTAATTCATGAGGTCGCCTGCCAGGTACTGGTCGTAGGCGGTCATGTCGATAAGTCCGTGGCCCGAGAGGTTGAAGAGGATACAACGCTTTTTCCCCTCTTCCCGGGCTTTGAGGGCCTCTTGTATCGTGGCGGCGATGGCGTGCGACGATTCGGGCGCGGGTATGATGCCTTCGCATTGGGCAAAGAGGGTGGCCGCCTTGAAGGTATCGAGCTGGTCGATGTCGACGGCTTCGAGATAGCCGTCTTTTTTCAACTGGCTCACGATGGTACCGGCACCGTGGTAGCGTAGTCCGCCGGCGTGGATATTGGCCGGTGCGAAGTTGTGCCCCAGGGTGTACATGGGAAGCAACGGGGTGTAGCCGGCTTCGTCGCCAAAATCGTATTGGAATATCCCTTTGGTGAGCTTGGGACACGAGGCGGGCTCGGCGGCGACCAGACGTATCGCCTTGCCGTCGCGCAGCTTGTGGCGCAGGAAGGGGAAGGCGATGCCCGAGAAGTTGGAGCCTCCGCCAAAGCAGGCGACTACGACGTCGGGGTATTCGCCGGCCATCTCCATCTGCTTTTCGGCTTCGAGGCCGATGACGGTCTGGTGCAGCGATACGTGGTTGAGCACGCTGCCCAGGGTGTATTTGCAGTTGGGGGTGCTCATGGCGAGCTCGATGGCTTCGGATATGGCGGTGCCCAGACTTCCCTGGTAGTTGGGGTGGTCGGTGAGTATCTTGCGTCCGGCTTTGGTCGACATGCTGGGCGAGGCGATAACCTGCGCACCGAAGGTTTGCATGATGGAGCGCCGGTAGGGTTTCTGGTGATAGCTTACCTTGACCATGTAGACGGCCAGTTCGAGGCCGAAGGCTTTGGCGGCCAGCGAGAGGGCGGCTCCCCATTGCCCCGCACCGGTCTCGGTCGTGATGTTGGTCACGCCCTGCTTTTTGCAGTAGTAGGCCTGTGCGATGGCCGAGTTGAGCTTGTGTGAACCCACGGGGCTTACACTCTCGTTCTTGAAATAGATGTGAGCCGGGGTGTCGAGTGCTTTTTCAAGCCCCAGGGCTCTTACCAGCGGGGTGGGACGCCATATCTTGTACATGTCGCGTACCTCATCGGGAATCTCTATCCAGGCATCGGTAGCGTTGAGCTCTTGCTTGCAGAGTTCTTCGGCAAAGATGGGATAGAGGTCTTCGGCGGTGAGAGGTTGTTTGGTCGCCGGATTAAGCGGACTCATGGGCTTGTGCGGCATGTCGGCAACAATGTTGTACCAGGCCTGGGGTATCTCCTTCTCGGGGAGAATAAACTTTTTGGTAGCCATAGGCGTCTCGAATTAGATAATAATTAATATTTGCTTTTGTAAATAAAAATGCAATTTCTGTGACGAATTGATATACAAATATAGAAAAAATATTATATGTTCGATAAACAGAGGGAAAATATATCTATTTGAATAAAACTTTAATTCTTTTTAAAGCAAAAAGAGACGCTGCTCACGCAGCACCTCTTTTTTAGAATTCATCACATTATGCTTATTTTAAAGTGCTAGATAGAGTTACGCTCACGCGCGACTATGCGAATTATAGGTATCTTGCTTCGACAACCGACCAGTCGACGATTTCCCACAGGCGGTGCAGGTGTTCGGCTCGTCGATTTCGATAGTCGATATAGTAGGCATGTTCCCATACGTCGAAGGTCAACAGTGGAGTGTATCCCTTTTTCAGCGGGGAACCTGCATTGCTTTCCTGGCTGATTACCAGTTTGCCCTTGGGGTCTTTGGAGAGCCATACCCAACCCGACCCGAACAGGGTGACGCCGGCTTGTTCAAACTCTTTCTGAAAGTTTTCCAGGCTTCCCCACTGCCGGTCTATGGCTTCGGCCAACTTGCCTTGCGGTTTACGCCGGCCTTCGGGTGCGAAGGTGAAGAAGTAGAATATGTGGTTCCAGGCCTGGGAGGCATTGTTGAACAAGGCTCCTTCGGCTTCCCGTATTACCTCTTCGAGCGGTTTCTCGGCATAGGGAGTGCCGTCGATGAGCCGGTTGAGATTGTCGAGATAGGTTTGTTCGTGCTTGCCATAGTGGTATTCGATAGTCTCCTGGCTGATGACCGGGGCTAAATCGTTGGAACCGTAGGGCAATGGCGGTAATTGGTAAATCATAGCTTTTCGAACTTTTGTTTCCTATATAACAATTGTTGCCGGGAAAAAGTTTCAAATATAAGAATATTTTTTCTCTTGTCGCTTCGCCTGTCGTTGTTTCGTATTCCTTTGCTATACAGGCTCTACCGGTTTTCTCAAGTCTATTTCTCGGGCTTGGCTGTCGGCTTGGCTATCGACTCGCGCATGGCGGTATCGGCCTCGACGTTTTTCATGCGGTAGTAATCCATGATTCCCAGGTTGCCCGAGCGGAAGGCTTCGGCCATGGCTTTGGGAACTTCTGCTTCGGCTTCGATAACTTTGGCTCTTGCCTCCTGGGCTTTGGCTTTCATCTCCTGTTCGAGGGCGATAGCCATGGCCCGACGCTCTTCGGCCTTGGCCTGGGCAATGTTCTTGTCGGCCTGAGCCTGGTCCATTTGCAGGGTAGCGCCGATGTTTTTGCCTATGTCGATGTCGGCAATATCAATCGAAAGGATTTCAAATGCCGTACCCGAGTCGAGCCCTTTTTTCAATACCAGTTTCGAGATGGAGTCGGGGTTTTCGAGTACCTGCTTGTGCGACTCGGACGAACCGATTGACGACACGATGCCTTCGCCTACGCGGGCCAGTACGGTGTCTTCGCCGGCTCCACCCACCAGCTGTCTGATGTTGGCCCGTACCGTTACACGGGCTTTGGCTATCAGCTGGATTCCGTCTTTGGCCACGGCGGTCACCGGCGGGGTATCGATAACCTTGGGATTGACCGACATTTGCACGGCTTCGAACACGTCGCGCCCGGCCAGGTCGATAGCGGTGGCCATCTGGAAGCCCAGGTCGATATTGGCTTTCGATGCCGATACGAGGGCGTGTACCACGCGTTCTACATGACCGCCGGCCAGGTAGTGGGCTTCGAGCTCATCGCGGGTGATGTTTTTGAGACCGGCTTTGTGGGCTTCAATCATACCCCGCACGATGATTTGGGGCGGTACCTTTCTGATGCGCATCAGGAACAACTGTATGAGTGAGATTCTCACTCCCGATACTTGGGCCGAAATCCATAAGAGGAACGGCACGAAATAAAAGAACACGGCGAGTATTACGATAATACCGAACGCCAGTAATAGTCCTATTCCAACCATCATATTCATTTGAGTTTTTGGATTGTATTTGTTTTATTCGTTTTCTTTGCACACGATGACCACATTGGGTTCTATGCGTATGATTTTTACCGGAGTATCCTCCTCGATGAGTTCATTTTCGGCTTGTGCCTCGACTGTATGCGACCCTACGATAATCTTCCCCATCGGGTTGAGCCGGGTGAGTGTTTGGCCCGTGTCGCCCACCTTGATGTCTGTCGATACCTGTGAGGGGACTACCGAGTCTATCTCGGTATGCAGCGCTATCTTGTCGAAACTGCGTGAACGCATGAACCCGATGATGACGGCTATGGTTACCAACGCGGCCACGAGTAGCGTGATGACTGCTCCGTTGGTCCCGAACAGGACATAGGCATAGTAGATGCCTCCGCCGTAGAAGACGAGCGAGCAGATGCCGGCGATGGTGATTCCGGGCAGAAAGAATATTTCGAGAATTGCCAGAGCCAAGGCTATGACTATCAATAGGGTTATGGCCAGTATGTCGAACATCGCGGTAGGTATTTAGATTTAGACAAGGTCTCTTTTTCTTAACGGTGTTTTTGCAGCGTGTCGAGCTCGGCTTTGCGAGCCTGGTTTTCATACGCCTCGGGTTGCGGATAGAGCGTGAGCAACTGGGCTTCGATTGAGCCTATTTCGGCAGCCAGTCGTTGTCGGGTAGTCCCTTCCGACTTGGCATATTTGGGACGAAGCTGAGCCACTTCGGCTTCCAGCCGGGCAATGTGCTTGCGAGTTTCGTTGGCCTTGACATACAAGTTGCGAGCCTCGGAACTGGCAAACTGGTCGAGGTGGGTATAGTGTGTGCCGTTGCAGATGGCAAAAACAAAGTCAGGACGGGCAACCGCCTTGGTCTCCTTGATGTGGTTCAACTGTTCCAGTAGTTCGGTATAGTCGGCACCTGCGGGCCACGAGTCGCGAATGGAGTGAATGAGGGCCAGCGACTTGATGTCGGTCTGAATCGAGTCGAGGTCGTAGGTGCGTTTGCTTTCGTTGGGTATGAAGAGGTAGATGGTTACTTTGCCGGGTATCTGTTCTCGGTCGGAGACAAACCAGCCGATGTTCAGCATTTCGTCGATAGCCATCATATAGTCGTTAAATACCGAATTGAAGGGCATACCTACATTCTCGGGTTTCAAGTAGGTGTTGTTTTCGAGATTCAGCCGGGTGATGAAGATGTCGTATCCACCGATGGACCCTTCGCCGTTCGAGGCGAAATAGAGGGTTACACCGTCGTTCAGGAAGAAGGGATAGGCTTCGTCGCGCGGGGTGTTTACCCCTTCGGGCAGCGGGCTGATGCGGCTCCACCGGCCGTCGGTGAGTTTGCTCATCGAGCAGAGGTCATATCCGGTTTCTCCGTTCGGCATACCGAAAAATACCTTGTCACCCCGTTGCGGCATGTAGCCTGTCACGCTGTCGGGAATGGTTACACCCAGCGTCTCGGCCGTACCTATCCGGCCCGACTCGGGGGTCATCTTGTAGTACTCGAAAAACGAGTCGGCATCGACGATGAGGCTGTCGATAATGGGTACCTGTTCAACGTGACGCAACATCAACTTGGCTTTGCGGGCCCGGGCCATGGCTTCGGTTATCGAGTCGGATACCGGCTTGCGGGCCTTCTCCAAGGCATCGATATAATCCTGATAGCTCTCGGCAGCCTCGTCAAATCGGTATTGGGCCATGTAGACATCGCCCAGGAAATGGGGCGATTCGAGTACTTTACGCTTTACACCTATTTTCAGGTATTTCTCGGCTTCGTCATATTTCTTGGCATGGTAGAGGCACACTCCATACCAGTGGTTTAGCGAGCCGTCGTTGGGTTTGCGTTTCAGCTGCGCCTTGAATACGGGAGCTGCTTCGTCAAACCGTCCCGCCTTGTACAACTCACGAGCCTCGTCGAGGGTCACGGCTCTCGACGGGAGCAGGGTAGAAGCGGCGATGGCTATCGCCAATGAGTATTTAAAGATTTGACCGAATATCTTCATGAGTGAAAAAATTGTACTCAAATATACAATTATTTTTATTTTCTAAGGATAGAAGTATTTATTTTTTTAATAAAGTAGTCTAAATCGTCGGGAGATTCAAACGCATTGTAAGGCAAGATGAAGAATACATATCTCGACAGGTAGAAGACAATTTCTCTGCGGGTACACAGTATATCGGTTACCCGGTCCCAGGCGATGGTCTCGGTGCGTTCGTCGTCGAAGGTACAGACGATGCCCCGGTCATTTAGCTCCACCCGTTTCGACAGTATCGAGGCCCGGCAGTCGGGGTGCAGGGCGTAGGTAAACCACAGGTAATAGAGTATCAGCGGGAAGACCAGAAATATCAGCATGAGTCCTACATAGATGAACAGGGGGTTGTGAACCGACAGCACGACGAGCAATGCCACAATCAGCACCGGCCAGGCCCAGTTGCGATAGAGCCACGTGCGCAGCAATCGTCCGAAGTAGTGCATGGGCGATACCCGGCAGGGTTGTGTCGTGATGGTTCTGTGTTCCATAAAAATTCTGTTTATTGCAAAGATGGGGCATTTTTACCGTTCTCTTTTGCGATTAACTTTTTTTATGTAATTTTCGGGCGAACGGTGGGGCTGGCTTGTGGCGAGCTTGCGTGGCGGGCGTTGTAAGGAGCGGTAAAGGGAGGTTCCCGTGCAACCTCTTGAATGCACGCGCAATAACCTTCCTGCCCGATTTGCTTTGTTTCTTGTTTTTAATGCGTATCTTTGCACCCGATTTTAAAAAGAGGAAAAAGTTATGCAGGGATTGTATTCGATAGGATTGCTTGTCATATCCAATATTTTCATGACGCTGGCCTGGTATGGGCACTTGAAATTGCAGGAGATGAAGGTCATCAGCAACTGGCCGCTCTATGGGGTCATATTGCTCAGTTGGGGTATTGCGTTGCTGGAATATTGCTGCCAGGTACCGGCCAACCGGCTGGGCTTCCGGGAGAACGGAGGACCGTTCAGCCTCATGCAGTTGAAGGTGATACAAGAGGTGATTACACTGATTATCTTTACCGTCTTTTCGGTGGTCTTCTTCAAGGGCGAATCCCTGCATTGGAATCACATTGCAGCCTTCGGCTGTTTGGTATTGGCCGTCTATTTTGTATTTATGAAATGATTTGACGCCCTGCGCTTCGCTGTCGAGTCGATGCGCAGGGCGTACTGTATCCGGTTGTATCTTTTCTGTACCTATCGTCGCATTACTTTTCTGAAATCGCGTACAATCTGTTCGCCCATGTTTACGATGGTGCTGTCGACCTTGTGTATTTCGACGGGAGTAACGGCATCTTTGTATTTGGCCTTACCCATGCCGAACTTCATCTTGTCGAGGTTGCCCGAGATGTTTAACCCCAGTTTGAAGGGAATGGGCGATTTCAGAATCGAAATGTGATAGTTGAAGTTCATGTCCAGATCTTGCGACCCACCCACCGCGGCACGGTAGCGGTCCATCTCGATGACAAAGGGATAGACGGTCACGTTGCCGTCGGCCACGCTGATGTTGACGGCGATACTGTCGATGAGGTTGCGCTCCTTGTTTTTGAAGAGGAACTTTTTGGAAATCTCGGCAAAGGTCTCGCCGTCGAGCAGCACGAGGCTGTCACCTTCGACGTGTATGGCCGACCGCAGCGAGGGTATCTTGATGTTGAGGCACGAATCCAAATCCGACTCGGCCGATACGTTGAATTCAACCGTGCCCTGGAACGACCGCAGCATGGGTACGATGGTATCGAGCGAGGGGATAAAGTCGACCAGCTTGCCGATATTGACGTTGTGCAGCTTGAAGTCAAACCCGGCATATCCCGCCCGGGGGGTACGGGCCTGGTAGATGAGGGTGGTATTCATGGTTGCCCCTCCCAAACCTTCCATGCTCAACTCTTTCAAGTGGATAGCCTGGTTACGTACGTCGATGGCACCATGCACGTTTTTGAAGGTCATCTTTCCGTAGCGTACTCGCTTCAAGTTGGTTTGCAGTTCAAAATCGATATTTTTGGGAATGACAAACAGTTTGAGCGGAGCCGATGTGGTGTCGGTCTCGCTCTCGGTCTCGATTTGAACGGTGTCCTGAGGGAATGATAGGGCTCGGAGCAATTGGTTGCAGTTAAGGTTTTTGGAGGTGAGGCTCAGGTTGGCCTTTAACATCTTGTGGCGGCGCATGGCTCCGTAGAGGTTGTGTTCCGAGCCCGATGCGGTGAGGGCCGAGCGCCCGATGCGAGTGGAGGCGTGATGCAGGGTGATGGTGCGGTCGCCTACCGATACGGCCGTCTTTTGGATCCGTATGGGGAGGGCCGACATGGGGGTACGCACAAACATGCGGTTGAAGCCCACGATACCTTGCGGAATCCATATCGAGTCTTTCACCTGTCGGGCTCTCAGATTAATACCCGCTTTATCCATGCCCACGCGGTTCTCGCCCAGTCGACAAAAGAGGGTATCGGCCTCCATCGAGAGTCGCACCTGTGGTTTGGAGGGATTCTTCTCAGACGGTTGCAGATTGATGGTGGCTTCGGTTTTCCCGCAGAAGAGGAATATCGAGTCGGGCTTCGAGGCTTTCAACTTGGTGGCGTTCAGTTTGCATTCGACGGTGGCGATACGTGTAGTATCTTGCGGGTTGGTGGTCTTGATAGCCGCTGTCAGGTTCTCGATGTTCGAGTTGACTTGCGGGGCTTGCAGCACGATGTTGTTGATTTTGGCCTGTGCTCCCAGCATATTGTTGCCGAAGAATCGGAGCGAGGCGTCGCTCGTGAACTCAAAATTCTTGCTGGTGTCGCGCAAAGCCAGGCGGGTCATGTTGAGTTTTCCCAGTGCTTTGATGCGTCCCAAATCTTTTTTCTTAATCGATGACAGCCGGCAGTGCAGACGCAGGTCAGCCTCGACATTTCCCTCGATGGAGACACCTTCTTGCAGGGGGAAGGTCTTGCTCAGAGCCGTGAGGTCGATGGTCGATTGGGTGTGGAATGTGATGTCGGGGTCGCCCAGCAGGTCAGTCACCTTGGCGTCGGCCAAGATGTCGGTGTGAGCCCCTTTGAAGTGGAATATCTTCAAATCGAGGTAGGAGGGTTCCTGCTTGGTCAAGTCGACCTGCCCGAAGAAATCGGCCTTGAACTCGTCGATGCCATAGGGCAGGCGGGCATATTTGGCCGAGGCCTTGTCGATAGCCACTTTGAGAGTAAACATGGGCATCTTGTCTTTGCCGTATTGCCCTTTCACAATACCATTCAAGGTCACGTTGCCCTGAGCCGATACATCTTCTTTCTTGACCACGCTCTCGGGAATCATGCGCAAGACCGTCTCCAACGAGGGAGCGTGCAACCCGTATTGCAGGTCTACGTCCAACGCTTTGGCCACGGTGTCGCGATGCAGAGTGCCTTTCACATCGAGTTCCACACCGTTGAGGTCGACAAGGGCATCGTGCAGGGCGATGGTGCGGGTAGCCCGGTTGAGCTCTATATCGGTTTTCAGGCGGGAGGCTACGCGGTGTATCAGCAGCTCGCCATCTTGCCAGAATAGAATATTCTTGTTGTTAAAGTCGAGCGCCAGCATGGAATGCCCTTTTTTCAGGTGCGCTTTCAATTTCAGGTTGGCGTCCCACAGGTTGGCAAATACCCGCGTCTCTCGGTCGTCGTAGGTGACGGTAGCATGGCGCACGACGATGCGTCGTATGTCTATTTCGCTGGCGATGGGTTGGGTGCGCGTGGTGGTGTCGACGGTAGTCGTGTCGGAGGTCATGATATCCCAGTTGGCTACCCCGTCTTTCCCCTTGAAGGCGTATACGTTGATGCTGTCGAGTCGCAATCGGTTGATGCTGATTTTCTTTAACCGCAGATAGTCGACGATATTGACCACGACGATTGCCCGCTTGAAGGTGAGCAGCGAGTCGGTACGCTGCCACAGCGAGTCGCGAATCGATTTCGAAACCAGAGACCCGTCGGTGAGTTTTACTCCGAATCGCGGGAAAGTCGAGAAGAAGGTCAACTCCACGCTCTCCATGTCGAGTTTGGCATTCAAGTTCTGGTTGGCTGCATTCAGTACGACAGGTGTCAGTTTTTCGGGCGTGAATACAAAGTTGATGGCAAAGGCGATAACCGCAGTAATCAGTACAATCACTGTCCCCAGGGAGATGCCTGTGATTTTAAGAATTTTTTTAGTCCGGCTTTTCATGTCGATTCCTGTTTTGGTTGTACAAAAATAATAAGAAAACAGCTAAATTGTTTTGCTTCTGCCGAAAGGATTTGTTTTTGTTCGGGGACTCCATTGCTTTGGATTGTTGGTTGCTTTCCGTTTTTTTACATTTTTTATAATAGACGGGCTTTGGATCGGGGAGACTTGTCTGAAAATTTCGTTTTCGTTTGTCTCTGCACTCGCCTTTCGTTATCTTTGAAGAAGATAGGATTCGGCTCGGCATAGTCCAAATTGAAAACTTCGTTTTCGTTTGTCTCTGCACTCGCCTTTCACTATCTTTGCTTTGATTAAAAAGGAAGTAGGGAAGAAGGAGCTTTCAGTATGTTGGCATATACCTATGTAGAGCGGGGTAGGTTTGAACTGCGCGAGAAACCCCGGCCTCAATTAATCGATCCGCGCGACGCCATCGTGCGGGTAACTCTCGGCAGTATCTGTACCAGCGACCTGCACATCAAGCACGGCAGTGTGCCGCGTGCTGTGCCGGGCATAACCGTGGGGCACGAGATGGTAGGAGTGGTCGAGCAGATAGGCTCGGACATTACCACACTCTCTCCCGGTGACCGTGTCGTGGTGAATGTCGAGACCTTCTGCGGCGAGTGTTTCTTCTGCCGTCACGGATATGTGAACAATTGTACCGACCCTCACGGCGGGTGGGCGCTGGGCTGTCGTATCGACGGCGGGCAGGCCGAGTATGTGCGGGTGCCCTATGCCGATTGTGGATTGACACCTATTCCAGCCGGTGTAAGCGACGAGCAGGCACTTTTCGTGGGCGACATTTTGGCTACCGGTTTTTGGGCCACGCGTATCTCCGAGGTAGCGCCCGATGATACGGTGCTCATCATCGGGGCCGGGCCTACCGGTATCTGCACCCTGTTGTGTACTTTGTTGAAAGCTCCCCGCCGGGTCATCGTGTGTGAGAAGTCGCCCGAACGGATACGGTTTGTGCGCGAGCATTATCCGCAGGTGCTGGTGACGACACCCGACGATTGTCTTGCTTTTGTGCAGGCTCACAGCAAACATGGCGGTGCCGATGTGGTAATCGAGGTGGCCGGTGGCGACGATACCTTCCGATTGGCCTGGGAGTGTGCCCGCCCCAATGCGGTGGTTACTGTCGTAGCCTTGTACGATAAACCTCAGATTCTCCCGTTGCCCGACATGTATGGCAAGAATCTTACCTTTAAAACCGGTGGCGTGGACGGGTGCGACTGTGCCGAGATTCTCCGGCTGATTGCCGAGGGGCGAATCGACACAACGCCTCTCATTACCCATCGGTTTCCGCTGAACCGCATCGACGAGGCTTATCGCCTGTTCGAGAGTCGGCTCGACGGAGTTATCAAGGTGGCGATAGAGCCCAGGACCGATAGCCCTTCTGCGATTATATAGGCCCAGCTGGTTCTGAGAGGCCGAAATGTGTTCACGCTCTTGACCGACGGGCAGCGGTTGTATAGCCCCTATATATAATAATGTGTAAAGGTGGTTGATAGAACCGCTGTTTCCGTTGTTTGATTTTTGGGCTCATTTTATGGAAAAATGCGACGTCAAGGCGATGAAAAAAAGCAGAATATTATCTTTTTTTGAATCTTGTTATAAATTTAGTAAGTAAAGTGGCTTTGTTTTGTAATAATGTTATATCTTTGTACCGATTTATTTTTCAGTTGAAATAGAAAGATTTGATGAATTAGACAATTAGTGTAGGGTGAAAGTCTTTTGAGGATTATGTTATTTTATAAATATTATTTGCAAAATATTGCATATATATCTAATTTCGGCAGAGAATTAAATTTTTATGAATATTAGGATATGCATTATTTTTAATTTTTATAACTTGCAAACAGAAAATATATATACTTTTAATAATAGTTGATATGAGAAAACGAATACTTTTAGCGATTACATTTGTTCTCCTTTTGGGAATAAGTGTCGGCAGGGCGCAAACTGCTTTGCCATATTCGATTAATTTTGCCAAAAGCCAAGAGGGCTGGACCGCGGTCGACAATAGTCCGATCCAAGGAACTACGTGGAAGTTTAAAGAAAGGGCTGCCTATATTACAGGTTTGGGCAATTACGATTGTGTGGTGTTGCAACAAGACTATTACTCGAATTGTAATGACTACTATGTTTCACCGGCATTCGCACTTGAACAAGGTAAGACCTATACTATCGAGTTCAATACGTGCGCTTTTAATATTGGAGCAACACCTGTTCTTACCTTTGAGCGTGGTACTTCCAATACAGATATGACTACGTTCCAGTCTCTCAAGACCATCACTTTGGACGAGAACCGGGCTTATCCGCCTGCACAACGAATGCAGCTGGGTGTGCCTTCAACGGGTACCTATTATTTCGCTTTTCATGCCACAAGTCCGGTAGAAAATAGCGAAATTTTCTTGTTTGAATTCAAACTATACGAAGGCGATAATTCGGGCGAGACTCCCGAAGAGGTCATTGTCGAGGCTCCGTATACCGTCGATTTGAGAACCAGTCAGGAAGGCTGGACGGCTGCTGATAATAACAAAGATGGAGCGACTTGGCAAGCGTCGGGTAACACGGGCGTTATGCTAGGAATGGCGTCAGGGCAACACGATGACGACTATTTCTCGCCGAAGGTAACGCTGGAAGCTGGTGTAACCTATAAAATCACTACCGATGTAGTTGTTCAAGGTAGCCCCTATGACTATGACCATGTTTCGCTTACACAAGGTACCGACAAAACCCAGATGACAGCTGTCAAACAGTTGAGCTTGGCCAATCCAGGTGAGAACTGGGAGGAGAATTTCTTTACACCATCGGTAGGTGGAGATTACTATTTCTCGTTCCATAATACCTCTAGTACGGGAGGAAATTCCATTTCTATCTACTCGTTCGCCATCGAAGAGTATGTACCGGAGGTTCCGGCTGAAACCGAAATCTTCTCGACTGATTTCAGCAAAGCTAATCCGTTGGAAGGTTGGACCATCGTCGATGCCAATAACGATGGGACAAAATGGTTTATTGAAGAAGGCTATGAAGGTCCGTCGTACGACGGCAACATGGCTACGAGTGCCAACGACTGGATTATTACGCCGGCTCTCTCGCTGGAAGCCGGCAGCGATTATCTGATTCGTTACACGGTAGCCCAATCGGGAGCTTTTGATGCCGACCAAATGGAAATCAAATGGGGTGCAACGGCTTCTGTCGATGGTATGACCAACAGTCTCACAACTGAAACAATACAAACCGAGGGTAGTGGTTCGATAGATAAGGTGCTTCGTTTGTCTTGCACGCAAAGCGGTACGGTTTATGTGGGTTTCCACTTGACCACAGCCGTCTCTAACGGTATTGTGACCATCGAAAAGATTTCGGTTTCCAAGACCTCGAAAGCTAAGCCGATGACCGTTGAAAATCTCAAAGTCTCTTCCGACTACAATGCGAAGAGTGTGACCTTGAATTGGACGAACCCGGCTTACGATATGACCAACGCGCCTATCCTTATTCCGCTGAATATCCTGATTTATGAGAATGGCTCGCTGGTTACCACATTGGAAGATCGCGAATTGGGTGCCAAAGATACCTATACCTATACTCCTGCCAATTTCGCAGGAGTGGCTCAATACCGTGTAGTCGCATCGATCGACGGTGTAGAATCGTTGCCGGTTGAGGCCGAAATTAACCTCGACGATGTACAGGGCGAGGAAGTAGCCGTGCGTGAGTTCAATACGGTAAGCGATTATGGCGATTGGACAATTGAGAATAAAGATGGAGGCACTACTTGGACTCAGATGAATTATGACAACGGCGGGTTGCAGAGACCTCGCGTCAAGAACTGTAACGACTGGGCCATCTCGCCGGGAGTTGCTTTGGAAACGGGTAAACGATATGTGATTAAGTTCAACCTGGCGACGGGTCGTGATTTTCCGGGCAGTATGAAGGTATGGTTGGGTGGTAGCCAAACGGCCGACGGTATGAATGCCGAACTTCTTTCGGTGGAGAATGTTCGTAATAACGGTTATGTACTTACCGCTACTCCGCAATTCAGCGTGGAGGAGAATGGCACTTACTATATCGGTTTTCAAGTTACCGATGTAGCCGATAATCTTCGAGTGACCAAGGTAGGAATCTACTACATTGAGCCGGCCACAACGGGTGGTGACGACGAGGTATTGGTTGCGGAAATTCCTTATACCGAGAATTTCGATCAGAGCACCTCTAAGCCCGAGGGTTGGAAAATCGAGCGCAGCAGTGATGAGTATGGATTTAAAGTTTGCAACGTGCGTGACAACGCTGAAGTTTGGGGTACCAAAGCTCACTCCGGATCTAATGCTCTATTCGCTTTGCGTGATGCTCCCGAAGCCAAGGTAGAGTATATCTATACGCCCAAGTTCTCGCTCGAGCCGGGTAAACGCTATACGGTTAGCTTCTGGTTGTATATGCTGATTCAACGTGGTGAACCGGCTCATGAAGTTTCGCTTTACAAAGCTACCGCCCAGAATCAAGAGGCCATCGAGGGCGAGCCCTTGATCTTTACCAATTCGGCACCCCAATTTGCATGGGCTGAGCAAAAAGCCGAATTTACCGTAGACCAAGCTGGTGAATATTGCTTTGCCATCAAGGTAAATACCCCTGGGCCTAATGGTGGTGATGTGATTATCGACGACTTCTCGATTCAGGCAGAAGAGGCTGCAATCGTTCCTGTGAAACCTGCTGCAATTTTGAGTGCAAGTGCAATGGCTATCAATTCGAAGAAGCAGGTGATCTTTGACTGGAATCTTTCGCGTGTCGATGTTGATGGCAACGACATACCCCAAGGTTCGGTTGTGAAGACTCAAATCTACGACGGTGACGAGTTGATTGCCGAGCCTACGGTGACCATGCCCGATCCGAATACTATCGATGCCGCTACCGGACTGGCTACCTCGTACACCTATACTTATACCGACGACACCAAATATTCGGGTCAGAAGATTTATCGACTTGTACCGAGTATTGAAACCGAAGTAGGTCCCGCCACGTCATGCGTCCTCTCGCTCAGCAGCTTTACCGACGGTTATCTGAAAGAGCGTGCCTATGTGGCCGATTTCACCGAGGGTGACAATGAATGGACCGCTATCGATGCCGATGAAGACAACAATACCTGGGCTCATGCCGAGTCGGCCATGACGACCACTGGAAAAGACGAATGGCTCATCTCGCCCGAGGTAACCCTGACGGTTGGAAAATCGTACTATGTATTGTGCGAGTTCAAGACGGCTTATAACCAAAGTGTGGATATCACCTTTACCCGTGGTGCCGGCCAGACCGTAGAGGACCAGACCGAGACCATTTACAGTTTCAACGACCTCATCATGAACAAGTATGTAGTGATGGAGGTAGGAGTCAACTCCAATGCCGAGACGGAAAGCAACTATTTCGGTATCCACGTACAGAGCGAGAATGGTACGCAGGTTGAAATCAAAGACTTCAAGGTGATGCGTCTGATGACTTCGAACGAGCCGGAAGAGCTTCCCTACGAGCAGGACTTTGAGAACCGTATCGATATTAACGAGACTACGCTCTTCCCCAACAAGTGGGGTTGCCGCACCTCGAGCTCTGCTCTCTTCCGGGTAACTACCATGCCCGAAAATACCGTGGCTGCTCACTCGGGCAAATATGCTGTTGTCGCCAACGAGTACACTTTGGGTGCAAGAGACGAGCTTCTGTATACGCCTTATTTCTCGCTCGAAGCGGGTAAGACCTACGAAATCTCCTACTACCTCTATATGCCGGGTAACGGTGAGAACATTACGATAGGTGGCCTTTATGAAGCCTATACACAAAATGAAAGCGGCATTGAATTGCCGTTGCTGCAAGCCATGGAAGAGCCTGCCAAGGAGTGGACCAAGTATCTTGTAAAATATACTCCCAAGTATGATATGGACTACTGCTTCTATTTCATGTTCATCTCTACGGCAGCCAACTCGGGTATCATCGCCATCGACGACTTCAAGATCGAGAAGGTATCGGGTGGCTCGGGTATTGCCGAGGTAGAAGACAACGGTGGTATCTACTATGCTCAATCGACCTCGACCCTCTATGTCCCCGAAAATATAGAACAGGTATCGATCTTCAATATGCAGGGACAATTGGTACTCGACACCGAGAATTCCGACGGTACGATTTCGATGGCCAACATGAGTAAAGGTATTTACATTGTGAAGGCAGTGAATGCCGAGGGCAATGTAATCTCCTTGAAAGTCATGAAGAATTAAAGAAACAATCAAACAAGTGGCACTGCCCCCGAATAAGGGGCAGTGCCTTATTTACACAAATAACTATGAAGAAAAACTTACTTAAAAACTTGTTGCCTGCGGCTTTACTCTTAGGGGCTGTGGCTGGCGCCGATGCACAGGAAGCACCCCAACGGATAGCCATGGAAGGTGTCGAGATGTATGGCGTGATTACCTATTCGCCGTTGAATGAGCTCGACGCCATGACTCCGGGTTTGTATAAGTTCGGGTATGACGACCGATTCAAGCCCGATGACAATGGCGTTCTGTTTCCCCGTTATATCTCGGGGGGGAGTGTCTATCACGACGGAAAAATCTATTGCAACATATACAGCGATGAATCCCGTGTACAAGAGCAGAAACCCGTGTGGACCATTCTCGACGGCGAAACCTATAGGGTGTTGTATGAAAAGGAACTTCCCGATAATTGCCAGTGTACCACGACTTCACTGGCCTACGATATTACCAACGACAAAATCTATGGTATTGTAGTCGACCTTACCAATTCGCACTTGGTCGAAATCGATCCTGCAACTGGTGACATGACCCGGATAGGAAGTGATTTTGAATACAATTTACGGTTTAAGACTTTGGTTTCGGACAACAGAGGCATGCTGTGGAGCGTCGTTATCGACATCAACAGTAGCAGTCAGTCGCTCTACAAGATTCGTAAGACCGACGGTAAGGCCGTGAAGGTAAAAGACATTACCGCCAAGAACCTGCTCGGCCCGGGTGACTATCTGTTTAATAGCGGAACCGAACAGGCCATGTTCCTCAACCGCTCTACGGGCAAGGCCTATTGGATACTCGAAAGCAACAGCTACACGCTGGACAGCGAGTATTCGCCCATCTTCGAGGTGAACCTCACGAATGCCGAGGCTACCATGGTCTCTTATTTGAGTCGTTGCTATCAAGTGAGCGGTGCTTGGCTCAAAGAGCCCAATACCGGTGCTCCGGGCATCGTGACCGACTTTGAATTTGTTACCCCCGAAGAGGGATCGGCCAGCGGCTCTATTCAATTCCGGTTGCCCGAGAACGATTATAGAGGCAACCCCTTCACCGACTCCAACTTGAAGATAAAGGTTGTCGAGGGCGACAAGGTGCTTGTCGACGCTACGGCTCAAGCCGGCACATTATTCAAGAGCGAGGAGCTTGCCTTGCTGAACGACAATCACACCGTATCGATTACCTTGTCGAACGAAAAGGGATCAGGGCC
>CALUJQ010000026.1 GCA_944320995.1 uncultured Barnesiella sp. | reverse complement strand
GGTAGCCGCCACCTTAAAAAGCGAAAGCCGGAAGGAGAGAATACCTTCCGGCTTTTTTTATGCCGCCCCCATTAACCCCCCCCCCGCGAAAACAGCCCCGGGGAATACAGGCCGTCATGCCGCCCCGGTGCGGGAACCCGGGAATACTCGGATAGAGATATTGGCAAGATTACCGGCAAAATTCATTCTTTTGCCTTCTTTCTTGGACTCCGCATCGGGGGGGGCGAGGTGACAATAGTGTGTCGGAGGGGGTAGGTAAGGGATATTTATCCGGATAGATGGTGTGTTCCCTCTCGGGAAAGTGTGAAAACCTTGATATGCGTACGGTCTTTTTCGTAAGAAAAAATCAAAATCTTTTGTTTTTCAAATAAAAAGCGTGTACCTTTGCAGTCCGATTATTACCCAAATTTGAGAAAATTTGAATGGCAGTCGTGATTCCTTTGGCCGGGAATGAATGTACTGCTGTTAGTTAAGTGTTTAATTATTAAAATAATAAACAGTGGATACTTTAAGTTATAAGACCATTTCTGCAAACAAAGAGACCGCTAAAAAAGAGTGGGTTGTTGTTGATGCAACCGACCAAGTTTTGGGTCGTATGTGTGCAAAAGTTGCTAAGATATTGCGTGGTAAATACAAACCGTGCTATACTCCTCATGTGGATTGCGGTGATAATGTGATTATCATCAATGCCGACAAGGTGCAATTGACGGGTAAAAAATGGACAGATCGGGTTTATTTGAATTTTACGGGTTATCCCGGTGGCCAAAGAGAGGTGTCGCCCGCCGATTTGATGAAAAAAGGTGAGTCGAGATTATTCAAACGTGTGTTGAAAGGTATGCTTCCCAAGAATAAATTGGGCGCTCAACTGTTGAGAAATGTATATATCTATGCAGGAAGCGAGCATCCCCATGCTGCACAAACCCCCAAAACAATTGATATTAACACCCTTAAATAAGTAATATGGAAGTAGTTAATGCATTAGGCAGACGTAAAGCCGCAGTAGCACGAGTATTTGTGAGCGAAGGTACGGGTGTGGTTACGATCAACAAAAGAGAGTTGGCTGTTTATTTCCCCTCTTCGATACTTCAATACATTGTAAAGCAACCTCTTGAAAAACTGGGCGTTGCCGAGAAATATGATATTAAAGTAAATTTGGACGGAGGTGGGTTCAAAGGTCAAGCCGAGGCTCTTCGTTTGGCAATTGCCCGCGCATTGGTAAAAATCAATCCCGAGGATAAATCGGCCCTCAAAGCCGAAGGTTTCATGACTCGCGACCCGCGTGCTGTTGAGCGTAAGAAACCGGGACGTCCCAAAGCTCGTAAGAGATTCCAGTTCAGTAAACGTTAATATGCGACGGCTTCGGGCCGAAGATATATTTGTGTTTAGTATCCAAACCGCAAGGACTTTCCTGTTTGTCGGGGAACTACCTTGGGGTTGTATAAGTAGAATGTAAACAAATTAAAATCAAACAAATGTCTATTACTAATTTTGACCAATTATTGGAAGCCGGTGTTCACTTCGGCCACTTGAAAAGAAAATGGAATCCTGCTATGGCTCCTTATATCTTCATGGAGCGTAACGGTATCCACATCATCGACTTGTATAAAACCGTAGCTAAAATCGACGAGGCTGCTGCTGCACTGAAATCGATTGCCAAATCGGGCAAAAAAATCTTGTTTGTCGCCACGAAAAAACAAGCCAAACAAGTGGTTGCCGACAAGGCTTCTGCTGTAAATATGCCGTATGTAATCGAGCGTTGGCCGGGTGGTATGTTGACCAACTTCCCGACAATCCGCAAGGCTGTGAAGAAGATGTCGACGATCGATAAAATGGAGAAAGACGGAACTTTCGATAACTTGTCGAAACGTGAGAAATTGCAAATTGCTCGTCAACGTGCCAAATTGGAAAAAACGTTGGGTAGTATTGCCGATTTGAACCGTCTGCCTTCAGCCTTGTTTGTAGTCGATGTATTGAAAGAACACATCGCCGTACGTGAGGCTAACCGTTTGGGTATCCCCGTGTTTGCTATGGTAGATACAAACTCGAACCCGAATGATGTAGATTTCGTAATTCCTGCCAACGACGATGCTTCGAAGTCGATTGAAGTTATCCTCGACGCCGTATGTGGCGCTATTGCCGAAGGTTTGGAAGAACGTAAGGCCGAAAAGGTTGATACTCCTGCCGAAGGCGAAGATGCTCCTGTCAAGAAAGAACGCAAAGCTCGCATCTCTCGTAAGAAAGCCGAAGATGAAGAGGTTGCTGAAATGACAGAAGAGGCTGCCGATGCCGAAGAAAAAGAGGTAGAAGAATAAAAAAATAATCAAAGACAAAGAGTGGAGCCTTTTCTTTGACTTCACTCTTTGTTTGTTTCTAATTATAAAAATAGGAGATTAAGTATATGGCTGTTACAATGGCTGAAATCAGCAAGCTGCGTAAACTTACGGGTGCCGGCATGATGGATTGCAAAAATGCTTTGACCGAAACAAACGGGGATATCGAAGCAGCAAAAGAGATTATTCGTAAAAAAGGTCAGGCTGTCGCCGCTAAACGCGAAGACCGCGAAGCCTCCGAAGGCTGTGTGTTGGCTGCCGCTAAGGGCGATTTCGCTGCTATCGTAGCGTTGAAATGCGAAACCGACTTTGTAGCTAAAAACGAATCGTTCGTGGCGTTGACCAAATCGATTCTCGATGCTGCCATCGAAGCAAAGGCTGCCGATCTTGAAGCTGTAAAGGCTTTGGAAATCAACGGCACTCCCGTTGCCAGTTTGATAGTTGACGAAATCGGTAAAACCGGAGAGAAAATGGAACTCGGTTATTACGAGGCTATTTCGGCTCCTTATACTACCGCTTATATCCACCCGGGGAATAAATTGGCTACCATTGTAGGTTTCAACTTGGCCGATACCGATTATCAAGTTGCTCACGATGTAGCCATGCAGGCTGCCGCAATGAGTCCTATTGCCGTTTGTCGTGAAGAAGTTCCGGCCGACGTAGTTGAGAAAGAACTCGAAATTGCCAAAGAAAAAGCTCGCCAAGAGGGTAAGAAAGAAGAGATGCTCGACAAGATTGCACAAGGGCGTCTGAATAAATTCTATCAAGAGGTTTGTCTGCTCGAACAGGCTTTCGTAAAAGATCCCAAACAAACGATTCAACAATACCTCCACTCGAGCAACAAAGAGCTTACGGCTGTTGCTTGCAAACGTATCACGTTGAACGAGGAATAATAAGGAAGATATTATTATCGATACAGAAAACGCCGCATCGTCAAGATGCGGCGTTTTTTATTGGGAGTAGAAGCAGGCCTGTCTATTGAGGATTGGTCTCCTCGGGAGCTTGCGGTTTTTGTTGATTTTGATGTATTTCCATATAGTGGCTGGGAGACATGCCATAAAACTCTTTGAAACAATTGGAAAAGTGAGATAGGGAAGAGAATCCTGTTGCATAAGAAACCTCGGAAATGCTGAGGTTTTTACTCGAAAGGAGCCATGCTGCATGGCGTAATCGAGTTATTCTTATGTAGTCGCTGGGATTTTGGCGGGTGAGTTGTTTCAATTTCCGTTGTAGTTGAGATCGGCTAAGTCCTATTTCCTGACTAATTATTTCGACAGAGAGATCGGTCTCTGCCATTTTATTTTTTACAATGGTTTCGAGTTTCTCCAAGAACTTTTCATCGGTCGATTTGAGAGAGGTGATTTCTTCTTTAATGAGATTGCCTTTACCCTCATATTTATTTTTCATGACCCTGCGTAGCTCGATAAGTTTTTGGATTCTTATTTTCAAATGTTCGATGTTGAAGGGTTTGGGTATGTATGAGTCGGCACCAACTTTTAAGCCTTCAATACGTTGTTCGATGGCGGTTTTTGCCGTAAGCATAATGACTGGGATATGGCAGGTCTGCTCATTCTTTTTGATTTTATCGCACATTTCTATGCCGTCCATCTCGGGCATCATAACGTCTGAGATGATGCAGTCTGGCAGTTCCTTTATTGCTATTTCCAGCCCCTCTTTCCCATTTTGAGCTTCGAAAATCTGATATTCGCGAGAGAGGACTTTATGAATATAGTCTTTAATTTCTTGGTTATCTTCTACAATAAGCAGTTTGGGCTTGCGTTTATTGGGCCTCGAGGTTGTATTTGAAGGCTCGGGAGTAGTTCCTGATGTGATTGAAGTTTGCACAAGCGTAGCGAGATTCCGGTCGGAATGAGCCAATTTGCGTTCCTCTTTTTTCAAATAGCCATCATTGAGGGGCAACAGAATGACAAATACCGTACCCGGGAGGTCGTTATCTTCGACAAATATTTTTCCGTGATGTATATCCATGAGTTTGCGCGATAGGTGTAATCCTATGCTTTACTTTATTGTTTTCGTTGGGGACTTGATAGAATCGATTGAATACGGTTTCTCTCAACTCTTTGGGTATGCCGCAGCCTGTGTCGGCGATACGGATTTTGAGGAATGTGTCGGTTGTATCGACCGACATTTCGATTTTCCCGTTTACCGGGGTATATTTGAATGCATTCGATAGCACATTGAAGATGACTTTATCGAGTTTCTCTTGATCAATCCATACGGGGGGCAAGTTGTTTTCTACATGAAGGTTGAATGTTATATTTTTCTCTTGGGAAAGATGCTTGAAGGAGACGATGATTTCGTGGATAAACTCATCGATATTGGTTTGCTCGGCACAGAGTTTTACTTGTCCTTTGTCGAGTTTGCGCATCTCCATAACTTGATTGACGAGGCGTAAGATACGATGCCCGTTTTGGTCGATAATTTTATAGGTCGATTTTAGATTTGGATCGGTTGTATTTTTGATGAGTTCTTCTATGGGGGTCAGTATAAGGGTGAGGGGAGTTCGTATTTCGTGAGATATATCGGTGAAGAATTGCAATTGAGATTGCATGATATTATTCTCGTTTTGCTTTTTTTGGTTCTCTTTTTTCTGGATATTACGGTTTTTTATATTGATGTAGGTCCAGTAAGAGGCTATGATAAAAATGAGAAGGTATAAGATCTTTGCCCACCAAGAGAGCCATACCGGAGGAACGATGACGATGTCGATTTCTCTGTGTAGAGGAGGTGTTTTTGGAAGATGGGCTTTTATGTGTAAGGTGTATTTACCGGGTTTCAAATTGGTATAAGTGACAGTATTGCTTCCTTGGGGTAGAGTAGTCCAATTTTTTTTTCAAATCCATTGAGACGGGCTTGATATATGACATTGTTTGGATTGTTGTATTCGAGGGCCGAGAAACTAATAGAGAAGTTTTTAATCTCGTGAGAGAGTTCTATTTTATGAGAGTAGTCGATTGATTTTTTCAGGATTGATTTTGCATTGGTGGGGTTGATCGGTTTGTTGTAAATGAACAAGTCGGTAAATACGAGATTTGAAAGTCCATAGTTTGGTTGATTTTCAAAAGGATAGAAAAATGTCAATCCGTTTATGCCGCCGAAAAAGATTTCACCGCTCTTTGACTGGAAATAGGCCCCCCTGCGGAATTCGTTGTTAATGAGCCCGTCGGAAGTGTAGTAGTTGATAAATCTGTTTTTTTGAGGGTTGTAATAAGATAATCCGTAATAGGTACTTATCCACAAGTGTTTGTTGGAGTCGATAACGATACCACTAATAGCGGCATTGGGTAATCCATCTTCTTCGGTATATTGTAGAACCTTTTTTGTGGAAGGGTTGATATAATTGAGCCCCCAGTTGGTCCCGATCCATACGCCGCCTTGTTGGTCTGCTTTTAAGGCAAAGATATTGTTGTTGCTTAATTTCCCATTTTCTACCGTATAATCTTCAAAGGTTCCTGTAACCATGTTATACCGGCTTACCCCGGCTACACTGGTCCCAATCCATAGATAGTGCCCATCGATGTCTATGGTATTGACCGAGTTGCTAAGGATTTGATTCTTAGATTTCAAAACATTGTAGAGGAGAAATTCGGTATCTCCGGTGGCCGGATCGTATTTGCAGACTCCGTGTTCATTGGTCCCAATCCATAAGTTCCCATTGGAGTCTTCTGCGATGGTGTTGACATGCAAGACCTCGGTGTTGTTGTAGTATAAACTCTTTTTTATAAATCGGTTTGTCGATTCGTTGTATAAGTATAGGCCATATAGATAGGTACCTACCCATATTCGATTTTGAGAATCTTCAAAGATAGACAAAACGACATTGGCCGGGAACTCGTCTTTTGAGTAGTGTGTTTTGACTTGGCGATTGGTGTCCAATTTATAGATGCCGTCGCCATCGGTCCCTACCCAAATTTCTTTATTGTGGTCTTCCAAAATGGTGAGGCAACATTCATTGCCGATGTTTTTGTCGTTATAGAAGGGGTTGAATCCGATGTTTTTAAATATTTTATCTTTGAGAGGAATCATCAAGACCCCTTTTTGATATAAGGCGACCCAAATGTTGTGTTGCTTGTCTTCAAAAATACTGTGAACTTTGGCCTCTCTCATATCCAAGTTGATAAGTTCCGATTCATAGGTGGTGAGAGTCTTGTCATTAAAATTGTAGCACTTCAATCCGTTACCGTCGGTTCCAATCCATAAGTTTTTTTTTGCTATCGGTGTAGAGGGTATATACCATTTTGACCGAGGGGATATAGTCTCTCTCAAAGGTGCGCGAATTGTAATCGAAAGCATCGATAGTCCCATCGATTGTAGCTACCAGTATTTTCCCCGAAGGTTCTTCGATAATGGAGAATATTTTGTTGCTCGACAGAGAATTCTTGTTTTTAGGATCGTGGGCATAGTTGTCGATGGTGTGATTGTCTATGTTCAGTACGCTTATGCCGTTGTCTTGCGAGCCTATCCATATATTCCCGAACCGGTCTTCATAGATGGTATTGATTTTGTTACTGCATATATTACTATTGGTATGCATATAATATACGGCGTTCATCGATTCCTTATCGATACGGATAATCCCCGAGTGGTTGGTCGATAGCCATATATGTCCGTTACTATCTTCGGTAATACATTTAATATAATTGAAATTGGTAATGTTTCGGTAGGATAGATTCACTTTTTGAAACAGCCCTGTTTCGCGGTCCAAGATTTGCACGCCGTCACTGGTCCCAACCCAGAATTTGCCGCAGCTATCTTCTAAGACCGATAATACTAAATTGTTGTTCAGAGAGGTTGTGTCGTTGGCAATATGGGTGAAGGTTTTGAATTTGATTCCATCGAATAAATTCAACCCATTTTCGGTGCAAATCCAAATATACCCTTTACTATCTTGATAGATATAGTTGACATGGCTGTTGGAAAGCTGGTTGTTCGAGCCAAAGAATTTATCGGTATTGGCTCGGGCCAATATAATAATACAGAGTAAGAAGTATATAAATAAAGAAAACCTTTTTGTATTCAAGATATAGACATGCATAATGTTATGTTGAGAATATGAAGATGGACTCAATGCACAAATGTATCTCGAGGAATATAGGAGAAGACGAGATTTAATACCTTTTGATAAAGCAAAAATACAATTTATTTTTGAATATCATGAGAAAAAAAAGCAAAGGCTACATAAGATTAAGCATATGCAACGTGCTTGCAACCGGTGCTGTTTTAGTAAAAAGAGAACTATGAATTTTGCAATTCCCGTAACCGGGTAATCTTTACTTTTGTAATATCTGTAATAAAGTTCTAATCGAAAAAAAGGAATGGTATGAGTAGTTCTAAGAAAACGGCTTTTTACTTGTTACTTTTGTGTGCCGTTTTTTTTCAGGCATGTAATGAACATAGGTGTGAAGTCAAGGAGGCAAGATGGAATGCGTCGGACAAGAATGCGTTGGACGAGCTTGTCGATTTTTGTCAAGATTTGGCTTTGCGCTTGGACTCGGGAATCATGTTGGGGCATAAAGAGTCTTTGGCTTATGGCAGCATGTGGTATAATCAACCGGGGCGTTCCGATGTAAAAAGTGTGAGCGGGCACTACCCTGCAGTAGTTGACTGGACTTTGACAGGTATAGAATCGGGGGCGAATATTAATGTGGATTCTGTCCCGTTTGTACGTATAAAACAGTATGTGACCCAAATGTATCATAACGAAGGGGTGACAGTCCTCTCATGGGCTCCTGCTTGGCAACAGACATGGGTGGGCATGGCCGATGAGGCCGATTCAATTTTGACAGAGGAGGAGTTCTTTGCACACTATGCAAAAGGGTTGGACTGTTTAGCCGCTTTTTTACTTGCATTGAAGAACGATTCGGAGCAATATATTCCAGTTGTCGTTCAATTGTTTGACTGGCCAAATATTCAGGAAGTCTGTCCGGCAGGGATTTATATAGATTTATGGCGGAAAAGTGTCGATTATCTTAGAGATAAAAAGAATATTCATCACGTATTATATGCCTATTCGATGAATGGGGTTGAGACAGGAGCCGATTTGAGCCGATATTATCCGGGGAATGCTTATGTGGATATAGTGGGATTGAGGCTGTACCAAGATTTTGAGACCGATGGATCGGGCTCGTTATATGGGCAGCGTTTGGAAAAAGGGTTGTCGGCTGTATGCCATTTTGCTCAAAAGAATAAAAAGCTACCGGCTCTCTCCGAGACAGGATTGAAGGGGGTAAAAATATCAAATTTCTTCTCAGGGATTTTAGATCCTGTAATTTCTAAATACAAAATAAGTTATATGGTCTTTGGGGCCAATATGTGGAATGAAGAGGAGAGTTATTATGTGCCTATTCCGGGACATCCGGCCAGCGAAGATTTTTTTAATTTCGCGCATAATTCTCACATAATTATGTGTAAAAATCAACGGGGGAATAAATAGTAGTTTCAATATTGATTCCCGGAAAACTTATGGAGCGTTTGCCGAAACTGAAACGCCGATAGAAATGCGTGTTGGCTCGGATTGTGATTAAATACCTTGTCCGAGAAGATAGGGGCAAATGAATCTCTTGGATAACAGTTCAAAGATTTTGATGCAGAATCTTTTATTAGGGCGGGTATGGTAAGCTCCAAGTTCAATGTACCGGGAGTTGAGCAAACTTGTCGTTATCAAGAGAACGCTGTCAATGAAACACGCTTGCATAGGGTAATATGTTGCGTGTGAACGTGCCGGCAACTACGATGGCGAGGAGGGTGCAGTTATTATCCCCTGTTCCCCTTTGGGGAACGGGCGCAGGGAAATCTGTTTATCTATGGGGCGTATAGCAAAAGGGCTAAACCGAGATCCTTAGTCTCGGTTCAGCCCTTTTTCATCGATGAAAAAGAAATGCTATTATTTGTTGATGATTTTAAATGTGCCCTGTCCTATTTTTACGATGTAGATACCTTTTGCAAGACGGCTCAAATCAACAGTTTGTTCGTGGGTTGACAATACATGGCTACCCATACAGTTGAAGATGTCGACGGTGGCGGCAGGTTCGCCGATGATGTACAAAGTCCTGTTAGATACGTTGCAAGATACTTTGTTGGGGTTGAGAGTTTCGATACCCGTAGATGTGGAGAAAGTGATTTCCAAAGTCAAATCTTCTTCTCCGACAGCAATCGTATATGAGTTTTCCCCGTCACTGTCGGGTGTGAGTCCCTCTCCATTGAGTTTTACCGTAGCGGCCGGAGTAACTTTGAGAATCACGTTTTCGCCTTCGTACACCTCTATTTCAGCTCCATCTTCCACATTGGCATCGGATACGAGAGCGCTGCCTTCGACTTCGGCAGAGCCTTCACCTTCGACCGAAACGGTCATTTTGTGGGAGAGATAGGCAATGGTCAATCCGGCATCGCCCCAAGCGGTATAGGCATCGGCATGTTTTTTGAGTATTCTCGCTGTGGTGTTGGATATACTCGTTGCTGCTCCGAATGAACGGTCACCCAATTCGGGGGCGACTTCGTTGCGGCAAGTGAAAGTCCTTGTGGGATTCCCCTCGGCGTAAAAGGCCAAAGCCCCTATGGTGGCGATGTTGTTGGAGAATGTGAAATCGGTGATTCCGGTACGGTCGAATACCCGGTCTTTAATCTCTGTTACTTCGGCAGGGACTTCGGTAATCGCCAGTTTGGAACAGAATTCGAAGGCCCGTACCCCAAATCCGGTTAACTGTGCGGGGAGTTGGGTGATGGTTATCTCGGA
Organism: uncultured Barnesiella sp.; assembly: GCA_944320995.1. Classification (GTDB taxonomy): domain Bacteria; phylum Bacteroidota; class Bacteroidia; order Bacteroidales; family Barnesiellaceae; genus Barnesiella. The sequence continues at coordinate 33,902 of CALUJQ010000026.1, read as the reverse complement.
GCATTTCGAGAATCCATATTGCCCCACCCGGGTGAGATTTTCGGGGAGTGAGCTTATTTTTAGTTTTGCACAGTTTTGGAAGGCATAGTCATCGATATTCCCGACGAGAGATCAATTTACAGTTTCCAAATTTGAACAACCATCGAAAGCGTTTTTACCGATTTTTGCCAAATCGGCAGGAAGGGAGACGGTTCTCAACGCCGTCATTTTTTGGCACAATTTGTCGGTAAGGCTTTTGTTGGTAAACGAGATTCCCGAGATGTCCAGCACTTCGAGCTGTGCGCCGAATGTGTTTTTGAGATAGGTAGCGTCGGTGTTGTCGAGCGTTTCGCCTGTGATGGTCAGTTGGGTGATAGTAGCGGCATCGGTTCCGTTAAGGGCAGCAGTTGTTTCGGTTTCCAAAGACCCGGCTGCGGAGTGGTTGACTGTCAACGTCTGTGCCGACAAATTACTACCCCAACCCATAGCAAGGAGAACTGTGGCGGTAAAAATGAAGTTTAGTTTTTTCATGGGTAAAATGTGTTTTAATGATGAAGGGACAGAATAGTCGTCGGAGGGAAGTACCCTCTTCACGACTATTCTGGCCCAATGATGTTTTTTAGAATAAAATTACCTTTTGTGATTCGGTGTGGCTCCCGTCGTTAACCGTGAAGATCAATACGCCGTTCGGAATCTCCAATTCGGATTTGCCGATGGTGAGTTCATCTTCCAAAGAGGCGTTGTAGATGGTACGTCCGTCGAGCAATACAATCGACAAGTTTTGTGCTTTGTCGGTGAGGTTGCGTACGACAGCGGCGTCGCCGTTGCGGTAAATCACGAACGAAGGCTGTTTATCGACCGTTACGCCGGCAATACCCGATGAAGCTCCGTATTCAAATGCGCCGATGTCTTTGACATTGACCGTAGCCATACCTCTGATGTCGGTCGCGGGAATGAGCTCTTTATCGAAGCCCTCCATGCCTTCGGTGCTGGAAAGACCTTTGTTGATGAGGATACTCGTCTCTTCGGAAATGGGCAGGTAAGGCACATAATTGTCGTCTTCGACCCAGCGGGGAGTCAGCCCCAATTGGTTGATTTCGGAGGCAGCCAAAACGACGTTGCCGTAGGCCTCTTTTTCGGCATTCAACGAGGGGTCGTCCATGTTATTCCCCAGTTCGCCCACGAATACATTGTTATAGGCAACCAGCGGGTCTCGTTCCCCACAGATGTTCGATGACATGATCGTGAAGTCTTCGCGGTTGTAGAATACGTTGTTGATGATACGGTAGGGCGAATCATAGAAGAACGGGATAGCAACAGCTTTGGTGTTGTAGAAAATGTTGTTTACCAAGTTCATTTCGAAACCGTCTCTCACATTGTTGATGTAAATATCGGTCGCAGCGGGTCTTACACTCGGGCTCTCGCCGGGTATATTGTCTTTGAACACGCAGTTGGTCAGTTCGAAATAGGTGATGTTGGAATATTCATGTTGATATTCCGAGTTTCGGTAGTAGTGATGAAACCCGATGATGTCGCCTTTCGTGTCGGCTTTCGATTCGTTGTTGGTAAAAGCCGTATTTCTGATGATGAGCGAGCCCGGGTTTTCGGCGTTGTTGGGCAGACCGCAGTGGTAGAGGACGGCACCTTCGCCGTAGCCACCGAATACACGGTTCGCATCAAACACACAGTTGGTTATCGTCACGTTGTCGCCGCGGCTGGCAATGGCGCCACCGCTGTTGTTCCCTTCGTTGTTGATGAAGGTACAGCTATCGACCACCAAGTCGTTACCTTCGAAGAATATGGCACCGCCGGGAATACCGTCGCGGGCACATCCGTTTTTTATGATAAGCCCCGAGAAGGTGGCATTGGTGTTAACGCCTACTCGAATCGCTTGGTCGCCCAGATATGCTTGGTCGCCCGATTTCAGTGTTGTGTTCTTCCCTATAATCGTCACATCTTTGTTTTCGCCGATACGAATGGCTTCGGGGCCAAGAATGTCGAAGGTGGCGTTTTCTTCCAAATGAATGGTCGTGGGCGTGTTGTCGGCCAATTTTTCCACAGCGGCCTGTACGGTTTGCAGGGCGGTCTCGATCGTTGTCCCGTCGGCACTATTGCTTCCCGTAGGGGAGACGTAGTAATCGACAGCAAAAACTTGGGTCATACCGAATCCCAAAGCTAATGTCAAAAGAGAAAATGTTTTTTTCATGATGATAAAATTTTGAAGTTGATAGTATTCTATATTTGTTGTCTGCTTTATTGGTAGATTCTCACATAGTCGATGATGTATTCTTGCGGTAAGATGTCGGTGTCGATACCTTTCATTCCGCCCCAGCCTCCGCCGAAGGCGAAATTCAGAATCAGGTAGAACGGTTGGTCAAAAGGCCAGTCTCCCCAATTGGTATTCGGGTTCAATATTCGGTAGAACATACGCCCGTCACAATAAAATTCCATGCGGTCCTCGTGCCATTCAAAGGCGATGATATGCCAATCGTTAATATCCTCGACTTGTCGGTTGCTTCCTTTATCGCCATTGTAGAAGTGAGTGGCGCAGTAAAATTTGTTGATGTCGTTGCCTATATACTCCATGATGTCGATTTCGCCGCTTCGGGGCCAATATCCATAGACGCTCTCGGTGGGCATCATCCAAAGGGCGGGCCAAGTACCGCTGGATTGGGGTACTTTCAGACGGGCTTCGACCCGGCAATAGGTCCAGTCGTATTTGTTTTTAGTGGTGATGCTGCCCGATGTTATGTAGTAGTCTTTCCCGGTATCTTCTTCTATGTGCTTGTTCAGGATCTCTCCGTTTTCGTTCCGTAGCGTGTCGGCATCGATACATCTGATGTGCAGTACGCCATCTTCTTGAAACACGTTTTCGGGTCGTGCTACCGTGTAGTATTGCATCTCATGGTTCCGCACGAAGCCTTCTTCGTATCCCCATTTGTCCTTATCGGGTAGCCCTGTCCCGTTAAATTCGTCGTGGAATACCAGTTTGGAATATCCTTCGGGAAATTCGATGACTTGCAGATTGCCCAGATCGTCGACGATGAGGCGATAGTCTTTTTCGCCGGAAGTGGTTTGCAGGCTTCCCGAGAGGTCGGCATATTGGGCGTAGGGTACACTCATAAGTTCTTGACGCCCGATAAGCGAGAGCGAGCCGTCGTAACCGGCTTCGACTTGTATGAAAGATGGAGAGTTGCTCCAATCGATTGCTTGGAAATCGCCCGACAAGGTTTTCCCTGTGCCGATGACCAACGAAAATTGACCGGCCTCGTTTGTGGTGGTGTTGTGTTCCTCCTCATACACGAGGGTTTCGTCGGTTCCTTGGTAAATCGAGAAGTGTACGTCGATGTTTTGGTTCCCGACGATAGTCCCGCTGTTATCCCGCAATACGGCTTGATAGGGAAACCCGCTTTGTCCGTAACTATACAGAGGGAGTGCGGATAAAATGACCAAGACTGATAGTATATGATTTTTCATGTTTGCAATGTTTGTTATTTGACCAATTGAATAGAGGTATTCCCTTGTTCCGAGGAGAGCGTGAGTATATAGTATCCCGGAGCCAGATTTCCCACATATATATATTCACCGGGCATGCCCGAGAGTTCGCCCGCTACCAAGAATTTCCCGAGAGTGTCGTATATCGACCATGTGCAAGGTCCTTCGGTCTCGACAAATACTTTTTCTTTCACGGGATTGGGATAAACTTTCGGTCGGTTGCCTTTTACGATGGCGTCGGATATTCCGGAGGACGCGATATATCCGGGTTGTAGGAAACCTTGTGTCAAGGTTTTTCCAGAGTTATCGGACAAGGTGGTCACTACGATGTCGCCGATGACCCATGCGGTGCCGTCGCCTTCGGCAGTGGCAGAGGATATTAGCATATCGGCCTTCGAAACGAAGGGTATTGTCAGCAGCAAGAATAATAAAATCTTTTTCATTGTCGGTTGTGTTTTAGATGCGGGTAGCGTATTTATTCTTCGGGAATCTCTTGGGTCGAGAGATTCCCTTCATTGTCGATGATCAAAGCGAATTTTTTACCCGTGGCCGAGGTGAGTGTGATTTTACCTGCTTGGTTGGCATATTTGGCATAAGGCACGCTCATAAGTTGTTGTGTACCGGAGGCGACGAATCCTGCGCCTTTGTCGATTTCTGTCTCGATAAAGAAAACGCCGCTGCCCCAGTTGATAGCCGAGAAACTACCTTCCTCGGGAGTCCCTTTCCCAACTTGCAAGGCTACCATGCCGAAATTATTGGTTTTGGTTTGATGCACCTCGGAATACACTTCTGTGCCGGTGGCTGTTTTTTCGTGAATGGTGAATCGTACCGAAACCTCGGTATTGGCAAGCGTGGCATCGTTGTCGGAGATGACTGCTTGATACTGGAACGAATCGGGAGCTTGTGCATGGGCGTTGAGCATGAACGCTGCGAACAAACTTAAAACGTAGAATTTCTTTTTCATGATGATTAATGAATTAATGTCGGGGTTTATGATTTTCAACAAGACAAATTTATTCCTTTTGAAGGATAAGAGCTTGTGACCGATATGCCTATGTTTTAGCGTATGCGGCAAGGTGTTTCGGCGATGTTGCATTTGATTGCTTTTTTGTCGCGTGTCTTGTGGCGACGGTTTTTCTCGCCTTTATACAACCTTAGAGAGGTAGGTTAAAAGGTCTGTTTTTTAAGGGAATATATAATGCGACAATCTATAATGATGGGATAGATATGGGAATCGGGTAAGGCGGAAGATAAGCTGGCAATGGCTTTTGCAAGGGTGGATAAGCAGGTTTTATGTGTAGAGGCTACAAATCCTAAAAACGATGCAACGTGACCAAAAACAGGGAGCCATACGCACAATTAATCGTCGGTTGGATACAAATTGTTTGAAATATTTCATACTATTTTTGAATAATGAAAAACCGGTAAAAACCGTGAGTCTATATCCCCCGGAAAATATAACGCTTAATTCTAAATAATATGAAAGTGATTTCTGTAAACAGTTTCCAAAAGGGAAGAGCGCTATGCGTCATGGCGATGTTGCTCTTCTTTTTGATGTGTCCGAGTATAGTATCGGCACAGCAAGTGATATCCATCAGCGGAGTGGTTAGCTCCGGAGGCGAACCTTTGGTCGGAGCCGTTGTGAAAGAGAAAGGGACTTCTCACGCCACGGCGACCGACATAGACGGGCGTTATACCTTGTCGGTGCAAAGCAACGCCGTATTGGAAGTGTCGTATGTGGGGTATAAGCCCCAAGACGTCGATGTAAAGGGACAGTCAACAATCAACATCGCACTCGAAGAGAACGTGAATATGCTGGACGAGGTGGTCGCTATCGGTTACGGCGTTCAACAGAAGAAGTTGGTTACGGGAGCTACCGTTCAAGTGAAAGGTGATGTACTTGCCGCACAGAACACGGTGAGCCCGTTGAGTGCCCTGCAAGGCTTCACGCCGGGTGTGAGCATTGTAAAGAATAACGGAAAGCCGGGCGAGGATTTCAAAGTGCTCATCCGTGGCGCGGGAACCATGCACGATTCCGAACCGTTGTGTATTATCGACGGGCAACCGGGCGATTTGAATACGTTGAGCCCGTCGGACATCGAGTCGATCGATATTTTGAAAGATGCTGCTTCGGCGGCTATTTACGGAGCCCGTGCCGCCAATGGCGTCATATTGGTTACCACCAAGCAGGCTCAAAAAGGGAAAGTAAGCATTACATACGATGGATATGTGGGGATTCAAAACTTTAAAAACAATGTAGAGACGACCGGGGCGAGAGATTACCTCATGTTGCTGCAAGAGGCCGGATTGATAACCGATGCCGAATTGAATACCGAGAAGATCCCGATGTTGGACAAAATCAACAGCGGTGAATGGGACGGTACGAACTGGTTGGACGAGATGACCCAAAAGAATGCACCTATCCACAATCATGCGATCAATATAAATAAGGGGACCGACAGTTCGGCTTTCACTTTGGGATTCTCCTACACGTCGCAGAAGCCGACGGTCGCAGTCCCCAACGACGAGGTGGGCTCGGGTTTCGAGCGTTATACGGTGCGGTTGAATTCGGAACATACGTTGATAAAGTCGAGGGACCTCGATGTCTTGAAGGTGGGAGAAACCTTGTCGATGGTTTATAGCGACCGCAAAGGCCTCGACCAAGCAACCGGCCAAACGACGTGGAACGATTTCAGAAACGCTTTCAAGGCAAGCCCTTTGTTCCCTGCATATGACGAGAACGGGGACTTTACCTACCCGGTGACGATTAATCCCAATGAATTCAACCCGGTGGCCAAAATGTACTACAATAGTGCGATGAAGGAGAGTAAAAATTACTCGCTGAACGGGAACTTCTATTTGATACTCGAACCGATTAAGAACTTGAAGTGGCGTAATAACTTCGGGATACGGTACAGTAGCTGGTCTTACCGGGGGTATATACCGGCCTATGATTTGAATGGGAATACCGAGGTCAAATACCGCAACGAGGTTACGCAACAGGGCGGTATGGGGCTCGGTTGGCAATTCGAGAGCGTGCTTTCGTATGACTTCTCGCTCGACAACGGGCATCAGTTCTCGGCGTTGCTGGGTACGACGATCGACAAATCGGGTATGGGTGAAAATTTCTCGGGTTCGAATGAAGATGTGGAGTTCGATGATTTCTTCCATGCCTATTTGGGCAATGCCAAGACCATAGCCGAGGGCCGCACGGAATTGTCGGGGTCGGCATGGGGCATCTCGACGTTGTCTTCGTTTTTCGGGCGTGTCAACTATGATTATCGGAACAAATACATGGCGACCGTGATTATGCGTGCCGATGGTTCTTCCAATTTCGCCCGCGGACATCGTTGGGGATATTTCCCGTCGGTATCGGCCGGTTGGAATGTCACGGAAGAGGATTTCATGGAAGATGCGAGAGATGTGTTGAACTATTTGAAGATTCGCGCCAGTTGGGGTGAGAACGGTAACAACAAGCTCGATGCTTTCCGCTATCTGGGTACGATGACATTGGCCAATTCTCAAAATGCCGCCTATTATTACTTTGGCGACAAGAGCGGCAGCCCTTACATCGGCTCGTTCATCGAATATAATTCCAATGAGGACCTCACTTGGGAGACTTCCCGCCAAACCGACATCGGATTTGATATGATGCTGGCCGGCAACCGGTTGGGGGTCAACTTCGACTGGTATCACAAGAAGACCGTCGACTGGCTGGTACAAACCAATGCGTTGGGTATATGGGGAACTCCCAAAGGCCCGTGGGTGAACGGTGGCGATATTGTGAACCAAGGTGTGGAATTGCAGTTGAGCTGGAACGACCGTGTGGGCGATTTCCAATATGGCATATCGGCCAATATGGGCTATAACAAGAACGAGGTGGTGAGAATCGCCAATGAAGACCAATATATCGAAGGTGCCGAAAATATTTTGGGTAGCGGCACAGGCCGGTTCTACCGTGCCGAGGTAGGCAAGCCTCTGGGGTATTTCTATGGATACCGCCACGACGGGATTTTCCAGAACCAAGAAGAAATAGACAATTATATCTCGCCTGCGACGGGCCTGCCTATTATGCCGGATGCGAAACCGGGCGATGTGCGCTTCAAGGATTTGAACAACGACGGGGCTATCACGGAAGATGACCGGGAAATGTTGGGGGACCCGAACCCCGATTTCAACTATGGTGTAAACCTCAACATGTCGTATAAGGGATTCGATTTTTCCATCGCCGGATATGGTGTCGCCGGGAACCAAATTGTCAAGTCGTACCGGGTGAACTCCACCTTGAATACCAGCAATTACACGACCGATATGTTGGGCCATTGGCATGGCGAAGGCACGTCGAACTGGTTGCCCAGCCTTAACGGGACAGCCACCAACTGGCAATATGTGTCCGATTTGTATATCGAGAACGGCGACTATTTCAGAATTACCAATATCACACTGGGATTCGATTTCAAGAAAGTGTTCCGTCAAATTCCGCTGCAAAAACTGCGGGTATATATTTCGGGACAAAATCTGTTTACCTTCACGAAATATACGGGGCTGGATCCCGAGGTTTCGTCTTATACCGGCGCCGAATCGTGGGCGAGAGGAATCGACTTGGGCAATTATCCCACGGCCTACTCTTTCTTGTTCGGAGTGAACATATATTATTGATAAAACCGAGTAAAATTGTTACGACCTAAAAATAGTCAAATCATGAAAAAAATAATATTATCATTGTTCGCGGGTCTTATTTTGGCAGGGTGTGAGGATTTCCTCGACACGGAGCCCACAAATTTGAAAACCATAGAGAACTATCCGGCGACGCAAGAAGATGCCGAACAAGTGTTGACGGGAATATATGCGGTACTCTCTATGCCCGACCCGTTGCAGACTTCGTTTTTGAGTTCGGAGCTTCGTTCCGACAATATATTGGGCGGAGGCGGTCCTGCCGATGTCTCGACCAAAGCGATCGCACAATGCCAGAAATGGAGCGAGAGCAGTTTTGCCGTAGCTTGGAAAACCAATTACATGGGCGTATTCAGAGCCAACGTGTTTTTAGATGCTATCGACCGGGTTGCTTGGAATAGCGAGGAAGATCGCAAACGTATGGAGGGTGAGGCCCGGTTTTTGCGGGCACACTATTATTTCGATTTGTCGAGAATGTTTGGCGACGTATGTTTGATTGAGACTCCCGAATCGGTCAATGTCCCTCGCTCACCGGCTGCCGATACATATGCGTTGATTGCTTCGGATCTGAAAAAAGCCATCGAAGAGCTGTTGCCGACCGAGAAGTATGATGCCGTGGAGTCGGGACGGGTGACCAAATGGGCGGCCGAGGCGCTGATGGCCCGGGTATTCCTGTTCTACACGGGGTATTACCAGAAAGAGTCCTTGCCGTTGCCCGATGGTGGCGAGATTACCAAAGACCAAGTGATTGCATGGCTCGACGAATGTACCGATACTTCGATCAGCGGTCACGATTTGGTGAGCGATTTCAGAAACTTGTGGCCTTATTCCTATGTGCAGGATTATAAATTTACAAAGAACAACAACCTCAAATGGGAAGGCGACGGGAATAAGGAGACGGTGTTTGCCATTAAGTTCTCCAACAGTTTTGCCAATTGGGATTATCCTTACCAAAAGAGCAATCAGATATGTCTCTACTTTGGGTTGCGCGGACAAAATTACCAACGGACTTTCCCCTTTGGGGAGGGCTGGGGCTTCGGTACGGTAAACCCCAAATTATGGGAAGACTGGTCGGACGACGATATTCGTAAGAAAGGCTCTGTCTTTAATGTGACAGACCGCGATGAGGTTGTCTTGTACACCTTCGGAGCCGATTCTCATGTGGACGAAACTTCTTATGTGCAGAAAAAATATACTCCCATCAACGTATGGACCGACGGGACACACACGTCGTTCCACAATTATAGCTTGGAATTGTATGGGAATACGGTTGAAAACTTCCAGTTGAACAACACACAAGACCTTGTTTTGATTCGTTTTGCCGATGTACTGTTGATGGCCGCCGAGTTGAATCTGGGGAATGCAAAGGCTCAAACGTATCTCGATCGGGTAAGAACCCGTGTGGGATTACCTTCGGTACCGGCAACTCTCGATAATATTAAAGCCGAGCGCCGTTTTGAATTGGCGTTTGAGGGCGTGCGATTCTACGACTTGTTGCGCTGGCACGATGCCGACCGCGTACTCAACGAGAACCAGAAGGATATTGTCATTTATCGCAGCCGTACCGAGACGGTGACCAAGACGATAACCTATCGTCCCGAGACAAACGGATTCCTTCAAATTCCTTTGTCCGAAATCGAGCTTTCCAAAGGAGTTTTGACCGCTAACCCGGGATGGGGTTCAGAAGCAGCCTATCAAGATATTTATTAATTAGCCGATGGATCAATAGCATTTCAGAAGATTGAGCCTCATTTGACTGATTCTGCCAGGCAATGAGACTCAATCTCTGAATAGTTTTGACTCTTGATCAGTAATGAAATGAAAAGAAAACGATGAAAAAAAAGATCCCCTCTTTACTTTTTGCGCTTATATGGGGCGTTTCTCTTCCTGTATTTTCCCAACTGCCGGTTTATCTCGATGATACGAAGCCGGTGGAAGAGCGGATTGACGATGCTTTGTCGCAGATGACTTTGGAGGAAAAAATTGCCATGTGTCATGCACAATCCAAATTTAGCACACCGGGGTGTCCTCGTTTGGGTATTCCCGAGATATGGATGAGCGATGGCCCTCATGGGGTAAGAATGGAATTTGTTTGGGACGATTGGCGGCATGCGCATTGGACAAACGATTCTTGTACGGCATATCCGGCACTTACCTGTTTGGCCGCAACGTTCAATCCCGAGTTGGCCTATCGTTATGGCAAAGCATTGGGAGAAGAAGCACGTTATCGGGGGAAAGATATTATATTGGGCCCCGGGGTGAACATTTACCGTACTCCGTTGAGCGGTCGTAATTTTGAGTATATGGGGGAAGATCCGTATTTGTCGTCGATTATGGTCGTGCCCTATATTCAAGGGGTTCAAGAAAATGGAGTAGCGGCTTGTGTGAAACATTTTGTGTTGAACAATCAGGAGAAATACCGTAATGCAATCAATGTTGAGGTGAGCGACCGGGCTTTGAATGAAATCTATCTCCCGGCATTCAGAGCTGCGGTCGAGCGTGCCGGCGTGTGGGCCGTTATGGGTTCGTACAATAAATACAAAGGCTCTTATTGCTCGCATAACGATACACTGATCAACAAGATACTGAAAGGCGATTGGAAATTCGACGGCGTGATGCTTACCGATTGGGGGTCGGCCCACGATACAGATGAGGCTGCGCGGAACGGGCTGGATCTGGAGATGGGGACATGGACCAATGGATTGACGTGGGGATTGAGTTCGACTTATGATCAATATTATTTGGCACGCCCGTTTTTGGAAAAAATTAAACGGGGGGAACTTTCCGAAACGCTGTTGGACGAAAAGATTCGCCGTATTTTGCGATTGTGTTTCAGAACCAATATGAATAGGCAAAGGCCCTATGGGCGGAAATTGACCGAAGAACATACGGCCATAGCCCGGAAGGTGGCCGAAGAGGGTATCGTTTTGTTGAAAAATGAGAAGGAATTTTTCCCGATTGCTCCGGGGCGTTATAAGAAGATTGCGGTTATAGGTGAAAATGCGGTGAAGAAATTGACCGAGGGGGGAGGCTCGTCCGAACTGAAAGCACGTCGGGAGATTTCGCCGTTACAAGGATTAATCGAGAAATATGGCGAAGAAAACATCGTGTATAGTATGGGTTATGCTTCGGGGGCTCCCGATTATAGTCGGGAACTTCCTTCGGGGTTTGATGCCGATTCGTTGGTCCGCTGTGCCGTCGAGGTGGCCAAAAATGCCGATGTCGTATTGTTCTTCGGGGGATTGAATAAAAATTTCCGGCAAGATTGCGAGGGCGATGATCGCGAGAGTATGGATTTGCCTTATGGGCAGAATGAGTTGCTGGATAAGATATTGCAAGTCAATTCCAATGTGGGGGTTGTCTTGATTAGCGGCAATGCGGTTTCGATGCCTTGGCTCAAAGCCGTGAAGGGATTGATGCAGTCGTGGTACTTGGGGTCGGAAGCCGGAGTGGCTACGGCGCGAGTGATTAGCGGCGAGGTAAGTCCGTCGGGGAAATTACCCTTCTCCATTCCATGTAAGTTGGAGGATAACAGCGCCCATTATTTTGGACTGGAATCCTATCCGGGCGATGGTGAAAACGTCTATTACCATGACGATATTTTGGTGGGGTATCGCTGGCACGACACTCGGCATATAGATCCGTTGTTCCCCTTTGGATATGGTCTTTCGTACACTCGATTTGAGTATGGGGACACTCGTACCGACAAGGTGGCGTATGACATTTGCGATACCGTGCGGGTAGAGGTAGAGATAGCCAATGTGGGCCGTATGGACGGAGCAGAGACTGTACAGGTTTATGTGAGTCAGAAGAATCCTTCTTTGCCTCGACCGGTCAAGGAGTTGAAAGGGTTCAGGAAATTTTTCTTGCGGAAAGGCGAGAAAAAATGGGTAACTTTGGAAGTCCCGGTTCAAGATTTTGCATTCTATGACGACCGGCAATCCCGGTGGGTGGTCGAGCCCGATAGTTACCAGTTACAGATTGCGACCTCTTCACGTGATATAAAACAGGCGGTCGAGGTACGCGTGAATCCATAAAAACGAAACATGTAAAAAGAAAAAGAGAATAGATTTATGAGAGGGATATGTTTAGGAAGCATCATGGCATTGCTCATGCTGTTTACCGGTTGTAAAAAAGGTGCCGAATGTGTGGATATTTGTATATACGGAGGTACTTCGGCCGGAGTTATTGCCGCTTATACGGCTTCGATGGAAGGGAAGAAGGTGTTGTTGATCGAACCCGGCACCCACTTGGGAGGAATGACTTCGGGCGGATTGGGATATACCGATATAGGGAATAAGTTTGTGGTGACCGGTTTGGCTCGCGATTTTTACCGTAGGGTCGGGGCTCATTATGACCAGTTTGAACAATGGGTCTTTGAACCGTCGGTCGCAGAGAATATCTTCCGGGAATATGTAGAGCGGGGGCATGTCGAAGTGATGTATGCTTATCGCTTGAACGAGGTTAAAAAAGAGGGGACTCGCATCTCGGAAATTGTGGTTGAAAATTCAAAAAATCCGGTACCCGAAACTTATCGGAAAATCCGGGCAAAGGTATTTGTCGATTGCTCTTACGAAGGTGATTTGATGGCACAAGCGGGAGCGTCTTATGTGGTGGGACGAGAGGACAACTCGGTATATGGCGAAACTTACAATGGCGTTCAAATGATGAAAGGCCATCAATTTTGGGACCCGATAGACCCTTATGTTATTCCCGGCGATTCGGCCAGCGGCTTGATTTGGGGGGTAAGTGACCATACCCTGCACCCTGCCGGGTCGGGCGATAAGAAGATACAAGCCTATAATTTCAGGGTCTGTTTGACCGATAATCCCGAGAATATGGTTCCTATTACCCGCCCCGACAATTACGATTCTACCCGGTATGAATTGGTGTTGCGATTGCATGAGGTTTCGCCTCGGAAATCGGTATATGATTATTTTATTTGGAGTCGTATGCCCAACTCAAAGACCGATATAAACAATGGTGGCGGTATCTCTACCGATATGATAGGTATGAATTGGGATTATCCCGAAGCCGGATATGATAGGCGGGCCGAAATTTGGAAAGCACATGAAGATTATACCAAGGGCCTTTTCTATTTCTTGGGTCATGACGAGCGTGTTCCTCGGTTTATGCGTGATGAGATGTTGAAGTGGGGCTATCCCAAAGATGAATATGTCGATAACGGGCATTGGACTCATCAACTCTATGTAAGGGAGGCTCGTCGTATGCTTGGGGAGCTGGTAATGACCGAACACCATTGTGTGGGTCGAGAGGTAGTTAGCGACGTAATAGGCTGGGCTGCCTATACGATGGATTCTCATAATTGCGACCGTCTTGTCGTTGACGGTGCGGTAAAGAACGAAGGGAATGTCGAGATCGGAGGCTTCCCTCCCTATCCCATATCGTATCGGGCGATTGTTCCCAAGCGGCAAGAGGTTACCAATTTGTTGGTCCCGGTTTGCCTGTCGGCATCGCATATTGCATACGGTTCTATCCGTATGGAGCCCGTTTTCATGGTATTGGGACAGTCGGCTGCTGTGGCGGCCTGTTTATCGGTCGATGAGAATATCGATGTGCAAGATGTCGATGTGTCTCGGGTGCAGGAGATATTGAAGACCGACCCGTTGGCCGATAGCTCTACTCCCGAGGTCTTGGTCGATAATGATGATGTGACCTCTGTCGATTTGCATGGGGATTGGACGTTAACTCGTGATACTTATCGGGGATATGGTTTGAATTTCTATGTCGATAACTCCAAGGGCGATACATTGAAAACCATTAAGTATATACCCGATATTCAAGAGCCCGATACCTATAAGGTCTATGTTTTCTTCCCCCAATTGAAGGAGTCTTCGACATATACTCCTGTATGGGTATGCAACGAGTCCGATACGGTACAGGTTCAGGTGCATAAAGAAGATGTAAAGGTTTTGGGCCAAACCGGCGGAGAGTGGGTATATGTGGGAGAATATGCCTTGAATCGCGGGCGAAAGGCTTATGTGGAGATTTCCAATCGCGGGGCCGATAATGTAGTGGCGGCCGATGCCGTTCTATTTTTGCCGGCAGGGGAATAAGAGAGAACTTATATATTGCCCCAATACAAGGAAGCCATATCGCAATGCGATATGGCTTCCTTGTATCCAGAGAAATTTGTTCTGGTGGTTTTCCCCTCCGGATTACCGCACTATAATTTTTACGATGGCGGCTGGTGTCGAGACGAGATAGAATCCTTGTGGGAGGGGCAGATTACCGTTCCCTTCGATGTGTTGCGTGCTTACGAGGCAGCCGTCGAGGGTATAAATATGAAGATCGGCGGGCTGCGGGGTGTCGAAACCGAGGATACCCTGTTCGCCCCACAGACGCACGGAAGTATCGGCCTGAGCATTTTCGATAGCCGAGGAGATATGGTAATCGCTAATGTGGATATTGTCGATGTCTATCCCGTTGGCCGAATCGTCGGTTTTGGCGATTTTGACGCGCCACTCTCCCGGGCGCATGACTTTGAATTGGTATTCGGTCAACTCTTTTTCGATGGCGATATGGGTTTGTACGGCCTCCCATGTTTTTCCTTGGTCACCCGAGAGGTATATCCCGAACGAGGCGGCTCCTTTGTCATCTTTATAGCGGGCGGCCCATAGCCGTATGTAGCCTATGCCGTTGGACTTGTCGGCGAGCATGCAGATATAGCCCGGTTCTCCGCTGGTCGATTCGGTGAGTCGCAGGTGGGCGGCGGCATTGTCCCATTTCATGTCGTTGGAGGTATCGCCGTAGGTGGCTCCTACAAATTTCCATGAGCAGGTTTCGGCACTGGCATAGGTCCCCCCGCCATACATTTGGTCGCTGGCAGGAGTATAGGCTTTTTTGGTTTCGAAAGTTTCATAGAAATTCCAGTATGAGGATTCGTCGGTGAGAGGTTCGTCGGGAGCAATCCAGTCGGTGAGGTTTTTGATACCCGGCAGGGTGAAGTAATCGGTGAGCGTCCCTTTTACCGTGAGGTTTTTGCGCCAGTATTGGGGGTATTCGTCGAGGTTGTAACTATCGATATAGTCTTTTATTTGTACGGGCATCATCTTGGAGAGGTCGATTTCATCTATGTCGTCGGCGATTAAAAAGGCGGTCGTTCCATCGAACGGAGGTGCGATATTGTAGAAATGCTTGTTGTTGGAGTAGTCACAATATTCGCCGACGATGTATCCGGTCACGTAATAATTTTTGTGGTCGTTCTTTTTGGCAAGGGCTTGAGATACGGTTAGGGGAGTATTGGCCGAACTTCCGTCACCGGCTATTGCCGGGAGTATGTAAATGAGCAGGATGATAATAGAAAGTATTTTTTTCATGGCACTATATAGTTTGGATTAGGTTTACAAAGGTACGCAAAAGATAGAACTTTTGTCCTCAAATAGGTAAAAGAATAGATATTTGATGGCTTTGAGTCTATGTCGTTAGGGGGGATAAAAAAAATTGATTGTCGTCACGACAACCAATCTTTATTAACCTTAATTCTAATACCATGAAAAACACATTGCAAATGTAAGCATATAAATCCATATACAAACACAATCTTCTCAAAAAAACACATCGTTTTAACATTATTTTTACAAATCTCCATTTTTATGGCAATTTGTTAGTAGAATATTACAAATGTGTTACATTTTGGTATTCTTCTGTAAAGCCAAGCCAATATGAAATTTTATATGGATAACCGACCTATCGGCGGGTAGAATTGTTATATGGATAAAAAATTAAACAGGGAGAAATATGAAAACATTTTTGTGGAGTTTTATTTTGTTCGCGGGACTTGTCGGATTGAGTGCCTGTGACGATGACGAGCGGGTGGATTACCAATATTTGCCGGACGCGATACACCAGTTTGTGAGCGATTATTTTGCCGGTGTACAGGTTGTCAAGGCCGAGAAAAAGGCCGATGACGAAGTCCGTTACAAAGTGTGGTTGAGCAACGGGTTTGAGTTGAAGTTCTATAAAGACGGGGGTTGGCGGGAGGTGGACGGGAATTTACAGGTCCTTCCCTCGGCTTTGCAGATTGCTGTTTTACCGGGTAATCTGTTGACCTATGTGGCGACCCAATATCCCAACTCGGGCATTATTGAGGTGGCCCGTTACGATTGGGGATATGAAATCGAGTTGAATACTGCGCCTATTGTCGAATTGAAATTTAATAACGACGGGGATATAACGACGACAGGCAGGAGATAGTCCTGCCTGTGCGATTATTCGGGGTTATTCTCTTTGCGTTTATAGGTTACGAAGGAGTATGGGTAGGGGTGTTTTTCGTCGGCCGGCATTTCCCGTATATCGGTTTTTATCCATATTTCATTGTCTATTTTCGGGAAGAAAGTATCGGCGTCGTCGAACGAGTGATGGATATGGGTGATATAGAGTGTGTCGGCCAGCCCGATGGTTTCGTTGTAGAGCGAGGCCCCGCCGATGATGAATATCTCGTCGTCGGTTTCTTTCTCCCCTATTTCGTCGAGCCGGTGAATGATGGTTACATTGGGCCACGCCATATCCCGGTTGTGAGTAAGGACAATGTTCCGGCGATTGGGCAGGGCTCCGTTGGGGAGTGATTCGAATGTGCGCCGCCCCATCACCACGGTATGTCCCGAGGTAAGTGCTTTGAAAAATTTCAAGTCGTTGGGCAGGTGGCACAACAATTGTTGGTTGCGGCCGATGGCTCCGTTTTCGGCGACAGCGGCGATGAGAGCGAGTCGAGGCATCATTTTATACGGCTACTTTCCCGGCAATGTGGGGGTGTGGGTTATAATCGGTTAATTCGAAATCTTCGTATTTGAAGTCGAATATGTCGGTCACGGCGGGATTCAGTTTTATTTTCGGGAGCGGCCGGGGGTCTCGGGAGAGCTGTTCGCGCACTTGTTCGATATGGTTGTTGTAGATGTGAGCATCGCCCAGCGTATGGACAAATTCGCCGGCTTCGAGCCCCGTCACCTGTGCCACCATGAGGAGTAACAAGGCATATGAGGCAATGTTGAACGGTACTCCGAGGAAGATGTCGGCACTGCGTTGGTAGAGTTGCAGGCTCAGTTTACCATTGGCCACATAAAATTGGAAGAAGGCGTGGCAAGGGGGCAAGTTCATCTGTGGAAGGTCGGCTACATTCCAAGCACTTACGATGATGCGTCGCGAGTCGGGGTTGTGTTTGATTGTCTCGATAGCCTCTGTTATTTGGTCGATATGGCCTCCGTTATAGTCGGGCCATGAGCGCCACTGGTATCCGTATATGTGGCCGAGGTCTCCGTTTCTGTCGGCCCATTCGTTCCATATACGCACTCCGTTTTCTTGTAGGTATTTTACGTTGGTATCGCCTTTCAAGAACCACAGCAGTTCGTAAATAATCGATTTGAGGTGCAGTTTCTTGGTGGTGAGCAAGGGGAATCCGTCGTGCAGGTCGAAACGCATTTGATAGCCGAATACGCTATGGGTGCCTGTGCCCGTGCGGTCCTCTTTGAGTACGCCGTGGTCGAGTACATGCTGTAAAAGGTCGAGGTATTGTTTCATGTCGTTTGTGAATACGGTTTTATTTGATTTGCAGCAGTCGGCTGAATCCGAGGCAGGCGACCGAAAATCCCAGTTTGCAGCCTCTCAGCGTATTGCCTTCTATGGTGTCGAAATGTTTGTATTGTTCGCGGTTGATAAATAGTTTGGTTCGGATCGATGCAGTGAATATTTCGCGGTGTCCGCGCCAAAACGAGGGTACCAGCGATACGGTTGTGGAGAAGCGGTAGTCGAAGCAGATGCCGGCAGTCCAGTTGAAGTTGGTGTAGGACAGGGTGGTTCGTTCGTTTCTCCCGTCGCCAGTTTTGAATTGGTCGGAGTAACCCGACCAGATGCACCCGACGTAAGGCATCAGTGCGAAATATTTGGTCGAGACGAGTTGCTGGCCTATTCCCAAAGAGATAGAGGTATAGGTATTATGGGTGTTACGAAGCCACACGTCGTGAATCCCGTCTTTTTCAATGCGTATGTCGTGGCGGCTTCGTGCGGTTCCGGCTGAGAAATCGCATAGCAGGTGAGTGTTTATATAGCCTAAATCGAATCCGACATTGACCGACCATGAGGGGTCCCAATAGTGGCATAAGTCTCCTACTGGGAAAGTGGCTCCCGTTCCTAAATAGAATCCGTATCCAAACCGCCGGGGGGATATACGGGGAACCGGCGGTGCCGGATTTTCAATCAGTTCTTTGGTGACATAAAATTCCCACTCCTGCAACTTCTCTTCGTTTTGCCCGTTTTCCGTATCCTTTTCGGCATTTTTGCATTGCTCTTCATACAGGTCCATATATTGTCGCGTGCGGTTATCGGCGGCAATACCCATGACTCCGAGGTTCAACTCGGTTTGCAACCGGCGGCGGTAAACTTCGAGCAGGTCGTATTTGAGCTGGAACAGACGAAGTTGATTGGGGGATTGTATCTCTTTTTCGGCAAAGGAGTGCCGCCGGTCGAAACAGGCCAAAGCCTCGGGCCGAATCGTTTTTGTGTTTCCGTCGCGATCTTTGGTATTCTCGATTTTTAAAAATGCGTTGAATGACGAAGGAACGCCTTTGAGTCGGAGCGTATCTTGAAAATCGTCCCACGACAATTTCCCGTCGGTCCAATTTTTGTAATCGGCGGGATTCTCGGCTTGGCTATATGTCCCAAACGAGCATACTATCCAAAAAAGAATAAGAAGGCGTTTCATACGTATGGCGTTAAAGAGATTCGAGAATACGTTTCAGAACGACTTGTGCCGATATTTCCCGGTTGGCAGCCTCGGGGATTACGAGCGATTGCGGGCTTTCAATGACATCGTCGGTCACAATCATGTTGCGGCGCACGGGAAGGCAGTGCAGGAAGAAGGCATTGTTGGTAAGCGCCATTTTCTCACTGTCAACGGTCCAACTGCGGTCGGTGCTGATGACTTTTCCATAGTTGGGATCGGCGTATGCCGCCCAGTTTTTGGCATAGATGAAGTCGGCGCCTTCGAATGCTTTTCGCTGGTCGTATTCGACACGGGCTTTCCCTACGAATTGGGGTGCCAGTTCATAGCCTTTGGGGTGGGTGATGACAAACTCGTAGTCGGTTTGGTTCATCCACTCGGCGAACGAATTGGGAACAGCCTGCGGTAGGGATTTGGGGTGTGGAGCCCACGTCATGACCACTTTGGGCCGTGCCGTTTTTTTGTGTTCCTCGATTGTGATGAGGTCGGCAAAACTTTGTAACGGGTGTCGAGTGGCAGCTTCCATACTGAATACCGGCCGTCCCGAATATTGAATGAACTGGTTGAGAATCTTCTCTTCGTAATCGTCGCTTTTACTTTCGAACCGGGCAAAGGAGCGTACTCCTATCACGTCGCAATAGCAACCCATTACGGGAATGGCTTCGAGCAAATGTTCGGGTTTGTCGCCGTCCATGACGACTCCTCGTTCGGTCTCCAATTTCCAAGCTCCTTGATTTACATCTAAGACCATGACATTCATGCCTAAATTCATGGCGGCCTTTTGCGTACTCAGCCGCGTGCGCAGACTTGAATTGAAGAAGATCATCATCAAGGTCTTGTCTTGGCCCAGATGTTTGTAGGCAAATCGATTGGATTTAACTTCGAGGGCTTCTTTGACGGCAGCCTTCAAGTCGCCGATGTCGTGTACGTTGGTGAAGTGTCTCATAATGGTGTTATTGTCGAGTTTGTCCGTTGCCGGAAATAATGTATTTGTAAGTGGTCAGCTCGGGGAGGGCCATCGGGCCTCTTGCATGTAATTTCTGTGTACTGATGCCGATTTCGGCTCCGAACCCGAATTGCCCCCCGTCGGTAAAGGCTGTCGATACGTTGGTATAGACGCAAGCGGCATCGACTTGCCGGGTGAACCGTTGTTTGGCGGTTTCGTCCTCGGTGACGATACTTTCGCTGTGTTTCGACGAATAACGGGCGATGTGGGCCAGCGCTTCGTCGAGATCCTTCACTGTTTTCACCGCCATTTTGTAGTCGAGGAATTCTGTCCCGAAGCTGTCGTCGGTGGCCGGTTGTAAAAGGGTATCGGGATATTTCCCGGCGAGGGCTTCGTAAGCTTGCGGGTCGGCATAGATGATGACATTCTTTGTTGCCAATGGTTCGCAGAGTGCAGCCAAATCGGATAGCCGGTCTTGATGGACAATGAGGCAATCGAGGGCGTTGCATACGCTTACCCGGCGGGTCTTTGCGTTGCATACGATGTTACGACCCTTTTCCAAATCGCCCGCTTTGTCGAAATAGGTGTGACATATCCCGGCTCCTGTTTCGATGACCGGCACGAGGGCATGCTCGCGCACATAGTCGATGAGTCGGCTGCTGCCCCGGGGGATAATGAGATCGACCTGTCCCACGGCTGTTAATAACTTGTCGGTAAAGCTGTGGTCGTTGGGTAGTAAAATTGCTGTGTTACAATCTATTCCATGACTTATCAACACCTTGTTGATAATGTTGATAAGTGCGAGGTTGGAGTATTGGGCATCGCTACCGCCTTTGAGGATACAGGCATTCCCCGATTTCAAGCAGAGCGAAAATACATCGAAGGTTACGTTGGGCCGCGCCTCGTAGATGATGCCGATGACGCCGAACGGTACCGATACTTTGTCGATATGCATGCCGTTGGGGCGATCGAACGAAGCCAATATCCGCCCCAATGGAGAGGGCAGTTGGGACACTCGTCGCATGTCGGCCGTAATTCCTGCGATTCGTTCCCGGGTAAGCATCAGCCGGTCGTATCGGGGATCGCTCTCGGGCATACGCTCCAGATCGCGGCTGTTTTCTTGCAGGATATAGTCGGTCTGGCGGTCGGCTTCGTCGGCTACGGCACAAAGAATCTTGTCGATCGTTTCGGGGTCGATGAGGTTCAACTTGCCGGCGGCTATCCGGACCTTGTCGAAAATATGGTTCAAATCGGTAGTCATGTTCGCTATGTGTGTAAGCAAAAGTAATCTTTTTTTTCGAGGGGGATTATATAAAATCGTTAAAGTTAGTCGAGATAGAGGTAATCGTAGTGAATGAGTGGTTTGGCACCCTGTTTCCCGATAAGCTGGCGGGCTGTTTCGCTGTCGAAGGCGATGCGTCCTACTCCTAAGGGCGAACCGTCGGGTGCGACGATACGCACGATGTCGTCTCGCTCGAAATCACCTTCGACCTCGGTGACTCCGATAGGCAGGATGCTCACGGCTTGTTGCGAGTGTATGGCTTCGACGGCTCCGGCGTTCAGGTGCAACCGGCCTTTGGCAAAGCCTTCGGAGTGTGCGATCCAGCGTTTGACACTCGATATGGGGTTGGGTGAGGGGACGAATCGGGTACAAATCTCGGAACTCCCCTCTTTGAGGAGGTTGAGCAAGATGTTCTCTTTTTTCCCGTTGGCGATAACGACCTCGATACCCTCGTCGGCCACTTTGCGGGCGATGTTGCATTTGGTGAGCATTCCGCCGCGGCCGAAGGAAGATTTGCCCGATTGTATGTATTGCGACAACTCTTGTCCCGCTAAAATTTCAGGAATGACTTGGCTGCCGGCATCGGCCGGATTGCCGTTATAAATGCCGTCGATATTGCTGAGAATGATAAGGGTCTCGACGTCCATCATGGCCGAAATCAATCCCGATAGTTCGTCATTGTCGGTAAACATAAGTTCAGTTACCGAGATGGTGTCGTTTTCGTTGACAATGGGAATCACGCCGTTGTCGAGCATCACCTCCATGCACTGTTTTTGCGTGAGGTATTGCCGCCGGGTAGAAAAATTCTCTTTGGTGGTGAGTACTTGTCCGCAGGCGATACCATGTTCCCGAAACAATTCGTAATAACGGTTGATTAGTTTGGCTTGCCCCACGGCCGAGAAGAGTTGCCGTGCCGATACCGAGTCGAGTTTACGATGCTCTTTCAGTTCGCTGCGTCCCGAGGCGACAGCTCCCGACGAGATGACAATCACTTCGATACCGGCTTTGTGTAGCGCAGCTATCTGGTCGGTAAGGGCCGACATGCGAGTGATGTCGAGCGTGCCGTCGGGACGGGTCAGTACGTTGCTCCCTATTTTTACGGTGATGCGTTTGCGGTTGTAACTCATGGCTGTATGGCAAATTGTTGAACAGTTTCGATATAGTTATTCCATTCGGGGTCGCTTTTTGCCCCGATTCTGAACGGTAGGGCGGGATATTGGGCGAAAGTCTCGTCCACGATAGGAGCGAAACGCTCGACCGATATGCCATAATATTCATAACGGGCCGTTCGGTTGCCGATAAAAATGGCGGTGAGGATAGCAACCCTTTTCTCTTCGAGGGCTTCGCGCAATTGTTCGTTGAGAAGGTCGAGTGCCTGTGTCTCCTTTTCGGTAGGCAAGCCTTTTATATCTCCGCCGTATTCCCACACGAGAGCGATGCGAGTGGGGAATTCTCCCGACTGCCTGAGGGCATCGAGGAAAAGCCGTCCTCGCACGATGAGTGGTTTACCTTCGTTTTCGGTGTCGGCTACGAACCATTCATTGCTCACTTGCATGGGATAATCGACATGAAATTATTATACATTATCTTTATCTCGTATCTCTACCCGACGGATTTTCCCGCTGATGGTCTTGGGCAGTTCCTCGACAAACTCGATGACCCGGGGGTATTTGTATGGGGCGGTGACTCGCTTCACATGGTCTTGTATCTCCTTGACAAGAGGCTCACCGGCTTTGTCCTTATAGCCGGCGGCCAGTACGATAGTGGCTTTGACGACCTGCCCCCGTATTTCGTCGGGGACACCGGTAACGGCACACTCGACGACAGCAGGGTGAGTCATTAGTGCGCTTTCTACCTCGAACGGGCCTATGCGGTAGCCCGACGATTTGATAACGTCGTCGGCTCTCCCGACAAACCAGAAATACCCGTCTTCGTCCCGCCAAGCCACGTCGCCCGTATAGTAGATGTTGTCATGATAAGCTTCGTAGGTCTTCTGTGGGTCGCGGTAATATTCCTTGAAGAGGCCCAGAGGTTTGCCGTGGTCGGTGCGAATGACGATTTGACCTTGTTCCCCGTCCTCGGCCGAGCGGCCGTCGGGGGTAAGCAGGTCGATGTCGTATTGCGGGTTGCGTATGCCCATCGAGCCCGGTTTCGGTTCTACCCACGGATAGGTGGCGATGGTGAGGGTTGTCTCGGTCTGGCCGAACCCTTCCATCAGTTTTATGCCGGTGAGGCGCAGCCACTCTTCGTACACCTTGGGGTTGAGGGCTTCGCCTGCGATGGTACAATATTTGAGTGAAGAGATGTCGTATTTGGTAAGGTCTTCACGAATGAGGAAGCGGAAAACGGTGGGTGGCGCGCAGAACGATGTAATGTGGTAGTTGTGGATCATGTCCAATACATCGGCTGGCTTGAATTTCTCGAAGTCATAGACAAAGACGTTGGCTCCGGCAATCCATTGCCCATAAAGTTTTCCCCACACGGCTTTTCCCCAACCGGTATCGGCGAGTGTCAGGTGCAGGCTGTCTTCGTGCAGGTTATGCCAAAACGAGCCGGTGATGATATGCCCCAATGGATAGGTGAAGTCGTGAGCTACCATCTTGGGTTCGCCGGTAGTTCCCGAGGTGAAGTAGAGTAACGAGGTGTCGTTGTTGCTGTTGGCCTGCTCGGGACGCACAAAAGGTGCAGCCGACTCGATGCCCCGGTGAAAATCTTCCCACCCTTCGGGAATGATGGGGCCGATGGATATGCGGTATTGCAGCGAAGGGGAAGCCGGTTTCGCGCGGTCGATGTGCCCGATGACTATTTCGTCGCCACAAGCCACGATGGCCTTGATGTCGGCGGCATTGCACCGATAGATAATATCTTTTTCGGTGAGCAGGTGGGTGGCGGGGATACATACGGCGCCCAGTTTGTGAAGGGCGATAATCGAGAACCAAAATTCGTACCGCCGTTTGAGTATGAGCATCACCATGTCGCCGTGTCCTATGCCCAGCGATTGGAAATAGGCGGCGGTTTTGTCGCTTTCGCGTTTGATGTCGGCAAAGGTGAAATCGATGCGTTTCCCTTGGTCGTTGGTCCAGAGCAGCGCTTTTTTCTCGGGGGCTATGCGAGCCCACTCATCCACGACGTCGTATCCGAAATTGAAGTTGTCGGGGATTTTTACTTTGAAATTCTTCATGAAGTCTTCCTGCGACGAGAAAGAGGTCTTATCTAAAAAACGTTCTAGCATAATAGTGTATGGAGAGGCCTTGCCTCTTGTCTTGATGTTTATAAATTGATTATTATCGATTTAGAAAATAATGGCCAGAAATTTGACCGGGCTTTTTCCTATGGCTTTCATGCCGTGCGGACGGGTCGAGTCGAACATGATGCTGTCGCCTTCGTTGAGTATCAACTCTTTTTCACCGATATGCAGATGCAGACACCCTTCGAGGACCAAGTTGAACTCTTGCCCGGGGTGGGTGTTGAGAGTGAAAGGGGCATCGGGCGCCGAGGGTGCGACGGTTACCATGAAGGGATCGGCCTTGCGGTTGGCAAATCCGGCGGCCAACGATTGGTATTTATAGGCTTTGGTACGTTCCACGGCAACCCCTTTGTCCTTGCGGGTGAGGAAATAGGAACTCATGCGGGGTTCGTAGCCAAACATCAGTGCAGGCAACTCCACCCCGTAGTGTTTGGCCAATTGGTGCAGGAAACTCACGGGAATGTCTTTCTCTCCCGATTCGTAACCCAGATAGGTTTCCAAATCGGTATCGCAGGTTGCTGCAATGTCTTCGGGACGCAGGTCGAGGGCGTCTCGAAGTCCTACGAGACGCTCGGCTATTTGTTTGATCTCTTCGCTCATAATTGCAAATATTTAAAAAGAGGTTCTAAATTTCTTTTACAAAATTAGCAAAATGGGAGAGAAAAAAGGAAATTTGTAAAAGAAATTAGGGGGAGTAATTCTATTTTGTAACTTTTATTAAGAGAAAAAAGACAATAAGATAGCCTTTGTTGCGCATTTGTGAAACCGGTGTGCAGTTTCTATTCCTCGGGATTCTCTTGCGGAATATACTGGTATGCTCCTATATCGACGCGCTCTGTTCGCAGATGGCCATACATGTCTTTGTCGAGGGGGAATACCGCAAACGAAGGGTCTCCTTTACCGATGGCGTCCGATTCTTCGGAGCCTATCTCGTAGTTGTAGAAATAGTGCTCTTCGCCGGTGGCTTTGAAGCAGGGTTTGCCACTCCACACGGTGTTGATGAAATTGTCGTCGTCCTCGCCGTTGGAACGGAAGAGGCAGGAGCGGAAGAGGACATGGCTCCCGGTGAAATCGAGCGAGGATATTTCGGAGGTGTTCCCGTAGAGAATCGTGTTGTTGAAACGGGCCCGCAACAGTGGTGCTCCGCCTTGAATCGAATCGGCCGCAGCACAGTAGCTCATCGTCACGATGGGTGAGGTGATGATGTCGTAGAAATAGTAGTTGACAATGGTGCAATGGGTGAAGTCGGCTATTCCCCCGGTAAGCGAGAGCACGGCCCCGGCGGCGTCCGACAGTTCGCTGTTCCAACAGTTCATTCGGCTGTACTTCGAGGTAATAAGGTTGCCCGACGAGTTGCGTATGCGCGAGTTGGCAATTTCGAGACGGGTCTCTTCGGTGGCGCACGAGTCGAGTACAATCCCCGACGACATGCCTCTCACATGGGCGTAGGAAATCGTATTGCCGAAACTCTCGGGGTAGAAGCGTATGCCGCCCCACTGTCCGCCCAAGTTGTCATAGGGAAGGTCGGCAAACAGCCGGTCGAGGCGGTCGCCCCGTATCTGTATGGGATTTTCGAACGTGCCCTCGGCTTGCAGCCGCCCTTGTATCAGCAATGAAGCCCGGTTGTGGAAATGTACCCGTGCTCCCGGGTCGATTTGCAGGGTAGCGCCCGGAGCCACGACCAGACTGTCGTAGATGAGGTAGGGCCGTTCGGCGGTGAGGCGGGTATCGGTCGTGACGGTTTCGCCCCGCTTGATAATCACGTCCTGCCCGTAGGCGGTGAGCTTCACATCTTGTTGTACGCCGTTGGTGAGGAAGACAATCGAGTCAACGATAAAAATGGGATTGTCTTGGTCGGTGGGGTCGATATTGGCTTCGACAAAGACATAGAGGCTGTCTTTCCCCCGGATCTCCACATCGGTGAAATAGTCGCCCGACATGCCGTCAACGTTGATGTGAAAGCCCGACCGCTCGGCATCGGCCAATTTGATCGAGGAGATGTTGAGCGATTTTTTATTGGGATTGTAAACCCGGAACGAGCGGGTCGAGGTGCCTATCGTAGTAAACACCGTGTCGAAGGCTACCGTGTCGGTCGAGAACGCGAGCACATGCGACGGGTTCGTGGTGAAGTCGTCGTCGATACAGCCGGTAAGCAGACTTCCTACCAGCAGGGTCAGAGTGATAAACGTGCAAGATATAGATCTCATCGTATAATACAAACGGTGTCGGGCTCTCTTTATTGCGGCGGGCCGACGATTTCTTTGAACCGGTGTACATAGATTTGTAAAATCAGATTCTTTTTGTTAAGTTTGTTCGAAGATAATTTATAAATACAGACATTTATGTTAATGACAACAACACCTTCGGTGGAAGGGCGGCATATCGTGAAATATTATGGTGTCGTAACCGGTGAAACGATTATCGGGGCCAATGTGTTCCGTGATTTCATGGCCGGAGTAAGAGATTTTTTCGGTGGCCGTTCGTCGGCATACGAGGAGGTTTTGCAAAAGGCGAAGAAGACGGCCCTCGAAGAGATGGCTCGAACGGCCGAGTCGTTGGGCGCCAATGCCGTGATAGGTATCGATCTCGATTATGAGACAGTAGGTGCATCGGGTAGCATGCTGATGGTGACATGCAGCGGTACGGCCGTGCGTATCGAGTAGGGTGGCCGTTTATAGTTTGTATTGCGTATGAAATACTATTTGATAGCGGGGGAGGCATCGGGCGATTTGCATGCCTCCAATTTGATGAAAGCGTTGCTGCGGGAGGACCCCGATGCCGAGTTTCGCTTTTTCGGGGGCGATCTCATGGCGGCGTGCGGAGGTATGTTGGTGAAACATTACCGCGATATGGCCTATATGGGTTTTATCCCGGTGTTGATGAACCTCGACAAGGTACTGGCCAATATGCGTTTGTGCAAACAGGATATTGCCGCATGGTGTCCCGATGCGGTGATTCTCGTCGATTATCCGGGGTTCAATCTGAAGATAGCCAAGTATGTGAAGCGCCGGTTGAATATCCCCGTTTATTACTATATTTCCCCCAAGATATGGGCATGGAAAGAGTGGCGGGTGAAGAGTATTCGCCGCTATGTTGACCGGCTTTATTCGATACTGCCGTTCGAAGTGCCGTTTTATGCCCGGCACCATTACGAGATAGAATATGTGGGCAATCCTACGGTTGACGAGTTGGCTGTCCGGCCTTTTGCCGACGAGACTTTCGACGATTTCGTGACCGGGTGCGGATTGGAGCGAAAACCCATTATCGCCCTGCTGGCCGGCAGCCGGGTCTCTGAAATCAAGAATAATTTGCCGATGATGATCGAGGCGGCCGAGTCGTTCCCCGACTACCAGCTGGTCGTTGCCGGTGCGCCCGGTATCCCGCCCGACCTTTATACGCCCTATTTACAGGGACATCGGGTGAAGGTGGTACAGGACAAGACTTACCGGTTGTTGCAACAGAGCCGGGCGGCGTTGGTCACGTCGGGCACGGCTACGCTCGAGACGGCCTTGTTGCGGGTTCCGCAGGTGGTTTGTTATTGGGTAGGCGGGGGTAAACTGTTTTACAAGATATTCGAGAAAATTCTCAAAGTCCCTTATGTTTCTCTGGTCAATCTCATTGCCAATGCCCCTGTGGTGTGCGAACTGCTGGGTTACCGGGCTACGGCCGTGAATTTGCGTCGGGAGTTGTCCCGGCTGTTCGAAGAGGAGAACCGGAAGCGCATGTTGGCGGGGTATGACCTTGTGACCGACCGGTTGGGTGCGCCGGGTGCGCCCGAAAATGCGGCCCGCTCGATAGTGGCAGCTTTGCGGGGATAAATCAGTTTTGTTTTTTCAGCTGCTCGATGAGGGTGGCAAAGTGGGTGAAGGTCTGCGTGCCGGTCGGGGTATGCAGGGAGAGTGTGTGTGCGTCGGTCACGGTGAGGCGGGGCAGTGCAGGCGAGTTTTCGTCGGGGGTGATGCGACAGCCGTAGTTGTTGCGGTTAAGGGCGTTGATTGTCCAGTGAAGCAGGGTTTCGTCGGTGGCTTCCACGACGATCTCTTTCTCCCATTGTACCGAGGGGTAATAACTGCCGTGTGCGCGGTCGAAACAAATTTCCTTTCGGTCGAAGAGGGTATCGAGGTCGCCGTTGAGAATGAGGTCTTCGGTCACGCCGCAACGCATTCCGCACTCTTTCCGCAGCAGCCACAGCCGGTCGGCCAATACGAGGGCTTGCTCGATGTCGTGGGTCGAGAGCAGGATTGCTTTGTGCTGAGCCGTTGCGATACGATGCAACAAGGACATGATTTCTATGCGGCTCACTACATCGAGAAAGGCGGTAGGTTCGTCGAGGATAACCAACGGGCACTCTTGCGCCAGCACTTTGGCGATCATGGCTTTTTGTTTTTCGCCGTCGGACAGTTGAGCCATATAGGTATCGGCTTTGTGGGCGATACCCACGGCCTCGATAGCCTGTTCGACGACAAGACGGTCTTGGCGGTCGAGACGGCCGAAAAATCCGGTATGCGGTTGTCGGCCGAGGGCGACCAGTTCATAGACGGTCAGTCCGCCGGTTTGGGTTTTGTCGGTGAGTACGACTCCTATTTTTCGGGAGATTTCCCGTTCCGAAAGTGTTGAAAGTGTGTTCCCCTCCAACAGGACTTCCCCCGACAGCGGAGGTTGCGAGGCCGAGAGGGTGCGCAATAAGGTCGATTTGCCCGAGCCGTTGGCGCCCAGCAGGCAGGTGAGTTCGCCTCGTTGCAGGACGAACGACAAGTTGCCGTGAACCTCTTTCATGCCGCGGTGACTTGTTTTGTAGCCGATTCCGAGCTGTTGTGCCGACAGTATTGCAGTCTCTTTCTCCATCAGTTGAAGTATTGTATTTTACGTTGGTTGATAATGACATAGATGATAACCGGGGCGCCCAATATCGGGGTAATGGCGTTGATGGGCAGAATCCCCGATTCGCCGGGCAGTATGCAGATGAGGTTGCACAACAGCGTGGTGACGGCACCGCAGAGCATGGTCATCGGTAACAGGGTGTTGTGGTTCGAGCTGCCCAACAGCAGGCGGGCAATGTGGGGGACGGCCAGCCCGATGAACGAGATGGGCCCGCAAAATGCGGTGGTCGAGGCGGTGAGCAGTCCGGTGACGATAAGCAGCAGGTTGCGGGTGAGCCTGATGTTTACCCCGAGGTTGGCGGCGTAGCGGTCGCCCAGCAGCAGGGCGTTGAGCGGTTTGATGAGGAGTATGGCGATAAGGAGTCCCGCCGATACCGAGAGGGCGAAATAGGGAAGCTGGTCGCCGGTGACGCCGCTGAAATTGCCCATGCCCCAGATGGTGTAGGAGTGTACCCCTTCGGCTGTGGCGAAATAGTTGAGCAGCGAGATGACCGACGAGGTGATGTAGCCTACCATGATACCCACGATGAGCAGCATGATATTGTTTTTGACGATGGTCGAGAAGAAGAGTATCGTGCCCAATACGATAATCGAGCCGATGAATGCTCCCGCGATAATGGCGGTGAAGCCCGACAGGGTGGTCGATTCGGTGAGGCCGAGGCTTCCCCCGCAGAAAAGCATGACCAATGCCACGCCCAAACTGGCTCCCGTGTCGATGCCCAGTATCGAGGGGCCGGCGAGCGGGTTGTTGAACGCCGTTTGGAGCAGCAGGCCCGCTACGGCCAGCGCGGCGCCCGAGAGGAGGGCAGCCACCATTTGCGGCAATCGCGAGTCCAGTACGATAAATTTCCACACCTCTTTTTCGGGTTTCCGTCCGCACAGGATATCCCATACCGCCGAGCCCGGAATCTGTACCGAGCCGAACCACAGGTTGGCGGCACATAATGCCAAAAGGAGTAGCAAAAGGCTTATGATCAAGCGTTTTTCTCGTTGGGGTGAGGGGTGTCTGTTCATTCGGGTAGCGGTTGGTAGTAGAGGAATGTGTAATCGGGGAATAATTCGGGGTGAAACAGCGCGGCCAGCTCCTGTAACAGCAGGTCGGGGCGGAAGGGGGTCTCTTCGTAATAGTTGCACAAGGCGGTGTCGCAGCGGTATATTTTACGGTCTCTGAATGCTTTGAAGCGGGCGTAGGGGGCATACTCTTTTTGCAGGGTTTTATAGGAAAGAGTCCCGACGTTGAACGACTTGATGAGCCAGATGTCGGCGTTGCCGGCTTGGGCGAATACGGTTTCGAAGGAGAGCGGTATGGAGCCCGATTCGCTGTTTTCGCTCCACGGATAGGCGGCACCGGCATCGGCAAAGAGGCGGGCCATATAGCTCTTCCCGCCCGGCATGTACCATGCCGAGCCGCTTTTCTGCTCACTGATGACGGTAGGCGTATGGGCAACCGATTGCATGCGTTCGGTCAACTGCCTGTAATTCTGTTCGATGAGTGCGAATATCGAGTCGGCCTTCGCCTCTTTCCCGTATAGGAGTCCGAAGAGTTTGATCCATTCGGCGCGGCCCAGCGGCGACGTTTCGAGGTAGTCGGCACATTCGATAATGGGGATTCCCATTTTCCCGATGCGGCCATACCCGGCATTCTCGAAGGGCGATAGCAGTATGGCGTCGGGCGAGAGGGCCATCACCTGTTCGATGTCGGGGTTCATCGAGTTACCCGCATCGACCACCTTTCCCGCCCGGGCGCGGGCCAGCAGGCCGGGAGTCTTGATATAGGAGAGGTCGCACACCCCGCCTATTTGGTCGAGGGCGTCCAGCATATCCAGCGCGCTGACGTGTACCGACGAGTAGATTAAGGAGTTTTCGAGAGGCGTCTTTACGACCGTTCCCGACGGCAGTCCTGCCGGCAATTCTTTATCCCGGGAGACGAGCAGATAGCGATGTAGCAGCCGGGTGGTGTCCCACGGGTTGGTTATCTGTACATCGGTGTAATTTTCGTGGCGAATGACCGAGAGCAACTCGGCATGGTGTATGAGGGTATCGTTGCGGTTTGAGGCGTTGTCGCTTTTCTGCCTCGGGCTGCACTGCACCGAGAGGAGAGCGAGTATCGCGAGCGTGGGGATATACCGAAGTCTGTTCATGATTGCAGTTGGTTTAGCGGGGTTGATAACCCTTGTATTTTCCGGTGAGGTCGTTGCTCATGAGGTATTGGGCCGTTTGGAGCATAGAGAAGGCGTACTCGCGCAAATCCTGTCGGGCGGTATTGTCGTTTATCTCACCCTCCTTTTCGATTCCCTTCTCGTGAGCGAGCAGCCACTCTTGTTCCTCTTTGGGCTTGTAGATATAGAAAAGCGAGTCGTTCAGGCAGCCGACGGCGTCGTCCGAGGTAAAGCAGATGGCCCGGCGTTTCTCCCGCAGCAGGTTCACGCCAAACCCGTTGTCGGTGTAGTCGATGCCGAGCAACCCCAACAGTGTGGGGGCAATATCGACTTGCCCGCCGAGGTCGTCGATTTGGCACGGTGCTATCGAGGCCGGCGAGTAGATAAACAGAGGCACATGGTTGAAGCATAGGGGCATGTCGCTGCGGGGAGTTCCCACGATTTTACCGTGGTCGCCCACAAAGACAAAAATGGTGTTGTCGAACCACTCTTCCCGGCGGGCGTTGTCGATAAACTCTTCCAACGCATGGTCGGCAAACTCGACAATACGGTATTCGTCGGTGCGGCTGTGGGTCTTGAAATGTTCGGGAATGACATAAGGCGGGTGGTTGCTCACACTCAACAAAGCGGCGAAGAAGGGTTTCCCTTCACGGGCGGTTTGGGTAAGTACGGGCAAGGCATATTGATAGAGGAAATCGTCTGGTACGCCGAAACTGTTCACCACCTTATCCCGGGGGTAATCCTCTTGGGCGAAGATGCGGTCGAACCCATTGGTGCGCAGGTATCCGTTCATGTTGTCGTATTGCGATTCGTGCGTCATGAAGAAGAGGGTGCTGTATCCGTGGTCCTGCAAGACGGTGGGAAGGCCGGCGAAGAAGGGGATAACGGCTCCCTTCATCGAGTTGCGTTTCAAGAGGGCCGGGTAGGAGTAGAGGGTGGAGTGTATGGCGTGGTTGGTGTGGGTTCCGGCCGAGAAGAAGCGGTTGAAGCAGAGCGATTGGGTGGCAATCGTATCGAGGAAAGGTGTCACGCCCTCCGGGTTGCCGAAGTGTCCCATCAATTCGGCCGACATCGATTCCATAAAGACCAGCACCACATTCTGGCGGGTAGGTTCTCCCGTGTTGGCGATGCGGCGAGCGATAGGCGACACCTCGGCGAGAGTGTCGGTGATATGCAGTTCCCGGCGCACGATGGCGATAGCCTCTTGGTCGTCCATCAGTTCTATTTCCCGGTTCTCCGATTTCGAGGCTTCGAGAGAGCTGCGCAGCAGGTTGAATGCCGGGCTTATGCCCAGTTGGTTCAGGAACGTATTGTTGCAATAGTAGGCGGCGCTTACCTTGATCGGGTTATACCCCATACGGCCCCGTATGCCAAAGAGACAACCTCCGATAAGGAGCGCGGAGCAAAGGAGCGTGAGCCATTCGTTGCGCCAGTGGAATTTTTCGGGCGATACCCGCTGTATGTCGAGGTTGGTACGTTCCCGTAACGCCCGGAGGAAATAGATGAACAAGGCCGATATGCACAGGAACAGCACGAAGGCGACGATGTAGGAGAACTCCCCGAACATGAGCCCTAAGGTTGTCCCCGTATAACCGAACCAGTTGAAGATCGAGGCGTTGATATGTTTGAAAAAATAGGCAAAATAGGGTATGTCGGCCGCCGAAATGAGGAAGGCCAAAATATAGAAAATCGAGAAAAAGAGGTTTAGCCCCCGGAACAGGTTTTTCCCGAAATAACCCATTAAGGCGCATATCGATACGGTGATAAGCGGCAGGATCATGATATAGCAGGCCACCACATTGTCTAACCATAAACCTCGGACAAAGGCTTGCAGACAGGTAAGTATCGATAAATTCTCTCCGGCGAGGTAGTCATAGCCTTGCAGGAAGAGTATCAGGCGGAATGCCGCGAAGAAAATGAGCCCCAACAAGTGTATCGAGAGGAGATAACGCAGGGCGTATAAATATCGTTTCATCGTTGGATATGGTTTATCTCTGCAAAGATATGCAAAGATAGTGAAAGGCGAGAGCAGAGGCAAACGAAAACGAAGTTTTCAAGTTTGACTATGCCAAGCCGCATCCTGTTTTCTGTAAAGATAGTGAAAGGCGAGAGCAGAGGCAAACGAAAACGAAGTTTTCAAGTTTGACTATGCCAAGCCGCATCCTGTTTTCTGTAAAGATAGCGAAAGGCGATCGCTTTGTCATTCCGCGCTACGACGCGGAATCCAGAGAATACCCGCAGGGGGATTGTCCTTTCCTTTGCCGCCCCGACTGGACCCCGCATCGGGGTGCGGGGTGACACGCTCCCTTCACCGGACCCCGCTGTTCTGTCATTCCGCACTCAACGCGGAGAGTATGGTCATTCCGCACTTGATGCGGAATCCAGAGAATACCGGCAAGGGGATTGTCCTTTCCTTTGCCGCCCCCGACTGGACCCCGCATCGGGTGCGGGGTGACACGCTCCCTTTTATGTTCATTCTTCTCAATAGCGAGAAGAACGAACCAA
>CALUJQ010000025.1 GCA_944320995.1 uncultured Barnesiella sp. | reverse complement strand
GGAATTTGTATGGGACAACTGGGATCATGCCGACTGGACAAATGACTCTTGTACCGCATATCCGGCATTGACCTGTTTGGCAGCCACGTTCAACCCCGAGCTAGCCTTCAAATACGGCAACGCCATAGGTCAAGAAGCCCGCTACCGGAAAAAAGATGTCATTCTCGGGCCGGGTGTCAACATCTACCGCACGCCATTGAGCGGTCGCAACTTTGAATACATGGGCGAAGACCCCTATTTGTCGTCTCGTATGGTTGTCCCTTATGTAAGGGGTATGCAACAAAATGGAGTCGCCGCCTGCTTGAAGCACTTCGCCTTAAACAATCAAGAAAAGAATCGCGACAAGATTAATGTCGAAGTTAGCGACAGAGCTCTGTATGAAATCTATCTGCCGGCCTTCAAAGCCGGTGTGCAAGAGGGCGGTGTATGGACGATTATGGGCTCGTACAACAAGTTTAGAGGGCAGTATTGCAGCCATAACGGCCTGCTTATCAATAAAATATTAAAACAGGATTGGGGCTTCGACGGAGTCATGATGACCGACTGGGGTTCGGCCCACGACACCGACGAAGCGGCCTGCAACGGGCTCGACCTCGAGATGGGTTCTTGGACAAACGGGTTGACTTGGGGATTGAGTTCTGCTTACGACAGCTACTATCTGGCCCAACCGTTTTTGAAAAAGATACAAAGCGGAGAACTTCCGGAGTCGCTCTTGGACGAAAAAGTGCGCAGGGTATTGCGGCTCTGTTTCCGTACCAACATGAATCGAAACCGACCGTACGGGTGCAAACTAACCCCCGAACATGCCGAGATAGCCCGGGAAGTGGCCGAGGAGGGTATCGTGTTGCTGAAAAACGACAACCATTTCTTCCCTATCGAGAAAGGTCGTTACCAAAAAATCGCTGTCATCGGCGAGAATGCGGTGAAGCAGTTGTGTCTCGGCGGCGGTTCGTCAGAGCTGAAACCGCAAAAAGAGATTTCTCCTTTGGAGGGTATGATCGAAAAATATGGCAAAGAACATATCTTGTTTACATTGGGTTATGCTTCGGGCGAACCCAATTACAGCAACGAACTCCCCTCGGGGCTCGATGCCGACTCGCTCGTACAAGAGGCTTTGAAAGTGGCCCGCGAGGCCGATGTCGTTTTGTTTTTCGGAGGCCTCAACAAAAATTTCCAACAAGATTGTGAAGGTGATGACCGCCCCAATATGGACCTGCCTTTCGGACAAAATGAGTTGATCGAGAAAATTATCCAAGTAAACCCCAACACAGGCATCATACTGATTAGCGGCAATGCTTTGAGCATGCCATGGCTCCCGAAAATCGACGGGCTCATGCAATCGTGGTATCTGGGATCGCAAGCCGGTACGGCAACCGCCAATATCATCTGCGGCGAAGCAAACCCCTCGGGCAAACTGCCGTTCTCCATCCCGGTAAAACTGGAAGACAACAGCGCCCACTATTTCGGTGAAGAGTCATATCCGGGAGTCAACGGTACGCAATATTACAAAGATGATATTTTGGTGGGCTACCGCTGGCACGACACGAAAAAAATAGAACCGCAGTTCCCCTTCGGTTACGGGCTCTCTTACACGACGTTCCAATATGGGAAAGCCCAAACCGACAAAAAGAAATACAAGGCCGACGAGTCGGTAAAGATTTCTTTCGTCCTGAAAAATACGGGCGACACCCCCGGGGCAGAAACCGTGCAGGTGTATATGAGTCAGAAAAATCCCAGCGTTTTGCGACCGGTCAAAGAGCTCAAAGGATTCAAAAAAGTTTTCCTGCAAGCCGGAGAAGAGCAAACGGTAGAGATAGAAATCCCCGTTAAATCTTTCGCTTTCTATGACGAACAAATCGCCGATTGGAAATTGGAAAACGATGACTATATGCTCCACGTCGCTTCCTCTTCGAAAGAGATACAGTCCACTTCGAAAATCCAAATCAAAAATTAAACGCCGTTATATAAAAAAGCCGAACGAAAATGAAACGTATTATCTTAGCGGGGTTTCTATCCCTTTTTGCCGTGTCTTTATATTCGCAGGAATATAAATATCACTTCCTACTCGCCGGAGCCTCGTTTGCAGTCCCCGAAAACGGGTGGTTCGAGATGGTCTGCGATGCCTTTAACGCCGAAGCGATGAACAAGGCCGTAGCGAGCGAATCAATTAAAAACACAGCCTCCGACATGTTCTACAATAAATTTTACACCGATGAGGAACTTGAACGCACCGACGCATTCATCATCATGCACGTGCACAACCAAGATGTAGCCAGTACAACCGGTATCAAAGAAAACTACGAAGATTATACCCACGCCGAAACCCAACAATACAATACGGCCTATGATTACGTAATCAAACGCTATAAAGCCGATTGCTACAACTTGAAAAACAACCCCAACTCGAAATATTACCAAACCGAGAACGGCAAACCGGCAACGATTATCTTGTGTACGCACTGGCACGATTCCCGTATCTCGTATAACCAAAGTATCAGAGAACTGGCCGAACGCTGGCAATTGCCTCTCGTCAAGTTTGACGAAAACATAGGGTTCACCCGCAAAGTGGTAGATGAGGACGGCAGCCAACCGAGCATCAAATATGCGGCTGACACCGAAAAAATATACGACATTGTATTCGGGTGGCATCCGCTCCGCGGGAAAGAACAATATATCCAGCAAAAAATAGCATCGATTTGCATGGAAGAGATGGAAAAGTTGTTCAGCCCCGTACCTGCCTCGGTCGAAATATCCGAGAAAAGCAAAGTCATCGAGAACGGCGAAAAGGGTTATTTCACCTGTCGCTTCACCGGTGTCCCGCCTTGGAATCTCACCTATTCGGTCAACAACGAGGAAAAACAGTTGAACGATATTTCGGAAAATCCGCTAATCGTGGAGGTGACCGCCGAAACGGACCAGACTACCATCTTACCCGTGTCCATAAGCAACCGTACCACAGAGAGCGGCGCCGTCTCGGGGATAGCCAATATCTTTATAGGGAAACATTCCGTCTTGCCGACTTTCGACACTTATGTACACCAAGCCAACAAAACGACGGAGTATGTAACCGACGACCATTTGGAGGTGAAAGGGAACTCGGACACTCATACACGCGAGGCTTTCCTGTCGTTCAAAACCGATGAGATTGCCTCTGACGCCGACCGTATCGTACTGCGGGCCTACTACTACGATTGCGTTTACCCGAGTTGGCCCCGCAAGGAGACTCACCCGGTAGGCATATCGGGCAACACCGAGCAATATACGACCATGACTTGGAATACGAAACCCTCCGATTTCACGACGATCGGGGAAAGCAAGATTTTGGCAAACGAACTTAACAGTTATGTGGAGTGGGACGTGACCGATTGGGTAAAAGAACAACTCGACGCCGAACAACCCATCGTCACATTGCGGTTACACATGAATGAGACCGATGCTACCGGCCTGCTCTATTTCTATTCATCGGAAGCCGAAGACTCCCGGAAACCGCAGCTTCTCATAGCTTCGAGCCAGACATCGGGCCATGCCGAAATGGCCCAAGCCAATATCGAGGTATATACCCGGCCGGCCGATAAAGAGATTGTCATAAAGGGGGTGAACGGGAGTTGCTTTGTTTCGTGTCATTCGTTGTGCGGACAAACCTTGTTCTCCAAAACAATAGAAAATGACGGAATCATACGATTGCCCGAAAATGTTTCGGGAGTTTATATCCTTCAACTACACAACGAGACACAACATTATACCTGCAAAATAATTTTATAAACCACTTAATTTCTCTTATACAATGAAAAAAGGATTGTTTGTCATCTGTATGGCGTCTTTATTCGCCACAAGCTGCACACAAACAGGGAAAACCGAAGAAGATCGTTTCATAGAAGATTTGTTGGGTCAGATGACGCTCGAGGAGAAAATCGGGCAAATGAACCAACTTAGTTTCGACAAACCCATCGACTCCATAAAAGCTCAAATACGCAAGGGCGAAATTGGTTCGATGCTCAATATAGACCCGAAACTGATCAACGAAATACAAAAAACGGCCGTGGAAGAATCGCGTTTGGGGATTCCCCTTATCATCGGGCGGGACATTATCCACGGATACAAAACGGTTCTGCCTATTCCGCTGGGCATGGCAGCATCGTTCGACCCGCAACTTATCGAGAACGGCACACACATGGCCGCTACCGAAGCTCGTGAACAAGGTATCACATGGACCTTTGCTCCCATGCTCGACATTTCGCGCGATGCACGCTGGGGGCGCATTGCCGAAAGTTTAGGCGAAGACCCCTATTTGGCAAGCGAACTGGGAGCCGCCATGGTGCGCGGATTTCAAGGGAAGCACCTCTCTGACAGCAACGCCATTGCCGCATGCGTAAAACATTTTGTGGGTTACGGTGCCGCAGAGGGAGGTCGGGATTATAACTCGACCTACATTCCCGAGCATTTGTTACGAAACGTCTATCTCCCCCCGTTCCAAAAATCGATCGAAGCCGGAGCCGCTACCTTAATGACTTCGTTCAACGACAACGACGGTATTCCTGCTTCGGGAAACGATTTCCTCCTGCGCACGGTATTGCGTGATGAATGGGGCTTCGACGGTTTTGTCGTTTCGGACTGGTGTTCCATGAGCGAAATGATGGCTCACGGATTTGCGGCCGACCGGAAAGATGTAGCCCGCATTTCGTCGAAAGCCGGTGTCGATATGGAGATGGTCAGCCAAACCTATATCGACCATTTGGCCGAACTGGTAACCGAGAAAGAGGTTTCCATGAAGGTCATCGACGACGCTGTCCGCAATATCTTGCGAATCAAATATCGGTTGGGATTATTCGAGAATCCATACGTCGATGAGGTAGAAACTTCGTCGATCTACTCTGCCGAGCATTTGCAAACGGCCCGACAAGCAGCCACCGAATCGGCTGTATTGCTAAAAAACAACGGCATATTACCGCTGAAAGAGAATAAGACCGTAGCTATCATCGGCCCTATGGCTCACGCCCCATACGACCAACTGGGTACATGGGCATTCGACGGCGACAAGAGCCGGACCATAACCCCCCTGAAAGCACTGCAAAGCGACGAGTACAAACATATAAAATATTATTACGAGGCCGGTTTGAACTATTCGAGAGACGAGGATACCCGCAACTTCGAAAAGGCGAAAAGCATAGCCCGCCAAGCCGATGTGGCAGTGGTCTTTGTCGGAGAAGAGGCTATCCTCTCGGGCGAGGCTCACTCGTTGTCCAACATCAATTTGATCGGCAAACAATCCGATCTGCTCAAAGCAATCAAGAGCACCGGGAAACCGGTGGTATTGGTCGTTATCGCCGGCCGCCCGTTAACCATCGAACGCGACCTGCCCTATGCCGATGCCGTACTTTACAACTTCCACCCCGGAACAATGGGCGGATTGGCTATCATGGACTTGCTCTACGGGAAGGCCAACCCCAGCGGGAAACTGCCGGTAACCTTCGTGCGCGAGGTGGGACAGATACCGATGTACTACAACCACCACAACACGGGTCGTCCGGCTCAAGACTGGATTACACCGATCAACGACATTCCATTGGAAGCTCCGCAAACGTCGCTCGGCAACACCTCGTTCTACCTCGACTCGGGTAAAGACCCGCTGTTTGCATTCGGCTACGGACTTTCGTACAGCACCTTCGAATACTCCGACCTCAACCTGTCGAGCCACGAGGTGAATGCCAACGATACACTGACGGTTTCGGCTACCGTCAAAAACACAAGCAATACCGACGGTACGGAAATCGTACAACTTTATATCCGCGATTTGGTAGGCTCCATTGCCCGCCCGGTCAAAGAGCTAAAAGGATTCCAACGCCTTGCCTTGAAAGCCGGCGAAGCGCAAACCGTATCCTTCAAATTGCCCATCTCGGAATTGGCCTTCTATGGAAAAGATTTAACCAAGAAAGTCGAGGCCGGACAATTCGACATCTGGATTGCCCCCAACAGCACCGAAGGGTTGAAGGATTCGTTTACCGTCACAAAGTAAGATAATCCGTTTCTTTTTTAGCGATAGTATTCAAGCGATAGGGAGCTTCACCGATGGTGAAACTCCCTATCTTATTTTTAGAGGTATAATATGACGAAGCTCAAAGATTGACTGCACCCGAACACGATTGGCAAGAGTCAGCGCTCTATCTTGTAATCAATCCCGGCCCGGTGGGCTTGTGAGTGTTGAAACTCCCGACGAATGCGGTAGATGCGCCCGTCCTTACGCAACCGGGCTCCCGTCTGATGGAAATTGAACGGGACTCCCCGCTCGACACACTGGCGGCGAATGTCGAGCACCCAGTCGTAGTCGCACACGCGGGCATCGCTCCCCGACTCCCCACCGACCGAAACTTCCTCGATATTGTCATCGAGCAATCCATGAAAATCGAGCGGTCCCAGCAGAGGCGCACAAAAAAGAAGTTTATGACGTATAGGCAGAGCTTTGAAAATGGGCAGCCGACGGTCGAGTTGATCTTGATTTTCGATGGTACACGCAATCGCCACATGCTCGTAACCATCGCCCCAATCGGCCGGTAAAGCGACCCCGAAACGGGCAATCCGTTTGGTGGGAATAAGAAACGACAAGTCGCTACGCTCGCGTATCATCGCCCATGTCTCGGCACGCCACTCATCGGCCTCTTCGAGAAAAAAATCGGAGGTAAAACAGGTATAGACCATTTCGCCCGGAGGTATCCGGTAATCGCCGGTTCGCCGTCGCCGGACAGGCAAGCCGAAAGCGGCCGTGCGGGCAACCACACTACTGTCTTTGTCGTAACAGCGGTCTTGCCGGTACACATAACAGTGCCTGCAACCTTCGCTTATTTTATGACATCCATGCCATGGATTCCATGAGACAGACATACGTTTTTTCCCTCCTTTTATACCCTGAATCGGGGATTGTTCCTCATGGACAAATATAATGCAATCGCCACAAAATACCAAGGCCGGCCGCACTCCTACCCCTCCCTATTTCCAAGGGAGACTCCCCCCACATAAAAACGAGGCGGTGTGTTCCCGGTGGGAACACACCGCACTCATATCGTTTTTCGTCGTCTTCGTTACGAAAGGAATCCGAGCAATACACCGGCAGCGACTGCCGAGCCGATAACTCCGGCCACATTGGGACCCATGGCATGCATCAACAAATAGTTGGTCGAATCGTATTCGAGACCAATGTTGTTGGAGATACGTGCCGACATGGGTACGGCCGAAACACCGGCATTACCGATGAGCGGATTGATTTTCTTACTCTTGGGCAATACGAGATTGAACACTTTTACAAACAACACACCCGAAGCCGAAGCAATGATAAATGCCATGAAACCTAAGGCAAAGATTCCGAGCGTGCTGGGGGTCAAGAATTCGGAGGCCTGCGTAGAAGCACCCACCGTCATACCCAACAAGATGGTCACGATGTCGCACAACGGGCCGCTGGCCGTCTTGGCCAATCGGGAAGTCACACCGCTCTCGCGCAACAGGTTACCGAAGAAGAGCATACCCAGCAGGGGCAGACCCGACGGTACCAAGAAGCAGGTGAGCAGCAACCCGATGATGGGGAACATGATTTTCTCATTTTGCGAAACGGCACGGGCCGGTTTCATACGAATCACACGCTCTTTTTTCGTGGTCAGCAACCGCATGATAGGCGGCTGGATAACCGGGACGAGCGCCATATAGGAGTAGGCCGAAACGGCAATGGCTCCCATCAGGTTGGGTGCGAGTTTAGACGAAAGGAATATGGCCGTAGGACCGTCGGCAC
Source organism: uncultured Barnesiella sp. (assembly GCA_944320995.1). Classification (GTDB taxonomy): domain Bacteria; phylum Bacteroidota; class Bacteroidia; order Bacteroidales; family Barnesiellaceae; genus Barnesiella. The sequence goes on along the minus strand of CALUJQ010000025.1, from coordinate 38,055 downwards.
CACCGATAATGGCAATAGCACCAGCTTGGTCGGGGGTGAAACCCAATGCCAAAGCGACCATATAAGCACCAAAGATACCGAATTGAGCGGCAGCTCCCACCAGCATCAATTTGGGATTGGCGATAAGCGACGAGAAGTCGGTCATCGCACCGATACCCAAAAATACCAAAGGAGGATACCACCCTGCGCTTACTCCTTGATAAAGGATATTAAGCACCGAACCTTCTTCATAAATACCGACTTCGAGACCAGCATCGATTTTGAACGGGATATTCCCGATGAGGATACCGAAACCGATAGGTACAAGCAACATCGGCTCGAAGTTCTTCTTTATCGCCAAATAGATAAAGAACAACCCGACCAATATCATCGCCAAGTGAGGGATCGTACAGTTGGCAAAGCCTGTATATTCCCAGAATTGGACTAAATTGTCTCCTAAGAAATCTACAAATCCCATAGTTTTATTCAATTATGATCAGTTCGGTTCCTTCGAGTACCGAATCACCTTTGTTTACTTTGACCGCTGTAACCTTTCCGCTCTTGATGGCATTGATGTTGTTTTCCATCTTCATTGCTTCCAGAATAAGTACCGTCTGTCCTACACTCACCGTATCGCCAACTTTTACCAAAATATCGTTGACTACACCGGGCAGCGGCGATTTCACCGCATCGGCACCCGAAGTTACGGTAGGTTTGGCGATCACGGGTTCGCCCGTAGCGGTACGCGGAGCCGACGAGGGTTTAGGCGTAGAAACCTTCACGGGGGCAGCCTCTCCCATTTCGACATTGTAAACGGTACCGTTCACCTCGACATGGGCAATGTTTTTCTCTATCTCGCCAACAGAAACCTTATAGAGGTTACCGTTGATTTTATACTTATATTCTTTCATAAGTGTTTTTAATCGTTATTTGAGGGATTACTTTTTATGGGGGATTTCACGCAAAGAATAAATCTTCGAGTTCCACGGCGAATATGCTCTCTTCACCTTATTGATGGTAAGAATGGTATCTTCTACATCATGAACTTCGAGGTGCTGATACAACGCCATGGAAATGGCAGCATATATCTCGCCCGATTCTTGACCGAAGCCTTTCTCCTTAGCCTCTTCCTTATCGGAGATACCGTGTACCCGCATCGCATTACGTTTCTTGATGAGTACCGAAATTTGTCCGATGAGACGGAACAGGAGGTAGAGCAGCAACAGACCCGAAAAGACGATAGCCATAGCCATAATCGCCATACCCACGCCAAAAGGATCATGTTCCGAGAACATCTCGATTTTTACATTTTTGTCGAGTGTAATATTGTTGGTGCTCGGCGTTACATAACCCGAGCCATCATCGCCCTTGATGACCCAGTGTCCCACGCCATCTTCGGCACGGGCATAAGAGTGGTCGGCGGGGATTCCGGCAGGAACAGTCACCGAGTCGATAAGGTCACGACCATTGGCGTCATAGAGCCCGATCCAATTGTCCTTGGTGGGATCCAACGTGAAATTCACATGGAACGTTCCCCGGCTGGGCATGCCATCGGCCCAAAACAGCAAATGCTGGCGAGGCGGCATCTCGGTGAGGACATCGCCCTTGGGGATAGGATATTTTTTGGGATTGTTCTTGTCGTTGGTCAAATAGCAGCTACGCACATCGACAGTACCGAAAGTCGTATTGAACAGTTCTATCCAAGCCGATTGACAACCGTAATCGTCTTGATAATTGGTCTCATTTACAATCAAGACCTCGTTAATACGCAATCCTTTCCGTCCCTGTGCCTCTGCCAAAGAGACCATGCAAAGGGCCAACAGAAATATCCCTAAGATTTTTTTATTCATCGTTTTATACTTTAAAGGGTATTACAAAGGAATATTACCGTGCTTTTTGGCCGGATTGGTTAATTTCTTGGTTTGCAACTGCTGCAAGGCACGAATAATGCGGAAACGGGTATTGCGAGGCTCGATCACATCGTCGATGTAGCCATACTTGGCCGCATTGTAGGGATTGGCAAACAGTTTGGTGTATTCGGCTTCTTTCTCGGCCATAAACTTGGCGGGGTCTTCGGCTTCTTTGGCCTCTTTGGCATAAAGGACCTCCACGGCACCGGCACCACCCATTACGGCGATTTCGGCCGTAGGCCAAGCATAGTTCATGTCGCCACGCAACTGTTTACAACTCATCACGATATGCGAACCTCCATAGGATTTACGCAGCGTAATCGTTACTTTGGGCACAGTGGCTTCGCCATAGGCGTAGAGCAGTTTGGCACCATGCAGAATCACGCCGTTGTACTCTTGTCCTGTACCCGGCAAGAATCCCGGAACATCGACCAAACTTACCAACGGGATATTGAAGGCATCGCAGAAACGTACGAATCGAGCAGCCTTACGCGAAGCGTTGCTGTCGAGAACGCCGGCCAGATATTTGGGTTGGTTGGCAACAATACCTACCGACTGGCCGTTGAAGCGGGCGAAACCGATAATGATATTCTTGGCATAGTCGCGTTGGATTTCGAGGAACTCGCCATTGTCGATAATGGCACCGATTACCTCATACATATCGTACGGACGGTTGGGGCTGTCGGGAATAATCTCGTTGAGAGAATCTTCCAAACGGTCGATGGGGTCGTTGCAAGGAACCAACGGAGCCTCTTCGAGATTGTTTTGAGGAATATAGCTGATGAGCTTACGGATAATAGACAAAGCCTCTTCGCCATTCTCGGCAGCAAAGTGAGCCACGCCCGATTTGGCCGAGTGAACTTCGGCACCACCGAGAGCCTCTTGTGTAACGTCTTCGCCAGTAACCGTCTTCACCACTTTCGGGCCGGTCAGGAACATGTAGGAGATTCCTTTGGCCATAATCGTAAAATCGGTCAATGCAGGGGAATATACGGCACCGCCGGCGCAAGGACCGAGGATAGCCGAGATTTGGGGGATCACACCCGACGCCATGATGTTGCGTTGGAAAATTTCGGCATAACCGGCCAAGGCATTGATACCTTCTTGGATACGAGCGCCACCCGAGTCGTTCAACCCGATACAGGGAGCCCCCATCTTCATGGCCATATCCATCACTTTACAGATTTTCAACGCCATTGTCTCGGAGAGAGAACCGCCGAATACGGTGAAGTCTTGTGCAAAGACATAAACGAGACGGCCTTCTATCGTACCGTAACCGGTAACGACGCCGTCGCCCAAAAACGATTTTTTCTCTTGCCCGAAGTTGGTACATCTGTGTTTTACAAACATATCCAATTCTTCAAAACTACCTTCGTCGAGGAGTTGGGCAATACGTTCACGAGCTGTATATTTCCCTTTCTCGTGTTGTTTATCGATGGCTTTCTGCCCACCGCCCAGGCGAGCCTGAGCGCGCAGCTCTATCAGCTCTTGTACTTTTTCAAGTTGATTGCTCATATTTTTATTTATTAGGGTCTTCACAAAGTTCGGTTAATACGCTGCAAGTCGATTTGGGGTGAAGGAAAGCGATGTTCAAACCTTCGGCACCTTTGCGGGGAGCCTTGTCGATGAGACGTACACCTTTTGCTTCGACTTCGGCCAACGCGCTGGCTACACCATCTTCGATGGCGAATGCCATGTGGTGGATACCTTCGCCGCGTTTCTCTATGAACTTGGCAATCGTGCTATCTTCGCTTGTCGGTTCCAACAGCTCGATTTTTGTCTGTCCTACTTTGAAGAATGCTGTTTTCACCTTTTGGTCGGCAACTTCTTCGATAGAATAACATTTAAGGCCTAAAATGTTTTCATAATAAGGAATAGCTTCGTCGAGACTCTTCACAGCGATTCCTAAATGTTCAATGTGAGAAATGTTCATAATACTTAGTATTTAGTTAACTTATACTTAATATGCGTCTATTATACCTATTATAAGACGGGCAAATTTACGTCATTTCGGTTGAATAACGAAATAAAATCGGGAAAATAACTGCATGCCGAATCAACCTTTGCCGCTTTGCATGTGTTTTTTATACGAATTGTATCGGGGTTTATGAATATGACAAATCGACAGCATTACTGACACAAGCGTCCGACGGGTTTTAGAAAAATCTGACAAAAAAAACATTTTCGCCGCCACTGTTTTTTGGCACAGCATTTGAATAATATGGAGTGTCGCCGTGACAAAACAACGACAGAGAACGATAAACAAAAACGAATAACAAATAAAAAGATTATACATTATGGGAAAGATTATTGGTATTGACTTAGGAACAACCAACTCGTGCGTAGCCGTCATGGAAGGCACCGAGCCGGTAGTAATCGCCAACAGCGAGGGACGTCGTACGACCCCTTCGATTGTGGCATTCGTTGATGGTGGAGAACGCAAGGTGGGCGAGCCTGCCAAACGTCAGGCTATCACCAACCCGACGAGAACGATTTTCTCGATCAAACGTTTCATGGGTGAAACATTCGACCAAGTAACCAACGAAATAGCCCGCGTGCCTTACAAAGTGGTACGCAGCGACAACAATACGCCTCGTGTGGACATCGACGGCCGTCTCTATTCACCGCAAGAAATCTCGGCCATGATTCTTCAAAAAATGAAGAAAACTGCCGAAGATTATCTGGGACAGGAGGTAACCGATGCCGTAATCACCGTACCAGCTTACTTCAACGACTCGCAACGTCAGGCCACGAAAGAGGCTGGCGAGATTGCCGGATTGAACGTCCGCCGTATCGTCAACGAGCCTACGGCTGCCGCCTTGGCTTACGGCCTCGACAAGGCTAACAAAGATATGAAGATTGCCGTATTCGACTTGGGTGGCGGTACGTTCGATATCTCTATCCTCGAATTGGGCGACGGCGTATTCGAAGTGAAATCGACCAACGGTGATACTCACCTCGGCGGCGATGACTTCGACCACGTGATTATCGACTGGCTGGCCAACGAATTCAAAAACGACGAAGGCGTAGACCTGCGCGAAGACCCCATGGCTTTGCAACGGTTGAAAGAGGCTGCCGAAAAGGCCAAAATCGAACTTTCGAGTTCGACTTCGACCGAAATCAACCTACCGTATATCATGCCGGTAAACGGTGTACCCAAACACTTGGTTAAAACGTTGACCCGTGCCAAATTCGAGCAACTGAGCGACAAACTGATTCAAGCTACTATCGAGCCTTGCCGCAAGGCCTTGCAAGATGCCGGATTGAGTGCATCGGATATCAACGAGGTAATCCTCGTAGGTGGTTCGACCCGTATCCCGGCTATCCAAGCCATCGTAGAGAAATTCTTCGGAAAAACTCCGTCGAAAGGAGTGAACCCCGACGAAGTGGTTGCCGTAGGTGCTGCCATACAAGGTGCCGTATTGACCGGCGACGTGAAAGACGTGCTGCTGCTCGACGTAACACCGCTTTCATTGGGTATCGAAACGCTGGGTGGCGTAATGACCAAACTGATCGACGCCAACACGACCATACCTACCCGCAAGTCGGAAATCTTCTCGACCGCTGTCGATAACCAACCTTCGGTTGAAATCCACGTGCTGCAAGGCGAACGTCCCATGGCCAAAGACAACAAGACCATCGGCAAGTTCCACTTGGACGGTATCCCCGCTGCCATGCGTGGCGTGCCTCAAATCGAAGTTACATTCGACATCGACGCCAACGGTATCTTGAACGTTTCGGCCAAAGATAAAGGCACCGGCAAAGAGCAAAGCATTCGTATCGAGGCTTCGAGCGGCTTGACCGACGCCGAAATCAAACGTATGAAAGACGAGGCTGCTGCCAACGCCGAGAACGACGCCAAAGAGAAAGAGCGTATCGACAAACTGAACCACGCCGACGCCCTTATCTTCCAAACCGAGAAACAGCTCAAAGAGATGGGCGACAAACTGCCTGCCGACAAGAAGAGCGCTATCGAGTCGGCTCTCGGCAAACTGAAAGAGGCTCACAAGGCTCAAGACATCGCCGCCATCGACGCCGCTTCGACCGAATTGAACAACGTGCTGCAAGCCGCTGCCCAAGACTTGTACAACGCTCAGGCTCAACAACAGGCCGGCGCACAACAAGCTCAACCGGGTGCCGACGCACAGAGTCAAGCCGGGAACAACGGCAAGGATGTGACCGACGTCGATTTCGAGGAAGTGAAATAATCGCATAAATCTCTAACCCTCTATAACAGAAACGAGGAGCTATTGCACAAGCAATGCTCCTCGTTTTTTTATGCTGCAACAATCGCCATATTTACTTGATGTCATGCTACACGACACAATAGCCTGTCACAATCAAAAAGATTCCCTATAAGTTACCATCCGGTTTTTCTTTACCGGATTCTACATCGGGGTACGAAATGGATCTTAATAGCCAGAATACAACGAAGGCCAAACCCATAAGGGCTCGGCCTTCGTTGTATTATTATTTCATGCTGTATTACAGCAGGTATTGCGAACTGATGGATTTGTTTTCGTACACGCGGCGAATGGTGTCGGCAAAGAGGTCGGCGATGCTGATGATATGTACCTTATTGCATTTCTTCGTGTAAGGAATGCTGTCGGTAAAAATCATCTCGGTCATCGACGAGTTTTGTACACGTTCGCTGGCAGGGTCGCTCATTACAGCGTGCGAAGCGATAGCCCGTACCGAGAGGGCACCTTTGCTCATCATCAAATCGGCGGCTTTGGTAATGGTTCCGGCGGTATCGACCATATCATCGACCAAAATCACATTCTTACCTTCTACGTCGCCAATCACCGTCATGCTCTCCACCACATTGGCCTTAGCTCTTTGTTTGTGACACAATACCAGAGGCACTCCGAGATATTTGGCATAGGTACTTGCCCGTTTTGAACCTCCTACGTCGGGGGTGGCGATAACCATATCTTTCAGTTTCAACGACTGGATATAGGGGATAAACACCGAAGAGGCATACAGGTGATCGACCGGAACATCGAAAAATCCTTGTATCTGGTCGGCGTGCAAGTCCATCGTGATGAGGCGGTTGATTCCGGCCACGCTCAAAATGTCGGCCAACAGTTTGGCTGCGATGGAGACACGGGGTTTGTCCTTGCGATCCTGACGTGCCCAACCGAAATAGGGAACGACAGCCACGATAGATTTAGCCGAAGCCCGTTTGGCGGCATCGATCATTAACAGCAATTCCATCAGGTTGTCCGAATTGGGGAATGTCGATTGTACCAAATAAACTTGGCAGCCACGAATCGATTCCTCGAAAGAGACCGAAAATTCGCCATCGGCAAAATGTTGAATATTCATTTGCCCTAATTCACAACCCAGACTACTACAGATTTTTTCAGCGAGATACCTTGAATTGGTTCCCGAAAATACCTTGAAAGGAGGTGTTTGACTCATGATTTTTTGTGTGTAAAAACAGAGGTTATTATTTATGCCGCAAAGGTACAACTTCTATTTAGATATTATCTTATTTTTTTCGACTTTTCCCGGGATTTTTTCAGTATTATTTTCCAAACGACTGCACCATACTCCGATAAATCCGATATGAAAGGGGTTTCGATACTCAATGTTTTGGGGGCTTTATCTCCGCTTATGAGTTCTGTCGCCTCATACTCTCCGGGTATGATTTTCATTGCATCGAAGGCATGTTGGGGTAAATTTACCTCGACAGTGGCAGGCCGGGAATCAAAATTAACTATGATGACCAATAGCTCCTGCCCATATTTCCGCAAGAAGGCATATTGCCTATGGGGGTTGAACCGGGGGTTTTCGCCGTTGACATACATCAAATCGAAAAAATCGCCATGTACGACAGCCGGTTCACCGCGTCCAATATTGAGTACGGTTTTATAAAGGTTACGCAATCGTTTCTGTCTCGCCGTCAGTTTTGCGGCCGAACACCGGCCGCCATCGTACCATTGCCGCATAGTGGGGAGGCTCCAATAATCAAATATGGTGGTGCGGCCGTCCCGTCCGCTGAATCCTTCGGCATCTTCGGCACGCTCGCCTAACTCCTGTCCGAAGTAAATCATCATGGGTCCGGTACTCATCATCGTCGACACGACCAATGCGGGGAGGGCTTTATCGGCATCGCCGGCGAAATAGTCCGAAGCGAAGCGCTGCTCGTCGTGATTTTCAAGGAAATTGAGCATGTGCCCCCCTATCCCGTCGACTGCCTGCCAACAATAGGTGAGTTGTGCGGCTGAAACCTGATGGCACAGTATTCCTTTAAGTTTGTCGTACAAGCCTATCTTGTCATACAGGTAATCGAATTTCCCTCTCTCGATATAAATCCGATACAATGCCAAGTCGTAAATCTCGGCGATAAAGATGACGGCGGGATAACTCTCTTTCACTTTCGATATGGCCCAATTCCAAAACTCAACCGGGACCATGTGCGCCATGTCGCAACGAAAAGCGTCAACGCCCTTGCTGCACCAGAAGAAAAGTATATCGAGCATTTTATACCACGTGTCGGGAACGGGATCGAAGCAGAGCCGGTGCCCCCCCATGTAATCGACTCCATAATTCAGTTTCACGGTTTCATACCAGTCATATTCTCCCGGGAAGGCCCCGAAACAGTCGTTCCCGGTAGCTTTGGCAGGGTATTCGAAATAACGGTCGTCGCCGTCTCCGATATAGAATTGAGGAGTAAATGCTTGCCGGGGAATATAATAGAAATTATTTGACGGGGAGAAGTGCATCTCTTTGTTGTCGCGGGCTCCTAAATCCTCGACTCCTGCGGGGGCGCTATCGGAATGGTATTGCCGGGCTACATGATTGGGGACGAAATCGAGTACCACTTTCAGACCAGCTTCGTGCGTACGGGCAACCAATGCCTCGAATTCTTGCATGCGATGTTGCGGATTTTCGGCCAAATCGGGGTCTATATCGTAATAGTCCTTGATGGCATACGGCGAACCGGCTTCGCCTTTGACTATGTACTTGTTATCGGGTTTGATTCCATACCGGGAGTAATCGGTCTTCGTGGCATGCTCGATCACGCCTGTGTACCAAATATAATTGGCACCCAGTTTTTTTATCTCTCTCAAAACTTTCGGCGTGAAATCGTTCAGTTTGCCCGAGCCGTTGTGAGCATAACTTCCGTTAGGGACACACGTGTCGCACATATTGGAGAACAACCGGGGAAGGAGTTGATAAATAATTATTTTTTCGTCGCTCATATATCGTAATCTTTATTTATTTAATTCGTGTATTTTGGAGGCGTGTTTGCCTGTAAAAAACTTTATCGTCCGCTGATACCCTACATTGGCAATGTCGCACAATGCGTGGATATCAAACACGGCATACCGTGCGGCTTCTGTCATGGGAATAAACACATCGCACAACTTCATATCCTCGACCGTATTGCTTTTCGACATGAAACTATATGATCGCATGGCTATATCGAGTACCGACTGCTTGTATTTTTTATTTACCAACGGACTCACGTTAATGCCAATAATCGTGTCGCACTCGTTCCGTATAGGGAAAACCGGCAAGTTGCGCAACACACCGCCATCGACATAGTGGGTCCCGTCGATAAGCACCGGCGGGAATATAATGGGGATACTGCACGATGCCGCCACACGTTCGACTATCGCCCCGGAACGCCAAACTTCATACGTGCCGTGGTCGAGGTCGGTAGCCGTCACCACCACCGGTATGGAGAGTTCCTCGATATTCTCGGTGCGCAAAGCGTTCTGCAAAAATTGTTTGAATCGGTCTATTTTGAAAAATCCTGCACGAGGCAACGTAATCTCGGCCAAATCGTTGAACGACAAGCCTGAAAAAAGATCGAGAATCTCATCGGGAGAGTATCCGTCGGCATAAAGCACAGCAATGACTGCCCCCGCACTGGTCCCCGAAATAATGTCGGGACGAATACCCAACTCTTCAAAGGCTTTCAATACCCCCACATGGGCAAAACCTTTGGCGCCTCCGCCGCTTAATACCAGCCCCACACGATAAGGGCGTATCCTTACCGGGAGGTTTTCTTTTTCTTTTGCCATTTATTTATCTTCGTTTCATCTGCGAAGATACGACTTTTCGGGGAGCGAGCCAAATATCGGCCTTCCCCTCATTTCAGAAAAGTTCAATCGGTCAACTCCCTCCTTGCCATATATGACAAAACAGAGGCCGTCTCAAAATTTTGAGACGGCCTCCCTTCACTATAATATAAATATACGACGAACCTCTATTTATCGGCACCGACAGAATCAATAGCCTCCGGCTTCATACGATATTTATAAAACTCAACAGCGCCGATTTTCTCTACTATACTGACATTATCCGACTTGATATAACCCACTGTCGAAGCATAGTTCTGCCAGCAGTCAACCAGTTCTTTCAACTTATCGGGACAAGAGCCTGACAAGTCATTTCGTTCGGCTATATCTTCATTCAGATTGTACAGTCTCCAATCATTGCCATCGCCATATGGCCGAGTAAGCGACACGGCTTTCCAGTCTCCCTTTATTACGGCCTTGCTTTCTGCCATTTCAAAGCACAAGGTTCTCTCTTCTGCAACTGTATCGGGTTCATTTATTTCTTTACGGAACGAATGCCCGTAGAGAGGAGCCAATTGAGTGCCATTCCACGCTACCGGTCTCTCTACTTGCGCAAAGTCCAGAATCGTAGGGAACAAATCTGTCACGTGCAGTAGGGTGTGTGTGTATCCAGACTGCCTTTATGAACAAATCTTTTGCCAGAGAGAATCAGAGGGGTACATATTCCCCCTTCGTTTGTGGTCATTTTGTATCTCGAATAAGGCGTGTTACTTACTTCGGCCCACGCCGCACCTTGTGACACAAATGAATCGTGACTGCCATAATTTGCCAGAGAGTTGTCAAATCTGTTATTTATGATTTCGGGAGTATTTCCCGGATAATTGAAAGGCTCTTTGGGATTGGCCCCATTATCACTCATAAAAATCACGAGCGTATTATCCAATTTGCCGTTTTTTTCCAGTTTGTCGAGCAGTCTCCCGATATGGTAGTCCACACACTCTATCATCGAAGCATAGATTTCCATCTTTCGAGCCTGTTCCGCCTTTTGCGTATCCGTCAGGGAATCCCATGCAGGATTCTCTCCGCTAAGCCCAATGTAAGGCATATCAGAAGGAATTATACCCAGTTGTTTCAGCCTATCAAAACGTGCATGACGGATACTGTCATAACCACAATCATACTTTCCCTTATACTTATCTTTCCATTCGTCTTCCACTTGCAATGGGTCATGCGGAGCCGTATATGCCAGATAAGCGAAGAATGGCTTACCGTCGGGACAACGGTCCAAATAATCTATCATCTTATCGGTATAGTATCTTGTAGAATAAAAGTTTCCGGGGAGAGAGTCCAATCTCATGCCATTTTCCACATAAAATGTGACAGGAGCTTCGTCATCGGACAAAGCAAACTGATTGGAAAAATGACAGGCTCCTCCACCAAGCATGGCAAAACTGTTGTCAAAACCCCGGCTATCAGGTGTATGCCCTTCTTGAGCACCAAGATGCCATTTCCCAGCCATACAAGTATAATAATTGTTCTGACGAAGAACTTCTGCAACCGTCATTACCCGGTCATTCAGGAATCCTTCATATCCATGTTGCATATATTGGTTCACCCCGTGCATGGAAGGCATCACGCCAAGCCCGTTTTGATGATTGTCCACACCAGTAAGCAACATGGCCCGGGTAGGAGCACTAAGTGACGACGTGTGAAAACGAGTGAATCGCTCACCATTTTCAGCCAACCGGCTTATGTTGGGAGTGTTTATCTCCCCTCCAAAAGGCTGTGTGTCTGAAAACCCCATATCATCGACCACGATGAGTAACACATTAGGTTGCTGAATCTCTTTTTGTCTACAACTACAAAATACCGTTGAAATACAAGCTACACTACTAAGCCCATATAACATATAATTACTTATTTTCCACATATTAATGTTTTTTTTATTACGAAACAAATATAAGAAAGAAGGAATCGTAAAAAAGAAAAAAAACATTAATTTCCAATTAGTTAACCATAGTAAAAGATCTCTCATATTCTACAAAAAAAGATAACACGACACAAGGCTGTTCCCGCAAGAATTGGTGAGAAAGGAACCGCAACTGTTTCTATTTTTTTTCGAATATCACACCCAACTTATGGCACAGGTGTACTTTTTTCTATATCTTTGTAGAGTTGCGGAGGCGCGAACAGGGATGCAACAGACAGCTTTCAGGTCGAGCCATAGCAATAAGACTCAGCATCTTATATTTATACCAAGAGGATTTGAAAATGGGAATCAGTGAAGATATCAAACAGGCTTGCGAAGTGATGGAGCGCGGCGGTGTGATTTTGTATCCCACCGACACGATTTGGGGTATCGGCTGCGACGCTACCAACGAGGCAGCTGTGCGACGGGTGTATGAAATCAAACAACGAGCCGACAGCAAGGCTCTTATCGTCCTTACCGACAGTGAGGCAAAAGTGGAATACTATGTCACCGAAGTTCCCGAAACGGCATGGCAGTTGCTCGACGTGGCGGTGAAACCGCTCACGCTCATCTATCCCGGAGCCCGCAACCTTGCGCCCAATCTGCTGGCCGAGGACGGCAGCGTGGCCATACGCATCACACACGAGGCTTTCTCGCAAGAGTTGTGCCGCCGGTTCAAAAAGGCTATCGTATCGACGTCGGCCAACATCAGCGGGAGTCCCTCGCCTCACAACTTCTCCGAAATATCGGACGAGGTAAAAAACGCCGTGGATTACATCGTCGAAGCACGCCGGGAAGAAACCAAGGAATCTGTACCATCGAGTATCATCAAACTCGGGAACGACGGGACCATTAAGATTATACGCGAGTGATCAATAGCAAACGACAAATAAGGCGATATGTGTTGTGGGATTACCTCGCATCGAACGTGGCGTGGTTCTTGTTCAACATCGTCCGGTTCCATTTCCCGGGCATCGAAGCCGGTATATCGTTAAAGTCCTATCTGCTCTCGACAAGGGTCATAGAGGGGCAAATACTCTTCCCGTTGTTGATGATGGGGGTGTACTACCTATCGGGCTATTACAATCAACCTTTTTTCAAATCGCGCATTCAAGAATTGATGCAGACGTTGGGGTCGGTTTTAATCAACACGCTCCTTATCTTTTTCATCGCGCTCATTAACGACGTATTACGCATAAGAATAGACAATTACGAATTGTTGCTTTCGCTATACCTGCTGCAATTTGTTTGCGTATATACTGCCCGCATCATTATTACCGGGAATGCCACCGCCCTCATTCATCAACGGAAATGGAAATTCAACACCCTCATCATCGGATGCGGGGCCAAAGCCGTCAAACAGATGAAAGAACTTGAAGAACCCCGGCATCCGTTGGGATACCACATCGTCGGGTTCATTCAAGTCAATGATGAAACTCCCGCACCGGAAACAACCGGGAAGAAATATCCGATAAGCGAGTTGCCCCGATTGTGCCGGGAGATGAATATTCAAGAACTTATCGTCGCTCCCGAAGAGAACAATCCGGCCGAACTCCACCGAATCATCAATACGTTGTACCCGCTCAACTTACCCATAAAATTGGGAATCGACGAGTTCAACATCATTTCATCACGGGTGAGACTGACCAATATCTACGGGGCGCCCCTTATCGACATGAGCAATTGTGCGATTTCGGAAAGCGGAAAAAACATGAAACGGACCATCGATGTTTTAGTGGCATTCTTGGCATTGATACTGCTCTCTCCCCTATTCTTAATTTTGGCATTTCTCATCAAACGAGATTCGAAAGGCCCTGTCTTTTATGAACAAGAACGTATCGGATACAGGCATCAACCTTTCAAAATCTATAAATTCAGGACCATGAAGGTCGGAGCCGAACAGGATACTCCCATGCTGTCGGAAGAGAACGACAACCGAGTCACCAAAATCGGGAAAACCTTGCGGAAATATCGATTGGACGAACTGCCCCAGTTTTGGAATGTGTTGAAAGGCGACATGTCGCTCGTGGGGCCTCGTCCCGAACGAGAGTATTTTATTCGCCAAATCGTGGAACGAGCCCCCTATTATGTCTTGCTGCACCAGATTCGCCCGGGTATTACTTCATGGGGCATGGTAAAGTACGGATATGCCCGGAATGTAGATGAAATGATCACTCGTTTGAAATACGATATTCTTTATTTGGAGAACATGTCTTTACTGGTAGATTTCAGAATCATCATCTATACCGTTAAGACCGTTATTACAGGAAAAGGAATTTGATATGATTGAAGAAGAAGATATAGAGGTCGATGACAATCCGGCGGAAAACCGCAACGACTTGATGATGCGTTTGTTAATGTGGCGGGAGAAACACATTAACGAACATAACTTCGTACTGTTTTTGAGTTTCGTAATCGGTATCTGTACCGCCGCGGCTGCACTCATTTTGAAATTTCTGATTCATTTCATTCAGAATATGCTCACCTCGCACTTCGATACCGACAGCGCCAACTATCTTTACCTCATCTACCCGATCGTGGGCATTTTATTGGCAGGGTTATATGTGCGCTATATCGTAAAAGACGATATCAGTCACGGCGTCACCCGCATACTCTATGCCATATCGCAGAAAAAGAGCCGGTTGAAGCCGCACAATATGTACTCATCGGTCATCGCCAGTTCTATCACCATCGGCTTCGGCGGTTCGGTAGGAGCCGAGGCACCTATCGTTTACACCGGTGCGGCTATCGGCTCGAATATCGGGCGGCTTTTCAGGCTCGACCAACGGTTGCTCATGCTTTTGGTCGGCTGCGGATCCGCCGCCGCTATCGCCGGGATATTCAAAGCGCCTATCGCCGGAATCTTGTTTACCCTCGAAGTACTGATGATCGACATGACCACCACATCGGTCCTTCCACTGCTTATTTCGTCGATTACTGCCGTAACGGTTTCCTACATCTTTACGGGCTACAACGCCGAGTTTAGTTTCGTCCAAACCGAAACATTTGATCCTGCGCGTATCCCTTACGTTATTTTCCTCGGACTTTTCTGCGGATTTGTCTCGCTCTACTTCACCCGCATCATGAACCGCATGGAAGATATATTCCGGCGAATCGGCACACCGTGGAAAAAGTTCATTCTCGGCTCTCTTATCCTCAGCCTCTCTATCTTCTTACTCCCGCCTTTGTACGGCGAGGGTTACGGAGCTATCACCAGCCTGCTGAACGACAACCTTAAAGAACTTGCCGAAGGGAGTTTCTTCTATACCGAGAATGACAACATGTGGGTTATGATGCTGTTTTTGGGCCTCATTATCCTTGTGAAGGTATTGGCGACGAGTGCCACCAACGGAGGAGGCGGTGTGGGCGGAACATTTGCACCCAGTTTGTATGTGGGCTGTTTTGCCGGATTCTTCTTTGCCTACGTGATAAATCACTCGGGAATATTCCCCTTGGAACTGTCGGACAAGAACTTTGCCTTAATGGGTATGGCCGGCGTCATGTCGGCCGTCATGCACGCACCCTTGATGGCCATCTTCCTTACCACCGAACTTACGGGTGGATATGACCTTTTCTTGCCTCTTATGATTACCTCGACTGTCGCCTACGCAACCATCAAGGTATTCGAACCGCACAGCATCTATACCATGCGTCTGGCCAAGAAAGGGGAGCTGCTCACCCACCACAAGGACAAAGCGGTCCTCACCTTACTGAAAATGGACAGTGTCATCGAAAGAGACTTCATCGAAGTTCACCCTTACATGACCCTCGGCGATATGGTAAAGGCGATCTCCCAATCACACCGAAACATATTCCCGGTTACCGACAAAGACGGCACATTGCTGGGCATTGTCATTCTCGACGATATACGCAACATCATGTTCAGGCCCGAATTGTACAAACGATTTACAGTACGCAGATTCATGACCATGCCCCCGGCCAAAATAGAAATCGGGAGCAATATGGACAATGTGATGAAACTCTTCGACCAAACCAACGCATGGAATCTGCCGGTCGTAGAGAACGGGAAGTATGTAGGATTTGTCTCTAAATCAAAAATTTTCAACTCGTACCGTCGGGTATTGGTTCACTTTTCACAGGATTAAAAATAATGGAAAAACAAGATTTACGAATCGTCTATATGGGAACTCCCGACTTTGCCGTCGAGAGTTTGCGCCGCCTCGTCGAGGGTGGCTATAATGTGGTGGCCGTCATTACCATGCCCGACAAACCGGCCGGACGCGGCCATAAAATACAATATTCGCCGGTAAAAGAGTATGCTTTGAGCCAAAGTCTCACAATCTTGCAACCGGAGAAATTGAAAGACGAGGGTTTTGTCGAACAACTACGGGCGCTGAAAGCCGACTTGCAAATTGTCGTGGCATTCCGCATGCTTCCCGAAGTCGTATGGAACATGCCCCGCTTGGGCACATTCAACCTGCATGCTTCACTTTTACCGCAATATCGGGGAGCTGCACCCCTCAACTGGGCAATTATCAATGGCGATACCGAAACGGGAATTACCACGTTCTTCCTCAAACATGAAATCGACACCGGCGAAATCATTCAGCAAAAGCGTATCCCCATACTCCCCGAGGACAATGTGGGAACAATTCATGACAAACTGATGATTATGGGCGCCGACATGGTCACCGAGACGGTCGATGCTATTTTGGCCGGGAAAATCGAACCTATCGCCCAAGAATCGATACTTACCGACGAGCCGTTGCGATCGGCGCCGAAAATCTTTAAAGAGACTTGCCACATCGACTGGAAGAAGAGTTGCACGCAGATTCATAATCTCGTAAGAGGTTTATCGCCTTATCCGGCGGCATGGTGCGAATGGGTATCGGCCGAAGGCGAGCGGTTCGGGGTAAAAATATATCGTACAACTGCGATGCCGGCAAGCCACCATTTTGCCCCCGGGTCAATCCATACCGACGGAAAAAGTCGAATAGATATAGCTTGTGCCGACGGCTATGTGCGAATAGAAGAGTTACAACTGGCCGGAAAAAAACGCATGGCTGTCCCCGATTTGTTGCGGGGATTTCACCTGAGCGACAATTTCCATTGCGAATAAAACCTACAATTCATAAATGAGACAGGCCTCTATCACGGGAGGAATAAAAAATAGAAAAAGCCTCGGTTATGGAGGCTCTTTTCTTGGCAAACCATAACGTGTCAGAATGCATTTTTCTCTCCGCGGAAGGCGTTTACCACAGTGAGGAATATAATCTTTATATCGAGCCAGAAATTCCAATGTTCGATATACCAGACATCATATTCGACCCGACGCTCCATTTGCCACAATTCGCGAGTCTCACCTCTGTAACCGTTCACTTGGGCCCAACCGGTGATTCCCGGTTTGATGAGGTGGCGGAGCATATATTTGTCTATGATCTTCGAATAATCCTGCGTGTGTTTGATCATGTGCGGGCGTGGCCCTACAATCGACATATCGCCAAGGAATACATTGATAAACTGGGGCAATTCGTCCAAACTGGTCTTGCGTAAGAACTCTCCTACCCGGGTTTTCCGGGGATCGTTCCGCGAGGCTTGTACTTTGTCGCTGTTGGCATTGACTCGCATCGTGCGGAACTTATAACAATTAAATTCCTTCCCTTTGAATCCGGTTCGTCTTTGTATAAAAAACACGGGACCCGGAGACGAAAGTTTCACGGCAACGGCTATGGGTATGAAAATCAGAGGCGAACAGATAAGAAAGAGTGTCGAGAATACAAGGTCGAATGTCCGTTTCAACAAACGGGAAAAGAAGTTTTGTAACGGCTCTGGGTGCAACGAAAGAACCGGCACATTGCCGACCAACTGGAATTCGAGTTGCCTGTGAATATATCGTCCTACATCGGGGACCATATAAAACGAGACATTATTGGCCTCGGAAAATTTCAGCAAACGAGTGATTTTTTCTTCATGCCGCATGGACAACGCGCAATAAATCTCGTCCACTTTATTTTCTATGACGAATTTTTCAACCGAAGAACAGTCGCCTTGAAAATTGGGCAATGACTTCTTCAACGCGAGATTGTCATCGAAAAAGCCCATGAATTTGTATCCATATCCAGCATCGGAACGTAATTCGTCCAACAGTTTGGTCCCCACCGTTCCGGCTCCAACAATAACAACTCGCTTGAAATTATATCCTTTCCGTCGAAAATATTTCAAAAATTTTCTCGATCCGACCCACCATGTCGCCAACAAAAATGTTGCAAGCAGATAGAACTTTATGAGGACCGTCGCCGAAAGGTCTTCGATTTGCAGGAAGAATATCAATAACAAGAATACAGCCAAATGGGATAAAATTGCTTGCGAAACCTTGATTAAAACTCTATCGACATGAAGGATACGCAAATCGTGGACCTTGGCAAAAAACAAAAATACCGGGAAATAAGAAAGATTGAGCAATAGCCATATTATCTTTTCGCCAAAACCGCCTTCAAATCCTCCACCCCAAAAACAGACTATCGCATAAGCTATATTCAGGCAAAAGAAATCACCAACGACAATCAACGATTTAATCATATGTCCATACCGACCACGTGCCATCTCGTCTTTCTCATTTTTGCTATTAATCAGAGGATTTCTCGAAACCGAAACGCTCTCGGAAATAACAGGGCAACTCGGCTTCATCGAGTCGCCCTGTTATTATAAAAATACTTCGCTTATTATAAGTTCTTATCTATAAGTTGCACCTTTTGTTCAATAAGCTGCATATCTTCCCGTATTTTTTGCATTTTCCGCTCCATCTCTTTCAAGAGTCCGCCCGATTTTTTCGACGAGATATTCAAGAACCCGACATTGTTTTCATAGGTTTGCAACTCTGTTTTTTTCTGTTCATACATTCTTAAAAGTCTCTCTCTTTCCCGATAAAGTTTCTCGTGGTTGGTATCGGCCATTTGTTGTACCGTAACCGAGAAATTGCTCAACCGGTTACGGTTTTCATTCATATTCAAACGGGCGAAAAGAATATCGAGTACCGATTGATACTCTTTGTATATCTTATCTTTTTCTTTGAAGGGGACATAACCGATGGTATTCCACTGGGCCATGAACTCACGCACCGTTTTTATGGCTTCTTCGTCTCCGACCGCTTCGTCTATCGCTTTCAGTTTGGCGATAATTTCCTGCTTCTTTTCCAGATTTTCGAGTTCAACCTGCCGGGAAGATGCCAACTGGCTGTTCTTTTGGGCGAAGAAATAGTCACACGCCGTTACAAAACGTTTCCACACGGCATCGGAGTGTTTTTTGGCTACCGGGCCTATGGTTTTCCACTCTTTTTGCAAAGCGACAAAAATGTCGGTTGTCGCCTTCCAGTCGGTACTGTCTTTGAGAGCTTCGGCTTTCTCGCAAAGGGCTTTCTTCTTTTCGAGGTTTGCAGCCATCTTCTCCTTGACGGCCTTGAAATATTCGGCCTTCTTGGCAAAAAATTCGTCGCAAGTTTTACGGAAGCGTTCAAACAAAAGGTTGTTCATTTTTCGCGAAGCAAACCCCAAGGCTTTCCACCGGCTTTGTAACTCCAATATATGTTTCGTTGCTTCGTCCCATTGGGCAAAAGAGGTCAATGCGTCCAAATCGATTGCCTCGATCTCTTCGCATAAAGCGGTTTTGGCCTCTTCGTTTTTCCGCTCGACCTCTTTACGGGCTTCAAAGAAGTTTTGATACCGCTTGTTTACCTCGGTAGAGGCATCTTTGAAGCGGTTCCACAACTCTTCTCGCAACTCCTTGGCTACGGGGCCGATGCCTCGCCATTCGTCGTGAAGCAGTTGCAATTGTTTGAAGGCGGCCACTACATCGTCGTTGGTCAACAAGGCTTCGGCGGCGTCGCAGAGAGCAGTTTTCTGTTCGAGGTTTTTCTTGAAATCGTAGTCGCGCAACTCTTTGTTGATTTTCAACAAGTCATAAAAGTTTTCGACACAGGACTGGAATTTCTTCCAGAGTCCCGACACTGCGGCCGACGGTAATTCGCAAGGCTCTTTAAAGGCTTGCTGCAACTCTTGGAAGCGGGTGTATTGCTTATTGATATTATCCGAATCCTCGGTAATCGATTTCATCTCTTCGAGGATCTGTTGCTTGCGCTCCAAATTCTCTTCCCGTTGTTTTTCGAGCGAGGCGGTATATTCGGCCTTTTTCTCCCGAAAAACAGCCAACAAAGATTTTAAGGTTTCTTCCTGTTCATCGGGGACAGGGACAAAATCGGCTTCGAGATTGCCTGCGGCGACAAAGGCGGCTTTGGCCTCTTCTATTTCGGCTTTCTTTTGTTTATAATAGGCTTGCTTCAATTCGTCAACTTCATCTTTAACCTCTTCAACCGGGCCGTCCACCAATTTTTTCAATAAATCTACAATCTCTTCTCTCGAGCGTTTCGACACCGGTTGGGCCGAATCTTGTTCCTCCTCGGCAGGAGCAGTAGTTTGGCCTGCAAGAACTTCTTCCGTATTCATGTCAGGTTTTTCAAGTTCTGTCGTCATAGTATAATTTATTTTTATGAAGAATAAAATCTTTATTGTCTATACAAATTAAAAAAAATTTTTTGTCATTTCATACAAAAAATCACATTATTTTCATCTATGTCTCGTCTTTTCCGAGGGTTATCTCATTTTTATCGTTTTGTTGGGTTTCTTGCCGCAAGATTTCTACACAGCCGAATCCTAAGTTTATTTTCTCTCCAACACCTGTTTCGTACATAATTTGGTGAAGAATCGGCTCCATCGATAGCCTGAATTTATACATATATCCTATTACTTTCGACTCTTCGGGGGTAAACCGCATCATGAAGATGCCTTTTCTCTTGGGCTCGGACAGCAATTGAAACGAAAAATCGGTATCGCCCTCGAATGGTCGCCCGAATATTTTTTCATACTTTCCCAATATCGCGCGATAAAAACAAGTTGCATAGTCGGGATTATCGGGACCTATGTATTCCATGCTACGATTGGAACGGGCGACCATAAAAACTATCGGCGACAAAGCCAAGTATTCGGCTTCTCTCCCAAACTCGGGGACGGGACAATCGACAATCTCATCGACGGCCAGTTCTACGCGGCTGCGCCTATCGCCCAACACGAATGTCGCCCCCAAAAATAGTTTTTCGACAAACTCCCGAGTCCCTCTTACCGGTAAAAAAGAGATCCACATCTGTACCTTCTTTACCAAAATATGCAGCCTGTCATTTTCTACTCTTATGCGAGGGATATACAGATTGGAGAATGAAAAGAGCCGATTGCGACAATCATCGACCGGAGCGAACCCGTTGCTCGAAAGCCAAGACAAATAGGAATCCATGTTTTCCCGGAAACGGCGGTAAACTGCTGCCGACAATTCGTATTGGTAACTCACGGGTAAGACGTTACCAAAACTTTCTGCTTTAACCGACAAGATTAACTTAAAACGCATAACCAATACTATTCTATATCATTTATCAAAAGGTCCCGGCGATTGCTCCTTGCGTGGCAGGGACCGACTTATACCACAATGTCGAACTGTTTTCGGGGGCGAACAGGCCTCTTGCAATTCGCTGTAAATCGAGCGGTGTGAGTTTCTTATATCGTTCTACCTCTTTATCTATGTTCCCGGCATCGCCCAGCAATTCATAATAGGCCAAATTGGTCGCCTTGTTCAAATAATGCAAATTGGAGAACAAGTCGTTCGATTCAAAACGATTCACCACTTTGTCCAATTCTCTCTTCTCCAAGATTTTTTCCCGTATCTGGTGCAACTCTTCTTCGATAGCTTCCTCTCCTTGTTCCAACGAGACTCCGGGCGAGAGTTTCCCTTTCAGAAGGAATAATCCCGGGTCTATGTCGCCGGTAATGGAGCAATCGATTTCGGTAAACAACTTTTTCTCTATCACCAACCGACAAAACAGCCGGGAAGAGCGACCGGAAGCCAATATATCGGAAAGGGCATCGCAACCTTGATAATCGGGGTGCAGGCGGTCGGCCATGTGATAGACCTTGAAAATCGCGTCTAACGGCACATCTCTCTCGACCGTCATTCTGCGCGCCTCGGTCTGTACCGGTTCCTGCGGCAGCGCACGACAGGGTATTTCTCGCCGGGGTATGGGTGCAAACCATTTTTCACAAAGCGACACGGCCCGGTCGAAAGGCAGATTTCCCGAGATGCTCAATATGGCATTGTTGGGGGCGTAGTGTGCGAAGAAAAATTGCTTCACCTCGTCCAATGAAGCATCGGCGATATGCGAAATGTTTTTCCCGATAACGGGCCATCGATATGGGTGTACACGATAGGCCATCGGTCGCAACAACAGATAGGAATCGCCATAGGGTTGATTCAAATTGCGCTGTTTGAATTCTTCGATAACAACCTGTTTCTGCACAGCCAATGACTCGGGCGAGAAAGCGAGGCTCAACATGCGATCCGACTCCAACCAAAACGCCGTTTCGATATTGTGCGTGGGGACTACCGTGTAATAATTGGTTACATCGTTGCTGGTCCATGCATTGTTTTCTCCGCCGGCTTTTTGCAACGGGGTGTCGAAATCGGGGATATTGGCAGAGCCTCCGAACATGAGGTGTTCAAACAGGTGAGCAAATCCGGTTCGCTCGGGCGATTCGTCTTTCGACCCGACATCGTACAGCACGTTCAATGCGGTCATTCGGGTAGAGGCATCGTAATGATGCAACACTCTCAACCCGTTGGACAATATGTGACGGCGAAAAGGTATCACTATTTTTCGACTTTCATCTTGATGATTTTGACATCGGTCACGGGACGGTCGGCAGCTCCGGTTTCGACCCGTTGTATCTTATCCACCACGTCCATTCCCTCGACGACCTCGCCAAATACAGTATATTCACCATCTAAATGGGGTGTTCCCCCTATTGTCGTATAGGCTTGGCGTTGGGCTTGTGTGAGGGTACGTTTCCCCTCTCTCTTTATCTGCTCTTTCATTTGGGCGATCAATGTATCCTGCAAGAGTTGCAATCCCTGCATATCGCGGGCTTTACGCATGGCGAGAATCTCTTCCCGGTGACCGGCGGCCAGCGACTGGAATACCGATTGTTCTTGTTGCATCTGCATCTGACGCTCCATTTGGTCGAGTTGTTGGGAATTCAGCACTTTCCCGGTAACGATATAGAATTGCGACCCCGACGAGGCTTTTTCGGGGTTCACTTGGTCGCCTTGCCGGGCTGCGGCCAAAGCTCCTCGTTTATGGAAATATTTTGGATAAACAAACTCGGCGGGTATCGTATAGCCGGGATCTCCGGTTCCCAACATCTTTCCGGCCGGCGCGTTTTTCGAAGTCCCGTCGCCGCCCTGTATCATAAACTCGTTGATTACCCGGTGGAATAGAGTCCCATCATAGTATCCTCCCTCGGCCAACTTCACAAAATTATCACGATGCGCAGGTGTATCGTCGTAAAGTTTTACTTTAATATTCCCCAAAGAGGTCTCTATAAGGACTGTTGTCTCCTTATGGCTTTTCGATTCACAACTCATACAGATTATTGTTAACAGTAAAAAGATAAAACAAATTTTTTTATTCATATAATCGTCGTTTCGTACTGGCAATACAGTAAACAATGCAAATAATAAAAATATTGAACCCGATCTATAAACGGGTCACTTTTTTCATTTTTAGGAAGTTTATACTTACAAAGATACAAAATTAAACGATTTATAACAAAGAGAAGAAAAAATTTATATTTACACAAAAGGCGCCATGGTCTTCATGTGACCATGACGCCTTCGACTATCCGATATGGATAATTTTATTCCACTACCATTTTTACCGTATTTATCCCCTGCTTGGTAGTAATCTGTACCAGATAGAAACCGGGGGCAACGGGTATTTGTGTCAGTGCATCGTTCGTTTCGACCGTGGCGACAGGCTGTCCGGCTGCATTGTAAACTGCGGCCGACAAGGAATTGCCCGAAATCGACTCTATCCAAACGGCTTGGTCGCGGCTATACACTTTTACGTCGGGGGTAAGCGTGCTTTCTATCCCGCTGTATTGAGCCGTAAATACATACTCGACAATCTCGGTTTCGCCCGACTCGTATTTTGCCTTTACCCCGGCCGTATAAGAACCGTCGTCCAAGGCCTCGAAAGTATAGAAGTTGTCGGTGATGGATTCGGCCTTACGCACTCCGTTCAGATAGACATCGTAAGTGGCATTTCCCACTTCGGGAGCCGGAGCTTCGGAAGAGGGTCCTACATAGAAGTTGTCGGCTTTGAGCATCCAGCCGTCATTCGAAATGTAATTCAAGGCTAAATAGATTTCTTGGTTGACATAATCGCCCAAGTTGACCGTCACTTCATACCACCCTCCTTCGGTAAAGGTTTCTTCATAAAGCGATACAAACGATGCCAAATCGGATTGTTCTCCGGTCGATGCCAATACCTTGATCGTCTCGGGATAAACCGGTAATCCGGGATAGACGTGTATATAGAAGTCTAATACATAACCTTGGTTTATCTTTTGCTTGGGGGTGATGAGCCAGTCGTCGGAGGTTGTACCCTGTGCGCCAAAGAACATGATATATTTCTTTCCCCACAGGGTTGTCAAATAGGCATCGACATCGCACGGAGGCGTTGTAGCTTCGGGGTTGAAAACGAAAACGGGCGACTCTCCATCTTCGGATCCCGGGAATGTTACAGTTTGCCCACCCACCGAGAGGTCATAGTGCCGTATGCGATCTTTATCGACGGTAAGCCATTCGCCGAATTGTGTAGCGAAATCGTCGTACTCTTCGAAACTGTCGGTCCAACCGAAATCTTGATTCCAGCTAAACAATGCATCGGTCTTTTTATCGGCATCGCGATAGGTGAAATCAATCGAGAGATTATAGGGTTCTACTATCTTTTCGATCAGTTCCAAATCTATCTCCATATCCTTATCGATATTGATAAGCGAATCCAAAGGTTCATACAAGTCGGAGTTGACGCTAATGACGTATTCGCCCTTTTGCAAAAACGAGAAATGCGACAATCCCGATTTGATGGTATCGGTCACTTGATAACTTCCCGAAAGATAATTCACGGCTATACCTTCGGGCGATCCGGCATTGGTTGTAAAACGGACTTTCACATCGGCATACTCCGAGGCATCGGGGACCTCGATCTGCGTGGTTGCCATCTCCGACTCAGATACTTTATACACCGATTTCACACCCAGCGTGTGAGTGCCGGCCGTAATGTTCTTGAATATGTAGGAGTTGGTTTGTACCGATTCTACCACGTCCCCATCGAGATAAACCTTATAATTTTGGGGGGCATCGTCCACGGCTGTTTTGCGCATGATGCGACGCGACTTGGGAAGTTGTGCCTTTATGGCCGATGGATTGAGTTTCCCCGAGCCAACAAAGACGTCATCGACCATCAACATCCAACCGGCTTGGGTGATATATTGAATGGCAATATAGACATCTTGTCCTTCGTATTTCGAGAGGTCGTACTCTATCGTCTTCCACTGTTCCCACGTTACGGATTCGTAATTGCCCTGCGTCAAAGGGACAAAGTCGGCCTCGTCGGTTCCCTTGGTCGAAATCCATACCTTGAATTTTTCGACAGGTGCATCGGCAGCTTTAGCTTTGAAGCGTACCACATTGTTGACACCTATGTGTATTTGCGGGGTAATGGCCCAGTCGTTATTGGTCGTTCCGCTCGACGTGCGGATAAAGCCCATATATTTCTTGCCACTGTATGCCCGCAACTGCGGAGCATAATACCACCACGACATTTGATAAACATCTTCTCCGTCGGTGGTAACCGAGACATAGGCCTCGTCGGGAGCGACAATTGTCGCATATTGTTTCAACATGCAATTGGGATAGCCTCCATACATGAGCTGGGCGGCCTCGGCTTGGTCTTTGTCGATACCGGTCCACGGAGCGAAGTTCAACGTAAACGATTCGTAACCTTCAAAGTCATCAAAGAAATAGTCGGTCTCTTCGTTCCACACCAGAGAAACATCATTGACCCCGGTCTTGGGGTCATGCGCCAAAACCGACTGTAAATTGTAGGGAGTACGTACCGGTTCCTCCATTTCAATTTTGAGTACCGTATCGCGCTGTATGTCGAGAGCGGTATTTTCGTAAGTTTTCAATCCCTCTTTCTCGATTCTGAGGTAGTGGATACCGGGATATATATTCTTTTCGACATAGGTTCCATTCGCTCCCAGTACCCGGTTATAAGCCCCACCCGATTCTATCCGTTCCAGATAGAATGGAGTCCCGCTCATATCCTCACCGGTAACCGCTGTTACTTGCAGGGTGAGCGTACAAGTTTGTTGGGCAACAGCCATTCCCCACAAACCCAAAAGGGCTATACTAAGACTTATGATTTTTTTCTTCATTTTTTCTATAAAGGTTTGGTGTTAGAAGCCTCTTATACAGAGTTCTTTCTTTTTTAGAAAGGACGAAGAGGGCGCCTTTACACAGAGTCCTCTTCGTCTAAAAATCCCGTTCAACGGGCCATCTTTTAATGTTTTATTACCCGTACGGTAGAAACCGAATCGCTGGTAGCAACCGTTACGATATAGGTCCCGGCTGTCAAATCGGCCAACGAAACAGAATCTGTATCAATCACGGTTTTTACACATTTACCGGCCAAATCGTAAACTTTTACCGTAGCGTTTTCTCCGTTCCAATAGAGATAATCGGTCGTAGGATTGGGATAAATGGACAGCTCCGTTTGAGTTATCGTTTCGACAGTCGATGCAGGCATGTCTTTCTTATCGCCCACGAATACCTCGTCCAATGAACCACCGAAAGAGGCTCCGCTATTTTCAGTAGCCACAAATCGCCAACGCAGGTTTACGCTCTTGCCTGCATAGTCGGCCAGCGACACATATTTGTGACGCCATTTGGTGCGATCCTGCGTATAGGCCAGCGGAGTCCACTCCTCAACATCAACCGCCCGAATATCGAGATAGAGCGTACCCTCGGCATCGTCAACCTCGTCAATAGACAATTCGGTGATGGCCTCGTCTTCATATCCTTTTTCAAGACGATTGCACAAAGCACCACCCCAAACGAAGGAGGCTACCATATCGCCTGTTTCGGGAACAGCGATAACAGGCGTGGTCAACGTAGAGACCTCGCCGGCATAGTTATGCCATACCGACGCCGAATATTTCCCGGTAAAAGGACCTATATCGTTGGCTTTCCATTTCTGAATACCGTCACCTTCGTGGTTGCTTGCCCACCCCATAGGAGGCACAGCTCCCTCTTCAAATCCCATGGTATAGGGGAAGTTGCGTATCGACTGGTCGGCCATGGTGGTAAACGACCAAGTAGCCGCATTCTCGACTTTGCCTTGTGCGTTATAAGGCACGACTTTCCAGTAATAGGTCGTGGCAGGGGCAAGTTCGGGAATCATGTAAGAGATTGTCGAGTTACCTTCCAAACGCACGGCATCGAGAAGCGAGGTAGGATTAGCCTCATCGGTTCCGACCGACAATTCATATCCGTCGGCAAACAAGGAAGCTTCCCACGAAAGGGTCAGGCGGGCATAATCGACATCTTTTGCCCCGTTTACCGGCGAAGGAGTATTCACGGCAATCGGCTGGCCACCTTCACCATACAATTTGGGTAATACGACATTATCGAAATAGATGTCGGTCACCACCATATTGTCGAAACCACCGTCGCCCATTTCAAATTCATAGGTCCAGCGCAGATAGACATCGTCGCCGATTACGAAATTGCCATTGGCATCTTTGATTTCGATCTCTTTCTGTACCCATTCGTTGTATTTGCTATCGTCGAGCGAGCACCACAACTCGGTCCAGTCTGTGTCGGTCTCTTTCTTATAATAGCAGACAAAATAGGTGGTCGGCAGGAAAGGGTCGTCGATAAACTCTTCACTGGTAGTCTCGATATAATCGAAGCGTACCTTACCGTTTCCGTCGGATAGGTCGAGACGGGGCGAAACGATGTCGCAAGTGGTCATACCACCTACCGTCACCGATTTTACTCCCGATGCGGCTACACCGGTTATGGTTTTCCAACCTTCGTTGCGCGACCAACCGGCAGGCGGGAACACATCGCCCTCAAAACTTTCCAAGGTCAATCCCTCTTCCAATATGACTTTGGTGCCCGACAGATTCACATTCAACGTGCCTCCGTTCGTATTGATTTTCATTACCGTACTCTTGGCCCCATCGATCGTCGGGATATAATTGATGCGATATGAAACCTCCTCGCCTCGTTTCAACTCCACTTGTTCGGGATTGAGCGTAGTCGAGAAATCGGTACCGTCAAGGCCCTCGATACCGGAAACCGTCAACGTGCCATAACCTACGTTACGCAGTGTCATCGGTTCGGATTGTACCATGTAACCGATGTAGGCATTGGAAAATGCATAAGAAGTCGTACCCTCGACAGCGGGGGTATCGTCTAACTCCTGCTCACCTACTTTTATCTCATCGACAGCCAATGTCGCTTGGGTATATTCACGCACGATAAGCGACTGGAAATAGAAGGCTATTTTCACCGTTTTACCGGCATAGGCTTGCAAACTTATATTAGGAGTCAATTTCGGCCACGCTACCGAATTGCCCATTACATCTTTATTCCACGGCCATACCAAGCCCGAATTCTCTATATCTTCTTGCGAAGCCACATCCCACAAATCGGTCCAAGAAGCTCCGTCGTCGGTAGAGACTTTGACCAAGAAACGGCCGTATGTTTTCTCCGAAGGGAAAAAAGATGATGAACCGCAATAAAAGGTAAACGAGAGTGAGGCCGCATCGATTACCTCGATCTCGGGAGTAATGAGCCACTCCTCTTTCGAGATTCCTGCTGAACCTTCGTTGTAATAGCTCATCACCTCGGCACACCCCCACCCGGCAACAGAACAACCCTTGTCGTCGTTCCAATCCAAAGACCAGTGGGAATATGATTGATTTTCCAACGAATCGGGGAGCTCGGTTCCTTTTACTTCCCAGCCCGCAGGCGGAAAGGTTTGGGACTCGAAATTTTCACTGAATGTGATATTCTCGGCATAAAGAGCTCCTGTACTGCCCAACAGCAGTACAGAAGCAAGGATTATTTTATTTATGGTTGTCATCTCAATCTATTATTTCTTAACAACTTGTGTCGTACGGATCTCGTTATTTACTTGCATGGTTACAAAGTAAATGCCAGCCGACAAATCGGCAACGTTCAAACTTTCTACATTTTCGGCCGAGAGCAATTGCTTGCCCGAGATGTCGGTCACAACCACTTTGTCACACATGTCGGTGAAATAGAGCGTGGAGACTACCGGGTTGGGATATACGCTCAGTTGAGAGCCATCGACAACCTCGATACCCGATCCATCGGTAATCTTCAACATGATTTCTTGTGTCGTGGTATGCGTTCCATCGGAAACCGAAAGTTTCATGAGGAGGTCTTCTACTTTACCGGGGATACCCGAGAGCGTACCGCCATTGGTTCCTACGGTATGTTTAATCCAGAAGGGTTTACCATCTAAGGTCACCGTTAACTCATCACCATCGGCATCGGCTACGGCATAGTTGTAGGTCCATGTTTTCCCTACGGTCGCAGTCGTCGAAGGAATCGTGGTGAAGTAGGGAGCACTGTTGTCACTATCGACATATTCGAAGTTCTCGAAATAGAAATCGTCGAAGAAGGTCACAAAGCCTTCGCCCGGTGTGTTGTTGCGCACAGCCACATAGATGGCTTGTCCGGCATAGCTGCTCAAATCGACATCAAACTCGGTCCACGAAGTTTCGCTGTCGGTGTTGTTCTTGTGCGGTACTTGTACCGACGTAAATCCGTCGATTGGCGAGAAACTCGATGTGGCATTGTCGGAAGTACTAACCAATACGGTCAAATAGGACCACGGGTGATAGGTATTATCACCGTCATACGATTTGGCGTAGAAGCGGAAGTGAGCCCCTTCACGGGCGGTCATCTGTTCACTGATGAGCCAATCGACAGCCTCTACCTCACTTTCGGTGGACATGGTTGCTAACAATTGGTCGCCAGAGCGAGGATAGATATTACGCCAATCGGCACCTTCGGGTTCGGGCAATTGGTTGATTACGATATAGGCATAAGCCGTACCGATATTGGGATAATTGATCATCACAGGCGAAACTGTCGCACTATGATCGGCATCGACTGTGGTAAAGCCCTTAGGAGCGGTCGAACCGAACTCGTCGTCCTCGAAACTGAAATAGCGGGTATAGCGATCCAACGCCCTACCCGACACGGGCAGTGTAACCGTAGGAGCGTCTTCGAAAGTAATCGTCATTTCGTCCTCTACGAGAGCGTTTGTCGAACCGGACGAGAAGGTGATGTAAAAATCGACGCTTTCGCGGCTTTCCAAAACCATGTCTTTATGCAACGAGGTGGTGAAATTGCTGTTTTTGAACGATACGTCGGTGATGGTCATTGTTTTCTCTCCGTCGTTCAACAAGTGCATCACTTTCGAAGTGACGGCTTTGTTGTAGTTGACATCGCCTGCATTCCAAGAGGAGACATCGATCACGGCTTTTCCGGCAGTGGGAGCTTCTTCGAGCAGAATATTGTCCAATGCGCCACCGGCACCCATATAATCGATTGTGCTGTAACGCCAACGGAAATTGACCGTTTTGCCTCTATAATCGGACAAAACTATGCGCTGGCGTTCCCACTGTTGTCCTTCTTTCTGATCGGCAGAGATATGGGCCAACTCTTTCCATTCACCATCAACTCTTACTTCAAAGTAGAGCGTGTCTTTACCGATCGTTGTAGTTTCTTGGACCGACTTGGTCAACCCGGCGGGAACATTGTTACCCCAATAGAAACTGATTTGCATATCCTTGTCGGCAGGCAACACCATGGGCGGGGTTTGCAAAATACCTTGTTGGTAGCTGCCTCCGGCTGAAATAATAGCCGAATAGGTACCGTCATACGCATTATAATTGGTTCTGTCCCAATCGGTATTTCCATCATATATATGTCTCCAACCGAGCGGGGGGAATACCTCGCCTTCGAATCCTTCGGACCACGGGAATGTGCTGACCGTAGGATCGGCAATTGTGGTAAAACTCCAAACCTCGGGGGCAGCGGTTTCGCCATTATCGTTGTAAGCGACTACTTTCCAGTAGTAAGTCTTCTCATACTCGAGCGAAGGAATCGTATAGGTGCATTCTGTCACCTCAACACCATCGACAACCGAAAAGTCGGTAGCCGAAGTTCCCACATATACTTTATATCCTTGTGCAAATTGGGCTCCACTCCAAGTGAGTACGAGATCTTCATTAAATACGTCGGTGGCTCCATTTTCCGGAGAAGGGGTTGTCACAGCTCCCGGAGCATCGGTCCTTCCATAGAAAGGAGGCAGAATAACATCGTCCAAGCAGGTGGTGGAATATTCGGGTATATAGTCATATCCGCCCGACAAATCGGCTTCCAATACATATTTAAACATCACATAGCAGTTGTCCGAAGCGGGCGTACCCAAATCGACTGCAACATGTGTCCATGCGTTGATCGAATCGCAAGAGGCGATTTTGGTCCATGAATTTTTACCGTCTTTCGAGAAATAGACTTCAAATTCACTCTCGGGACCGGCTGCGTCGTCGGCCGTAGCTTCCCAAATATTGGCATAGTCGAATTGCAGTTCATGCGAGCCTTCGGAACAGTCGAGGCGAGGCGATACCAACGTGGGATTATTTCCGGAGAAGGAGCAATAAGCCGAATAATCGCCCGAAATGGCATAAGATCCGGTCTGCGCCCAATCTTGATCGGCTGTCCACCCTAGCGGGGGGAATACATTACCCTCGAAACTCTCGATATTGTACTCATCGGGCAGAATTATTTTCGTACCCTCCAAAGCGATCGACACATCGCCGCCATTGGTGTGAATAGTCATCGTGGCATTTTTGGGACTCATGACCGAAGAGGGAGTATATTTTACATAAAACTCATATTCGGCTCCCGGTTTAATTGAAACATCTTCCGGAACAAGGTTGGTCGAGAAATCGGTATCGTCCAATCCCGAAATGCCGCTTACAGTCAAAGAGCCTACGCCTTTGTTGCTCAACGCAAATTTTTCGGACCACTTGCCTACTCCGATATAGGTGCCCGGGAAAATATACGATGTCGGGGTCACATCGGCTATGGGGCTCTCGATAGCCTCGCCGGCCTCTACCACTACATCGTCAACCCATGCGCTGTTACCGGCGCCACTTTTGCAGACCAGCAGACAATGCACAAATGCAATCTTGATGGTCTTGCCGGCATAGGCTTTGAGGCTTAACTTCGAGGAATACGGTGTCCATGCAGTCCATGGATATACCACCCCGCTGTTCTCGACATCTTCTTGATCGAGGAATGAGAAAATAGTATCCCAATTCTCGCCATCGTCTGCGGTCACACGCACTTGCAAATCATACTCGTTGTTAAATGCGGCAACCGAAGCGCCTTCCCACAGAAACGTAAGGTTGTAATTGGTGTCGCCCAACGTAAGCGCCGGAGTAATAATCCACTCCTCTTTTACAGGCTCGGGGCTCTGCCCATCGATTGCCCATTCACCCGCGCTACAATAGAGGGCCTGTTGCCCCGAAAGCCCGGTATAGATCCCCCAGTGATTGACCGTGCCCTCTTGGGTATCGTTGATTACCGTCCAGCCCTCGGCCGGGAAATTGATCTTAGACCAAGATTCAAACCCTTCGTTCAACAAGGTTTCCGCTCGCAGCCCTATTATTGACAGGAAAACTGCAAGAACAAATGTAATTTTCTTTATCATTGTAAATATTTATTAGGTTTATATGAATCCACATTACATGATGCAATAGAAAATAAGGAAATATTAATCCAGATGCAGCAAATATACAAATTTGTAATTAATATTTTAGAAATTCAACGAAAATATTATCAATAGAAAATTAATTTTATAAAGAAGAAGGATTTTTATGCAAAAAACTCTATGTTTATAAATTTTACCACGATTAGAAGAGTGTCCCGACAGGTGTGCCGGTGAATGTGCATTCAAAAAGACAGGACGCCAACTCCTCCTCTGTCGGGAAAAGCCGGCGCCCTGTCTTTCTTATTTCTTCAAAAATCAAATCACATCGTTGGCATACACTCGCTTGTATATGCGCCGGAAATTGTCGCTCGTCCGATTCAACTCATCGACATGCGATTTATAGTCCTCTCCCCAAATTCCCGGCAACAAATCGACAATGTATTTGTGTTCCCTGTCCTTCGAAAGAGAAGCGGCGATAAGTTTGTCGATTATATCCTTATATTTATCGGGGCCTGTCGCATGCAGGTACAAAGCTGCACTCACCGTAATCTGTCCGCTCATATCGACGCGAATGATATTGTCGGCGAGAGCCGGCATGTCGTCGTCGCAAGAGCCCATGTGATTGGCTATATATTCATAGGTAAGCAATCCGTCGGTATCACTATTCAATATTTTTTTCAAATCGTTATTCATCGTTTACCTCTTTTGAGCGATACAAATTAAATAAAACTTTTTTTCGTGACAAAATATTTAGGGAAAAGTGTTCCCGGAAGCCCGAAAAACAGCGAGAAGGGCGAAAAAAAGGGAGTCCGATATAGGAATTAATATTTTTTTGACGTAAGTTTGCTACTGAATAATCGAATGCAATTATCATGAACAACAACCTCATCATCACCATAGGCCGGCAATTCGGCAGCGGAGGCCGCGAAATAGGGAAACGGGTAGCCGAATTATTCGGCATTGCCTATTACGACAAAGAGTTGATTAACGAGGCTTCGAAATCGAGCGGGCTTAGCACAGAGTATTTCGAGAAGGCCGACGAGCGCGCGCCGAGCGCCTTGCTCAATTCTTTTTCGATCAACTGGCTTACCGGCGCAGGCGGATTATGGGGCGACGGTGGGTTGTCGAATGAATATATTTTCAAATTCCAGTCCGATGTAATCCGTCACTTGGCCGAGACACAGTCGTGTGTCATCGTGGGCCGTTGTGCCGATTATATACTGCGACAATATCCCCGCTGTTACAACATATTTATACATGCACCGCTCGAAGACCGGATCACAAGAATCCTCAGCCGCTCCCAAGGATTGACCCGCAAAGAGGCGATCGACCTCGCCGAAAAGAAGAATAAACTGCGGGCGGCCTATTACAATTTTTACACCGACAAAGGCTGGGGAGTCGCTTCGTCGTATGACCTCTCGATCGACTCCTCTATCTTAGGGAGCGAAGATACGGCTTTGTTCATTCGGGATTTTATCCAAAAGAAAGGAGAAATGCCCAAGTGGGATAAGAAAGAATCGTATTAATGACGCTTTACCTCCTTGCTGTTTTCAAATATTCGGAACAAAGGGTGTATATGATCCCATCGACGATTCCGATGGTGGGTACCCATATTTCTTGCGCTCCGATATGCGAGGCTATCTGCAAATAGATGTCGGCGGCCGGGACAATCACATCGGCACGGTCGGGCTTTAATCCGAACCTCTCCATACGCTCGACCACAGAGTAGCTATTCAATTCATTCCGCAACGAAAGGAGGCGATCCACCGTCAAAGGCTCTTTTCTCGATATTCCGGCCAAATGGTGCAATTTGTTGATATTCCCGCCCGACCCGATAATCGAAGTATGGGGATAGTTCTCTTTCAGTGCTTTCAAGTCTCGATACATGCGAAACAGTTCGCTCCGGCTCAATTTCTTATTTAAAATACGCACCGTCCCGATGTTGTACGATTGCGATTGAAGCAGCGAGCGATTGCTGATGATGCTTATCTCGGTGCTTCCTCCTCCCACATCGACATAGACAAAATCGCCATCTTGCTCCAACTCATCTACACTATGGCTGTCATATACGATACGGGCTTCTTCGAGACCGTTGATGATTTCGATATTCACGCCGCTTTTTTCAGAGATATACCTCACGATCTCGGCTCCGTTCGACGAATCGCGCATGGCCGATGTCGCACATGCCCGATAGGACAAGACATTATAAACCTGCATCAACTGCGCAAACGCATTCATAAGCCGCAACAACTTTTCGGTCTTCTCCGTAGAGATGCGCCCTCGGGTAAACGTATCCTGCCCCAACCGAAGGGGGATACGCACAATGAATACCTTCTCCAAATCGGCCTCCCGCTCTCCCGGACAGATACCCTTGATGAGCAGCCTCACCGCATTAGAGCCTATATCTATCGCTGCGAAATTAAGTCTTTCCATATCGTCTTGATTGTTAAAGCGAAGATAATCATTTTCCCGTAAAGAAAAACGCCAAAACAGAAAAACTCCCTGCGAGAGTATCGTTTTTTATACCCCGCTGTCGTGAACCATTGTCATACAGCATTGTTGTATTGTGGAGTTACACAAGGTAAACTTATTTGCACAATAATCCCTGTGATTGGTTATGTTTGGCTATTGCGCAGTTTCCCGGGAACGGGAAACGGGAGACTCCTTCCTTTTTTTTATTTTTCCACAATTTATCAATAGCAGCATGGAAGGAGTCTCTTTCTCTCCAAAGAGTATCATTATGCCAAAAACGCGAGAAAAATCGGACTTACTTTTACCGGAAATTTTTCTGCCTTATGAAATCGAGAATCATATTTAATGGAATGAATCGCTATTCATCACCCGCATCGGCACAACCGGGCGACTGCACGAGCATCGTGAACCTACGACGGAAATCGGGAGAACTGGTCCCGGTAGGAACTCCCGAGTTCTTATACAAGTTGTACAATACCGAACACAAACTCATTTACATACACCATTGCTACGATGGCGAGCATCACATATCGGCTTATAAGTCTGAGCTTTATTGGGAGGCATCAATGGAGAAAGAGAGTGGGAAGATACAAAATAAATCGCTCCTGTTATTCGATTTGAAAGAAGAAGAAATCCTCTCGGCCCAATCGATAGGCAACACCCTTATCGTCATAAGTTCGGAACGGACGTATTACCTGCTCTACAAAGACGGCGAATATGTTTTCTTGGGCGAGAAACCCGAGATGCCCGAAATATCGTTCTTCCCATACGTGAGGTACACCGATGCCTATTGGGTGAACGAATATACATTTTTAGAGTCGTATGTCAACCCCTCCCGACTCGAAACAGCCGATATAAACTACTTCAACGACGCCTATTACAATGCCTTTTTCCAATTACAAGAAAAGGCTTGGAACCGGCATTACTTCATACAGCCCATTCTCATACGCTATGCGATTACACTGTACGACGGCAGCCAAATATTCTCATCGGCCCCGGCCATGATTTCCTTATCCAAGCCCATACAGCCTTGCCAAATGAAAATACGGCTGAAAAACTCCAACAACGTATGTACCGGCTCTTATGAAGGACAAATCATTGCCGAGAATTACAGTATCAAATACTATATCCACAAACTGAATCTCGACAACTGGAAAGATATTGTGAGAAGCATCGATTTCTTTGTGGCCCCCGAGGTCACGATTTTCGAGCCCGACCAGAAACAACAGGGACTCCAATTCTCAATCGAACGTACCGAGACAAGCGGAACAATCACGTTCTACCTCAATGGCGACATATCTTTTCTCGACAAAAAAGAGATAAAGGACCGGTATTTGCAGGCTCCGCTTTTCTACAAGATAGCCTCCTTCGAGGATTGGAGCGACTGGAAAGAAGGCTCCTCGTATGAACTCGACAACGAGATACGCCCCGACCAGCTTGTGCACGAAGAGGTCCTCTCGCCCGACAATACCACCCTGCTCTCCACGGGGGCACAAGTGAGCTATGTCCACAACAAGAGATTGCACCTTGCCAACTTGAAAAAAAAGATGTTCCCCGGCTTCCCTTTGAGCCAGTTTCTTGTAGGGAATGGCAACGATACCCAAACGGTCGATGCTTACATCTGCACTTATCTGAAAACGGAACGGGGCGAATCGAGAGTGGTCTGGAGCGGACAGTTAAAGTACTTTTCCGACCAACTCTCGCCATTCCTTTCTTATCCCGACAGCAATGCCTACAAAATGGATATTGTCATAAAAAAAGGTACAGAGACGTATAAAAGGAGTTTCAATCTCACTCCTTCGGAGTATGAAAACCGTGCCGATTATTTGGACGAATCGTTCACCCCGATTGCCTTGTCCAATGGCTCGATAGTGAGCTCTTTTTCCGTGCCATCGTCCAGCAACGACACTTACGAGCAATCCAACATATTGCGCGTCTCGGAGTATGAAAATCCGTTTATCTTTCCGGCCGAACAGACCTACTCGGTCTCAAACTGCGACATCACAGGAATAGCAACGATTACCGCAGCACTCTCGGAAGGGCAGTTCGGAGAGTTCCCGCTATACCTTTTTACCGAAGAGGGGATATGGGCCTTGCAAAATGGAACCGGCGGAGCCTGTTACAGCGCCCAGCACCAACTGAGTCGGGAATCCATCTTGAAAGAGTATCCCATAGTCCCGCTCGAAGACTCCATTATATTCGCAACTCGAAAAGGATTATCTATCTTACGAGGAGCCGAAATACAACCGGTCTTGTCGTTCGACGAATTTCCTTACGAAAACAATGATCTGGTTCAGTATCATTATTTCGCCAATCTGAAACAGGCGTGTGAAGACCCGACTCCTCTGTCGGAATATTTCAAGAACTGCTCCATCGCCTACAACGCAACCGAAAAGGAGTTGATTTGTTGTAACACCGAACTCGAGTATTCTCTAATCATACATCTACCCACGTTGTATATGTACCGTCTGTCCCTCGTCTATACGACGCTGTTTTACGACACCTCCCATCTGATCGGCCAAGCCCCCGATGGATACGTCTATAATTTACAACAGGAAAGTCACAACATCGCGATACCGATAGCCCTCATATCGCGGCCCATCACTCTACAAAGCGAAGGATACCAACGATGGCGGAAAGTGATTTGGAGACTCTCGGCGAAAGAAGGAGGCGTGACGGTTTCGCTTTGGGGCGGAAACAACGCAAGGGACAATATGATGCAAATTTATAGACAGACTATCTTGCACAGGATACCGGAGCAATTGTCCCACCGTTTCACCGGGCCGGCTTACAAATATTACAGACTTGCCCTATCGGGGAGTGTCTTTCCCGATTTTCACCTTTCGGGGGCCGATGTCCTTTTCGACATCATCACCAGCGAGGATCGTCTCTACTAAACACCGGGGGGGGGGAGAAAACCGAAAAACGGTATTCTCCCCCCTCCCGGTTCATTTATACGGAACG
>CALUJQ010000024.1 GCA_944320995.1 uncultured Barnesiella sp. | reverse complement strand
CCTTCATCTGTACATCAGACAAAACGGGAGTTAAAATGAAAACGGTTTCGTAATGATTCATACTCGTTTAGTTTAACGTAATTAGTATAATATTTTTTATTTGCGGGGGCAAAGGTAGGTATTATCTTGCAATTATACAACCCTTTGAGCCTCTTTTTTTTGTCGTTGTTGCTTGTCTTTGTCTTCCCAAGGGCGGGGTATGGCACAAAAAAGCCGCGCCCTGTATTGGGAACGAGGGCGCGGCTCGGTATATTTTACCTGAAAATCTTTATTTGATTTCAATCGATTTTCTTACACCGGCATTGCTGTTGACGGGGATTTTGGGAAGTTCGACCGTCAAAACACCATGTTCGACGTGAGCTGCGATTTTGTTTTTGTCCACATCGTCGGGCAGGATCATCGTCTGTTGGAATTTGGAGTATGAGAACTCGCGACGCAGATAATGCTCTTTTTTCTGCTCTTCTTTTTTCTCGGATTTCTTTTCCATAGCGATAACGAGATTGTCGTTTTCGTCGATATGAATTTGGAAATCGTCCTTTGTCATACCCGGAGCGGCCACTTCCACGCAATAGTCGTTTTCATGTTCTACCACGTTGATTGCCGGAGCCGTGGCATTTGCTCTTTCCATCCATTCGTTATCGAAGAAGTCGTTGAAGATACTGGGTAACCAACCTTGGTTTTTTCTTGTGGGTAACATAGTTGTAATCTCCTATTTTTAAGTTATTTAATTCTGTCTTTGACTTCGGCCTCTTTCGATGACCTCCGTCACTTATCTATTTGCAAACGGTGTGCCAATTCATGGGACGGAGTATCTCGGGACAAGAGTGTGACAATAGTTATCCGAAATGGACAATTTTTCTTTTTTGTGGACGATTTGACAGTCGGTATAATTATCCGGCAAACGGTGGTAGGGTGAAAGTGACGGGATTTGGCAAAACGGGAGAAATGTGAAAGGGGGGGGAGGTCGTGGGCTAATTTTTTTTAGCGTTACCGTCCTTCCGATTTATGTTTGTTTTATCTTTGTACACCGATTTATGACAATATGAAAACAATACGAGAAATATACCGCATAGGGTATGGCCCGTCGAGCAGCCATACAATGGGGCCGCGTAAAGCCTCGGAACTTTTTTTGAGCCGCCATTCGGAGGCAGCCTCTTTCGAAGTGACGTTATATGGTAGTTTGGCGGCTACGGGGCGGGGGCACTTGACCGATGTGGCCATTCTCGACACGCTGCAACCCCATGCGCCGGTAGAGATTGAGTGGAAACCCACGGTTTTCTTGCCGTTTCATCCCAACGGCATGACTTTCCGTTCGAAAAACAGCGCGGGCGAGGTGACCGACGAATGGACGGTATTCAGCGTGGGCGGCGGTGCGTTGGCCGAGGAGGGCAAGGCTCTCGACGAGAGTCCCGAATTGTATGAGATGAACAGCATGACCGAGATTCTCGGTTGGAGCGAACGTACGGGGCGCAGTTATTGGGAGTATGTACAGGAGTGCGAAGAGAACGATATATGGGACTATTTGGCCGAGGTGTGGCGCACCATGCGCGAGGCTATCGAGAGGGGGCTCGACCAAGAGGGGGTGTTGCCGGGGCCGTTGAACTTACGGCGGAAAGCCTCGTCCTATTATATAAAGGCGAGAGGGTATAAAGATAGTTTGAAAAGCCGGGGGCTCGTCTTTGCCTATGCGTTGGCCGTGAGCGAGGAGAACGCCTCGGGCGGCCGCATCGTGACAGCTCCCACGTGTGGCTCGTGCGGGGTTGTCCCGGCCGTGTTGTACCATTTGCAGAAGAGCCGCGATTTCAGTGACATGCGCATTTTAAGGGCGTTGGCTACGGCCGGTCTGGTAGGGAATATTGTCAAGCAAAATGCTTCTATTTCGGGAGCAGAGGTCGGTTGTCAAGGCGAAGTAGGCGTGGCGTGTGCCATGGCTTCGGCCGCGGCGAGTCAACTGTTCGGCGGCAGTCCCGCTCAAATTGAATATGCCGCCGAAATGGGGCTCGAACACCACTTGGGAATGACGTGTGATCCGGTGTGCGGATTGGTACAAATCCCTTGTATCGAGCGCAACGCCTATGCCGCCGCGCGGGCGTTGGACGCCAATATCTTTTCGGCTTTTACCGATGGGAACCATCGGGTATCGTTCGATAAAGTTGTCGATGTCATGAAGCAGACCGGTCATGATTTGCCCTCGCTATATAAGGAAACGGGTGAAGGAGGATTGGCCAAAGATTATAGACAGATGTAGAGGCCGCTTATCGGAGCGTCCCGGTGAGTCGCGATGCCGGTGAGTCGATAGTGACGCTGTGACTACTGTATAAAAACGGAAATTTTTCTACTATGAGAGTGAGCAAAAACAGGATCAGATTTGTTTTTGTGAGAAAGTTGAATTACTTTTGTAGTTGTTTAAGCAATTATTGATATATGAACTTTTCTGGACTGAATATTGAAATGGTATTTGCGCTGATGAACGGGAAATTATCGGCGGCGATAAATCGGAAACTCTACCGGAGTTTCCGGAAAATGTCTATCGATATAACACCCGAGCAATGGACGGTATTGTTTTATTTGTGGTCTCGCGATGGGGTGACACAGCAGGAGTTGTGCAATGTGACATTTAAAGACAAGCCGAGCATGACCCGGCTCATCGACAATTTGGAGAAACAGCAGTTGGTAGTCCGTTCGCCCGGCGTAAAAGATCGGCGTATCAATTTGATACACCTCACCGACAAGGGGCGGGAGTTGGAAACGGCAACCAATCCTCTTGTGACCTCGGTCATGCGGACGGCATTGGAAGGCCTTTCGGAGAGTGAGGTCGAGATAGCCGGTTCGATGTTGGCAAAGGTGTTTGCCAATTTGAAAAATTCGCTGGACGATTGACAACTTTTTATCATGATTTATAAATAGCAGTATGAGCAGTTACATGAAACGTATTGTTCTTGCCGTTTTGTGTTGGACGGCAGGCTTGTTTTTTGCCTTAGCCCAATATCAACCCGATCGGTTAGGCGAAGGTTTTGAGTCGAAGCAGTTGGAAATGCCCGACGATTATAGCGGGCGGGTGGTGACCACGCTTGTGCGAAGCGCGTCGAAGTGCGACACCCACAAGGCCATTCTCTATGTCCACGGGTATAACGACTACTTTTTTCAGAAGAATATGGCGCAAATTTTCAACGACTCGTGTTTCAACTTTTATGCGGTCGATTTGCGGAAGTACGGACGTTCGTTGTTGCCCGAGCAGACCCCGTTTGAAGTACGCGATTTGCAAGAATATTTTGCCGACATCGATACCGCCTTATCCATCATGCGGGAAGAGGGGAATACCGAAATCGTATTGATGGCGCATTCCACGGGGGGATTGATCACTTCGCTTTACTGCGAGGCTCATCGCGACAACCTGCCGGTGCAGGGGCTTATCTTGAACAGCCCGTTCCTCGACATGAACATGAATGGTTTTTACGAGAAAGTGCTTGTCCCTGTTGTGTCGGCTTGGGGACGGTGTTTCAAACATACGAAAATCAGTCAGGGCAACTCCACGGCCTATGCCGAGAGCCTTTTGAAAGATTATCATGGCGAATGGGAGTACGATACCAATCTGAAATTTATGGTCTCTCCGCCCGTATCGGCGGCGTGGCTAAGGGCGATACACCGGGGGCATAAACAAATTCACAAAGGACTGCATATACCTTGCCCCATATTGCTCATGTATTCGAGTCAGTCGGTTCATGGTGACAAATGGACTCCCCAACATCAGTCGGGCGATGCGGTTCTCGATGTGAAAGATATTGCCCGCTATGGGCGCACGTTGGGCCCGCATGTAACCGAGTTTGAAGTCCCCGAAGGGTTGCACGATCTCGTGTTGTCGAAATCCTCGTC
Source organism: uncultured Barnesiella sp. (assembly GCA_944320995.1). GTDB lineage: Bacteria > Bacteroidota > Bacteroidia > Bacteroidales > Barnesiellaceae > Barnesiella. Next base: position 42,365 of record CALUJQ010000024.1, on the reverse strand, counting down.
GCGGGCTGCGGTTTACACCGAGATGTTCCGCTGGTTGCGGGCCAACGGGTTGACCCGCTGACGATACCCGTTGCCTTTCTTATTTCTGTTCGGCCTGTTGCTTTTCCAATTGCATGACTTGCTTGTCTGCCAGTTCGAGCGTGCGTATATTGAGCTGGTATTCCCGATTGAGGTCATCGACATTCCGCATTAGGTTGTAAAGGTCGCGAGTTGCTTTAACCGCTTCGCGGGTTACCGGGTCGAGCGAGAGAGTGTATCGGTTGCCGCCCAGATAGGTGAGCGTGATGTTTTTGTCGGTATTGTCGGCGATAAGGGCGGCGACAGCCGAGCATTGCCCGTCTTTATACGTAACGATTTCGGTATATTTTCCATCGTTTGTGAACCGATAATTATTAGCACCGTCGTATCCGATGGCGAGAGTCTCGGCTTTGCTTTTGTCGGGGAGCGATACCCGTATGGAACTGTGTTTTAAGGGAGCGTTGCCGTAGTAAACGCTTGCCAGTTGCATCTGCCCGTTTTCGGTGACTTGCACTTTCAGTTGGCTGCGGTTTATAATCCCTTGCTTAGGCAGTTTTTTGTAGATATAGTTCCCCTCGGTTTGGTATTTGGCATCTTTCTCGAAACGGAAATTTTTCTTGGCCGTTTCGAGTTCGGCTTGCCTCACTTTGAGTAAGCTGTCGATATAGAGCAGGTTCTGTTCGCTCTCTTTTTGTTTGACCCGGCAGGCGAGCAGCATGCCCTCTTTTATCTGTTTAAAAGCTTTGGGATACAGCAGTTGGATGCTGTCGAGGGCATTTCGGGCATTGGCATATTGTCCGGCTTCGAAATATTTCAAGGCCTTTTGATATTGGGCATCGGCCTCTCTGCCGTTGTTGCCGCAGGAGAGTACCCATAAGGAAGAGAAGCATATCCAAAAGTAAAAGCGTTTTGCCATAATATAAATCGTATTGATGTTTAATCCTCACTCTGTTTAATGGACCGATACCCGTTGTACGTCTTTGACCCCTTTTACGGTTTTGAGTTTTTTGATTAGGCCGTTGAGAGCCGAGGTGTCGTCAACCGTAACGGTGATATGCCCTTGGAAGAGACCGTCGTTTGAGTCGATGGAGATACCCCGCATGTATATGTTCTTCTCTTTCGAGATGATTGAGGTGATGTTGGTTACGATGCCTATGTCGTCATTGCCGACCACTCGTAGCACGGTGACATATTTGGAGCCCATTTTCCCCGACCAGCGGGCGTTGACCACCCGATAGCGGTAACGGCTGTATATGTGACGGGCATTGGGGCAGTCTTTACGGTGTATCTTGATGGTCCCTTCGGTAGATACGAATCCGAAGATGTCGTCGCCGAAAATAGGGTTGCAGCATTTGGCCAGTTTGTAGTTGATACCTTTCACATCGCCACCGATAATCAGTTCGTCCTCTTTGGATTCATCGTGCTCGCTTTGTAAGGTAAACTCCTCGGCGGTACGGGTTTCATAAGGCTCACCGTTCTCTTTCTTGTCGATTTCGAGATAGAGTTCGATGACCCGGTTGACGTCGATATGGTCCGAGGCCAGTTCGTTATAGAAGTCGGTGGCGGTTTTGTAGCCCATTTTTTTGATGAGTTTCATCATGACACCGTCTTCCATCTCCATTTTACGGTTTTTGAATCGGCGTTGCAGCAATTCTTTCCCATATTCGGCCGCTTTGTTTTGCTGCTCGTTGAGGGCCTGTTTGATTTTTACCCGACCTTTTGAGGTGGCGGCAATGTTCAGCCAGTCTTGTTTGGGAGTCTGGTTGGGCGAGGTGAGGACTTCGATCGTATCGCCGCTTTTGAGTTTGTATTTTATCGTTTCGATTTTACCGTTCACTTTACCACCCACACATTTGCAACCCAGACCTGTGTGGATAAGGAAAGCAAAGTCGAGTATCGTGGCGCCTAACGGTAGTTTGTACAGGTCGCCTTTGGGTGTAAAGACAAAAACCTCTTTGTCGTAGAGGTCCATTTTGAAGTCGCGCATGAGCTCCAGCGCACCGCCATGTTCGGCCGCTTCGAGGACTTCACGCACGTTGTTCATCCAGTCATCGAGCCCGTTTTCACTTTTGATACCTTTGTATTTCCAGTGGGCGGCCAATCCCCGTTCGGCGATTTCGTCCATCCTGCGGGTACGTATCTGTACCTCTACCCAGCGTTGGCTGGGCCCCAATACGGTAATATGCAGCGATTCATACCCGTTCGATTTGGGTATGGATAGCCAGTCTTTCATACGTTTGGGGTTGGGCTGGTACATATCGGTCACAATCGAATATACTTTCCAGCAATCGGCTTTTTCCTGTTCGAGCGGAGTCTCCAAGATGACACGAATGGCAAACAGGTCGTAAATGTCTTCCAGATCGGCCTTTTGCTTTTTCATCTTGTTCCAAATCGAGAAGATCGATTTGGTGCGCCCTTTGATTTCGAAATGGAGGCCTTCGGCTTCGAGTTTCTGTTTGACCGGCTCGATAAACTCGGTGATGTATTTGTCTCGACTCCGTTTGGTTTCATTGAGCTTATGGGCTATTTGGTCGTAAACTTCCCGGTTGGTATATTTGAGCGAGAGGTCTTCGAGTTCCGATTTTATGGAGTATAATCCCAGCCGGTGGGCCAATGGGGCATAGAGATACGATGCTTCGCAAGCGATGTCGTAACGATATTTTTCGTTGGGGTGGTGGTTGATCATTTTCATGACGCACAATCGGTCGGCAATCATGATGATGATAACCCGTATATCTTCGGCGAAAGAGAGCAACAGTTTACGGAAATTCTCGCTTTCGACGGCCGCTTGTTTGGCATATAAGCTGTTCGACTTGATAAGCCCTCTGATGAGTTGTGCAATATCGTCGCCAAACTCTTTTTGTACCGCTTCGATGGTGAGAAATTCACTGACTACCAGATTAAAAAGCAGGGTCGAAATGAGCATGCTGCGTTCTACCCCGACTCTTTCGCAAAGAATGAGGGCCGTGTTGAGGTTGCGAACGACCGGATTTATCCCCTGTTTGTTTCGTTGATAGTGCCCTGTTTCGACCGCCTCGGTAATAAGTTTGCGCATGCGGTTGAAATCTTCTACCCGCAAAACCGGCTGGCTACTGAGCAATAATTGCCGGTAAGCCGATAGGACATTTCCTCTTTCCTCGGGGGTAAAATAGCTTTTTTCGGGCATAAGGTGTGACTGTTTTCAAAAATTCTGATTCAAATATATATTTTTATGCTTAAAAATGTGCTTTTTTTTAGAGCTTTTTGTAGATTTGAGAACTGAATTAAAATTCATTATTCATTATAGATTATGTTTACATCAGAGGATTTATGTTTATTTAGCGAGAAAGGGATTGATATACATGCGGTTGAAGAGCAGTTGTCGTCTTTTGAGAAAGGATTCCCTTTTTTGAAGATAGTTTCTTCTGCATCGGTTGGGAATGGCATTTTGTCGCTCGATGAGCAGCAAGCGCAGTATTATCTCGATTTGTGGGAGGGATATTTGAAAGATAATCATAAAGTGGTGAAATTTGTTCCCGCTTCGGGAGCTGCCAGCCGCATGTTTAAGGATCTGTTTGGATTTCTTTCGGCCGATTACGACCGGCCTCAAACCGATTTTGAAAAGAAGTTTTTCGAGTCGATCGAGCATTTTGCCTTTTATACCGACCTCGATGAGGCTTGCTTGAAGAACGAGGGAAAAGGTATTGCCGGTTTGGTCGCTGCGGGGAATTATAAAGCTGTCGTTTCGAACTTGTTGGAGCCGAAAGGATTGAATTACGGCTCTCTTCCCAAAGGCTTGTTGAAATTTCACCGCTATGCGACGACCAATCGCACGGCTATGGAGGAACACTTGACCGAAGGAGCGCTCTATGCGGCCAGTTCCGACGGCGAAGTCAATATCCATTTCACGGTGTCGCATGAACATTTGCCTCATTTCAAAGAACTTGTCGCCTCTAAAAAGGCCGATTACGAACGCCGCTACGGTGTGCGCTACAACATTAGTTTCTCGGAGCAGAAACCTTCGACCGATACGATTGCGGTCGATATGAATAACGAGCCTTTCAGAGAAGATGGCAAACCGTTGTTCCGCCCCGGCGGGCATGGCGCTTTGATCGAGAACCTCAATGACATAGATGCCGAGGTCATATTTGTGAAAAACATAGACAATGTAGTACCCGATAGGTTGAAAGAACCCACCGTGCGCTTTAAAAAAATCATCGGCGGTATATTGGTTTCGCTGCAATCCGAGATATATCGATATACCACGATGTTGAAAAATGGGAAATATACTATCGACGATTTGCGGGAAATGATTCAATTCCTGCACAAAAAGTTGTTTGTCCGCAACGAAGATACGAAACATTTGGAAGATGCCGAATTGGCTTTGTACCTGTTGCGTAAGTTCGACCGCCCCATTCGCGTGTGCGGTATGGTGCGCAATTCGGGGGAGCCGGGCGGTGGCCCGTTTGTAGCCTACAACCCCGACGGCACGACTTCATTGCAAATTCTGGAAAGTTCCCAAATCGATATGTCGAATCCCGAAGCCAAGAAACAATTTGAGTCGGGTACTCATTTCAATCCGGTCGATTTGGTCTGCGCCGTGCGGGATAGTCAAGGAGGAAAATACGATTTGCCGAAATATGTCGATAAAAACACCGGATTTATCTCTCACAAATCGAAGAGCGGCCGGGAACTCAAAGCCCTCGAATTGCCCGGCCTGTGGAATGGAGCCATGAGCGACTGGAATACCGTGTTTGTCGAGGTCCCCGCCGAGACATTCAACCCGGTGAAGACCGTGAACGATTTACTGCGGCCGCAGCATCAATAAAAAAGATGTGGCGATAGGCTACGGAATAGAAGGCGATATGCAGCTGCATGTCGCCTTTTTTTGTAACTTTGTCACCGATAAGCGACAGTAAGCCGGGAAATGAAGCCTCGATGCTTGTATGTTTCTCGTTTCGGTTCGATAATTAATAAAGAAAAACAAAGGAAAAAATATGACATTTGAAGAATTCGGATTATCCGAAGAGGTTATGCAAGGGCTCGACGCCATGAATTTTCAGGAGGCGACCCCAGTCCAAGAACAAACCATTCCCGTGATATTGCAAAAAAAGGATTTAATCGCTTGCGCCCAGACCGGCACGGGCAAGACGGCTGCCTATATATTGCCGTTGTTGGACCTGCTTTCGTCCCAGCCGGGCAGCGGCGACAAGGTGAGGGCCGTGATCGTGGCTCCCACGAGGGAGCTGGCGCAGCAAATCGATATGCAATTCGAGGGATTCTCCTACTTTCTCCCCATATCTACTGCCGTGGTCTCGGGTGGAGGTGACGGTTCGTCGTGGGAGCAGCAAAAACGTGGCTTGACGATGGGGGCCGATATTATTATTGCCACTCCGGGACGGCTCATTTCGCACTTGAATATCTCGAATATCGACTTCTCGGGAGTAGAATATTTCGTACTCGACGAGGCCGACCGCATGCTCGATATGGGCTTTTACGAAGATATTATGAAGATCGGTAAGAATTTGCCCGAGAGACGCCAAACGATCATGTTCTCGGCGACGATGCCACCCAAAATCCGCCAACTGGCCAAAAACATCATGAACGCTCCCGTCGAGGTGAATGTGGCCATATCGAAGCCCAACGAGGCCATCGACCAGTCGGCCTACGTGTGCTATGAAAACCAGAAAATGGGAATCATCGATTGGCTGTTTCGTGAGCCTACAGGTACCAAAACCATTATCTTCTCGTCGTCGAAACAGAAGGTCAAGGAGTTGGCTTTCGCCTTGAAGCGGAAAAAGTATAAGGTAGCGGCCATGCACTCCGATTTGGAACAACCCGAACGCGAAGCGGTCATGCTTGACTTCAAAAACAACAAACTCGATATTTTGGTGGCTACCGATGTCATTTCCCGCGGAATAGATATAGACCAAATAGGATTGGTTATCAATTACGACGTCCCGCACGATCCCGAAGATTATATCCACCGCATCGGGCGTACGGCCCGGGCCAGTGCCGATGGTACAGCCATCACTTTTGTATCGGAAAAGGAGCAAGGAAAATTCCATCGTATAGAGTCGTTTTTAGGCTATGAAATTGCTAAGCGGGAATTGCCCGATGGGTTGGGCGAGGCTCCTGTTTATGCGCCGAAACAAGAGGGTGGCCGCCGGAATCGAGGTGGAAACCGAGGTGGGAACGGACGTTCTAAAAATCGCAGAAGGGGAGATAGAGGGACATCTAAGAACAATGAATCTTCTTTGCAGGAGCGCCCCGTCAAAGAGCGGCCGGGCGAGGCTGCGGATCCAAACGGCGCTGCTCCCCAAAAACGGCACCGGCGGCGTCGGAGACCGAAACCGTCCAGTGGTCCGTCGAATAGGAGTGAACAGTAATTCATTATTTGAATCATTGCTTTATTTTCTTCGTTATAATCCGCTGTTTTTAAGTATATTATATACGATTTTTTTGATATGCGCGAATAGTATAAATATTTTTGCATATAAATATTGTTCGCATCTTGTGTATGTAATATAAAAATATTTAAAAGATTTATAATATTTATATAAGCGACTGTTTTATAATACATTGATTTAATAAATCCATATTGTTTTTGCATGGCGATAAACCAAGGTTACCCCGGATTGTTCTATGTATAAACCATCGACCGGCAATGAATATTTTGGAGAAAAAAGCACGAATCAGGGAGTTGTGGCAACTCTGTTTTCACGACGACGAGCGTTTTGTATCGCTTCTGTTCGACCATCTTTATCGCGATGAGAATGCCCGTTGTTTCGAGGAAGGCGGAGTCGTGAAGGCGGCCTTGCAAATGTTGCCCTATCGAATGACCTTTGGAGCGACATTGTTGGGGGTAAGTTATATATCGGGGGTGGCTACCCGGCCCGAATGTCGGAACCGGGGATTGATGAGTCGGTTGTTGGAAGAGTCGTTCGAGGAGATGCGGTTGCGGGATATTCCGCTTTCGGCGCTTATTCCGGCCGAATCGTGGTTGTATGGTTATTATGCTTCGAAAGGTTATGCGCCGGTTTTCTTTCGGCAAGAGTTGAATTTTACCTCGATACACAAGTTTGATAGTGCTGGTTATTGCCGGGTGACCCCTCCGGCCGAGGACCTTTATCGATTTTTCGATGCCCAGATGCGTCGTCGGCCTTGTTGCATGTTGCATGTGCGGAACGACTTTGAGGTGATTTGTGCCGATATTGCATTGGACGGTGGCGAGGTGATCGCTGTGGCCGATGAGGCGGGCGTACTCTCGGCATTGGCCTTTGCCGTGCCGTGCGACGGCCGGGTTGTCGTAAAAGAATTGTTGGCCGTAGATGAGGGTGCGGGAGAGGCTGTATTACACGAAGTCGGGGAGAGATTTCCCGGGTTGCCGTTGCTCTTGTTTGCTTCGCCGGGCGGGGACGAAAAACCGTTGCATCGCATGGGCATGCTCCGGATTGTCGATGTCGAAGCGCTTTTGAAAGCCGTTGCCGGAAATCATCGGTCGTTGCGGGTGACAATACGGGTGACCGACCCGCTGTTGCCTGCGAATGACGGCGTCTATCGAATTGCCGATGGTGCGTGTGGTCGTATCGAGGCCGATACGTGCGACCTCGATGTCGATGTGTCTGAATTGGCGTCTATGGTATTCGGCGATTCGAAACTATCTTCGTTGCTCGATTTTCCCGCTGTTCGCCCTTATATGAGCCTTATGCTCGATTGAATTTATAAGAAGGGAGAGTTTTTGTAAATAAGGAGCAATATGCTTTCGGCTTCGATTGGTGAAAGTTCAAATAAACTTGATTTTTTCGCTCTCCTTTTCCTATCTTTATAGAAGATAGGTTGCGGCTCGGCATGGTCATCCTTGAAAATTCCATTTTCATTTGCCTCTACGTTCATTTTCACTACCTTTGCAACCGGTATGCGTGAGCATGATTTTAAGAAAGGTAAAAGATGAAACAGGAAAAGGAAGAGAAGATTGTAGGGGATTTGAATTGGGACGGGTTGCACCGTCCGCGTATCTACTATGCGATGGCCGCCACCTTTTGCGGCCTGTTTCTTTCGGTACTTGACGGTACGATTTGCAATGTGGCGTTGCCCAGTATCGCTCGGGAGCTAAATGTATCTTCGTCCGATTCTATCTGGATTGTCAATGCTTTCCAGCTGGTCATTATGATGACGTTGTTGCCTTTCTCGTCGATGGGTGAACGTTGGGGGTATAAGCAGGTCTATTTGCGGGGGGTGGCTGTTTTTACGGTCGGGTCGTTGTTTTGCGCCCTGTCGCATAATTTGGCGTGGTTGGTCCTTTCCCGTGTTTTCCAAGGTTTCGGGGCCTCCATGATTATGAGTGTGAATACCTCGTTGATAAAGCTCATCTATCCCAAACGCCGGTTGGGCGAAGGGGTGGGGCTTAACGCGACGATGGTGGCGCTGGCTTCGGTGGCAGGTCCAACTTTTTCGGCGGCTATTCTGTCGGTGGCTTCGTGGCCGTGGTTGTTTGCCATTAACATACCGTTTGGTATTGCCACCTTTATTTTAGGACATAAATACTTGCCCAATAATGCCGTGCGGGTTTTGGGCCACCGCTTCAACTGGCGAGAGGCCTTGATGAATGCGGCGACTTTCGGCCTCTTTATCGGGTGTGTCGAAGCCTATTCGCACGATGTCCCCGTTCGTTGGGTTCTGGGTGGAGTGGCGTTGTTTGTCGTAGTGGCGATATTTTATGTGCGTATGCAACTGCGGGAGAAGTATCCCATGCTTCCGTTCGATTTGCTCAAAATACCTATTTTCTCGATGTCGGTCGTGACGAGCATTCTTTCGTTTACGGCTCAAATGACCTGTATGATTGCCATGCCTTTCCTGCTGGTCAATACCTTTCATTACGATGCCGTAGGCACGGGGTTGCTCATGACCTCGTGGCCGTTGGTAATTGTCTTTGTCGCCCCGTTGGCTGGGATACTCATCGGGAAGATTCACCCCGGCATCTTGGGTGGAGTAGGGTTGATGGTTATGAGCGTCGGCTGTTTCAGCCTCTCGTTTGTCCCGGCCGATACGAGCCATATCGGGTTGGTGTGCCGGTTGATGTTGTGCGGTATGGGGTTCGGTTTGTTCCAGTCGCCCAATAATCACATGTTGCTCACTTCGGCACCGCCGCAACGGACCGGCAGCGCCAGCGGCATGTTGGCTACGGCCCGCCTTACGGGGCAGACCGTAGGTGCGGCGTTGGTCGCCCTGATGTTTCATTTGCATGGCGATTCGGCTCCGCACGACGCTATGTTGCTGGCCGGAATCCTGACTTTGTGCGGCGCCGTCTCTTCGTATAGCCGTTTGAAAGTGAAAATGCCTCGGTGAATATGCAAGAGGGGTATGTTTATGGAATATCGCTTGTTTGTGTAGATAAAACAAATGCACCCCGATTTATAAAAACAGGGTGCATTTAAGGAAGAAAAGAATTCTTGTTTTCCCGAAATAACCGATCAGTTTACGGCAATTTTGGCAATTTGGTTTCCGGCTTTGACAATATACAATCCTTTTGCCCATGACGATGCGTCTATTGTCGTTTGTCCGCTTGGAACTTCATGCAATAGTTTGCCGGTTAAGTCGTAGATTTGGCATGGTGCAAACTCCTTGTGCTTGATAACGATCATACCTGATTCTTTACAATAATAGCAGAGATCACGATTGGTCAAAACTTTATTTATTTCGGAACTTTGATCGACTCGTATTTCCAAATCGACATGATTCCCTATTTCGATTTCCTGTCCATCGAAAGCAATTACCGATATGTCGGTATTCAGGGTTGCCTCATCGGGCAATACATAGCTTATTTTGACAGTGTTCAGGTTTCGCCACAACTCTTTTAGTAGTGGCCGTTCACCATAGTTGATAGATAGAATATCGGATAACCACACATAATTGCACTCCTTGTCGATGCGATATGTAAATGTCGAATATTTGTCGTCCCAAAACAGATCGATTATGATTTGGGTATTGGGAGAAAATGATTTATTCAGGCATTCGATTTTCATATCGGCCGATAAATCTTCGGGAAGTTGAGCCGTACTCCTTGTCGGGAAATTGACATTGAGGGTCGCTACATTATTGCTCTCACTTGAAACCGTAATCGAATTTTTATCCAAAGTCAAATTTGTATTCAACCGATAATCTTCGAGTGCCGATGCCGCATCGTATAGGGGGATAATAAAAACGTTGTCCAAGGTTAAGGTAGTGTTTTCGACACTCCATTTAAATTGGCTTATGTTTCCTTCCCACCCGGGCAGGGAAAGTATGCATTCACTGTTTATGAGGAGCGATACGGCGCTTTCTGTCGTTTCGATCGAGAGGTTGTAGCTCTTGTCCGCTTCGAATACATAAGGCGTAGTATTCCCTTCGGCAGTATTGAAGGATTGCAATCGGATATTTTCTCCGTCATAACCGAAATGGAATCCATCGGGCTCATTGCCGAATTGAACAGAGAATCGTGATCCTTGTAGCACTTGTAGCTCTGCGGTAAACGAGAAATCGTTTATTGTCGGGATATTTGCGCCGGCGACGGTCGTTATATCATTGCCGTCAAGCAATATCTTGTGGTTCCCGTCTTCTTCGGAGGATAAAGAGCAATTACCTTCGGATAAAGACCATTTATTCAGATTGCCGCTTTCCATATCGTCGTAGAACAGAGGTTCGATGACCATCGTATTTATATACTTTCTTGCCATGATCATGTCGTCGAGATTCTTGACTACAAATTCTAACGATTGGTGTCCCAGAGGTAACGGGTTACGGGATTGTATCTGAATTTCAAATTTGCCGTCGTTCCCGATCTCGGTCTCGGCAACCTTGTTCCCTTCGCAAATCAATTCTATTTTACCCTCCATGGAGTATGCCGAAACAGCATCTAAACCGGCTTTCCAATTGCTTACGTTAGCCGGGAAGTAAATACGAATGTATGGGGATTGTATTTCCGAAGAAAAATGTGTTTTTATCTGCCAGTAGTCTTCGATATAATCGGGTGAGATTTCGGTGCTGCAATCTTCGGTTTCCCAGATAATACCGTCGTTTGATGATTTTAAAACCCAAGGGTCTATCCCGATTCCTTTGTCGGCGTTACGAGTTGAAAACTCAATGGTGGAGCCCGGAGTGATTTCGTACTCGACCCAAGCTATGTATTTCCCGGGGTTGTTTCCATCTTCAATGGGGGTTGCTTGAATAAACATCGAATTGTCAACAGACAGGTTGCCGCTGTTGCTCCGGCATTTACCGAAATCGTCGCAGGTATCATCAAACATGTTGCCCGCCGGGAGTAGGACATTACCGGAGAATAAGGGGATAGGTGTAATTATGTTGCTCTCGTCGAGGTCTATTCTTGCCGATTCTTTACTCAATATCGAAACGTCGTCGAAAGAGGCTTGGGTTTCCCATGTATATAGCCCGATACCTTTGCCTTTACATTCCGAGTCTGTCATGGCCAACATGGGGACTCCGTTCAATGAACCTTCTATATTGTCACCATCGACTTTTAAAGACATCGTGTACCACTGTCCCGGTACGACTTCAACGGGCTTCGATATTAATGCACCGGTATTGTTCCGTCTGAACAAGCGGATTGTTTGGCTGACCGATTCGAAATCGAATTGGTATCGATCTCCGTTTTCGTCCATGCGAGCCGAGATTCCTACATTTGACCCCCCGTCTAATCTCACTCGAACTTGAAGAACATAATCGTCTTGAGACTCGATAGGCTTGTAAATCCAGTTGTCACTGTTGGCGCTTTGCGCTAAAACTTTATTGTCGTTCTCGTTTATTACCGACCAACTGCCCGAGATGATTTTCCAACCGTCATAATAACCGTCCTCAAAACTGTCGAATAAAGTTTGTCTCCAATAACTGCTCCCTTTGGTTTGGGTTATTAATGTCTCGGAATAAGAAATATTATTCCCTTTTTCGTATTTCAATCGGTATTGGTAGGTTTCGGCTGCGTTTAATTCTTCGTCGAGATATTCATCGCCGTTGATGTCGCATATCTCGTTCCAAGTGCCGCTATACCCGTCCATTCTCTCCAAATAGATATGATCATAATCCGATATTTCTCCGCTCAATCCCAGTAAAATACTATTGGTTGCAGTTTCCAAGACTTTTAATCGAATGGCCGGTGCCGATACGGTTTCGGTATCGAAAACTGTCTCGCCGACTCCTTCATCGCCAATTCTTACGGTTTTACATTCCATACCGTTTTTCAACGCCTTGTAGGCAAAAACCTTTACAAGTTCTCCCGGAGTGCCCGAAACGGAGACTGTTAGTTGGCCGTTCTCAAAAGTCGATGAATAATTATCGGCAAAGTGATCGACATACAGGATTTCTATGGGATTGTTGCCTGCTTCTGTTATCCAAAATGCTTTTCCCCGGCCTTGGCTTTCATTCAGATGCGCGGTAAAGCCGTTTTCTCTTAATTGTTGTCCGGTGTACGCCCCCATGTATTTATAATCAAATGTAAGGTCGTCCATCGAAATATCGAATATGTGATATTCCTTTTGCTCGTCTAACCAACGGATATTTAGGAGGAGGTCATCGACTGTTTTGTTGGCTCCGGCCACGGCAAAAAGCAACCCTAAACTCTTATCGCTATTGACAAACATCCATGAATAAGGGCCGTTATTGGAATCATTTACATTGAAATAGACGGGTCGTAAGACTTCATTTAGTAACGAGGTTATCCGGTTATTTTTCCGCCAACGGTTGAATACGCTTGTCCTTTCGATCATTTCATCTGTAAAGAAATCGGGTTTGTCATAAATGCTGGTGTGGCGCCCGGTTAAAAAAGAGTATAGCTGGCTGTTGCTCGCATCGAAGGTATTCAGGTATTGGAAAACCATCATTCCTTCAAAAGGCAATATCCCGAAATTCTGAAATATTTGCTGTATCGAATAATTGTAGTCCAATCTGTCGTAAGCCCCGTATATCCCATTGAGAGGAAGTTCCATTAATCCAATTCCTTGGCGGGCCCGGTTGTTGTCGGCTTCGGGAGTCATTTGCAACATATATTTCGGGTGTCTTTCGGCAATGGTGTTCAAGATGTTCATCGCACCCAGTACCTTGCGGTAAACGTTATCCGAAATGGAGGAGTAACTCGTGTTTTGTGGGGTGAAGAAAAATTCTCCCAAATCAATTTGTTGCCAAGTGGAATGATATTGCCCGATTAAGACATTTTCGATAGTATTTATTTTCTCTTCTTGAACCGCCGGATCGGCCAAGTCTTTCCCAACGCCCCACCAACCGCCGGTCAATGAGTACCAAAGTCCTAATTCCAAACCATTGTTCCGAATGAATTCCGATAGTGAAACAAGGTCGCTCGTGAATGAGGCTTCGGGGATTACCGAATTTCTTGATGTTGCAGAAGATTGTGAAGAAATAGGACAGTTCCAATAATCGTCTATATGTATTTCGTCTATCTCCATTCGTTTGGCTATGGGGACATATTTGTTTCGATAATTCAAATCGGACCGGCTCCCGTCGGAATACCATTCCCAGTCATTTATGGCGATGACGTGGTTTAAATCCACGAAACGGAACCGCTCCCTCAGATGTTCTTGGATAGCCATTTTTGCATCGATGACGTCTCCCGAGAACAGGGTGATATTAACCGAAAAATATTCGACTTCTTCATAGGGGAGCAAATTCAGTTGTATCGCAACCGGGTTGGTCGATACCTTCATTTTATGGTCTCCATTAAATACGTTCAGGAATAAGAACGGCTGGGTTTCATCTCCTTTGAAGCCACCTTCTTCCAAACTGGTTGCAAAGTTATTTTCCAGAGAGATACTCCACCCGTGGTCGGCGTAGTGTGCGATACAATTCATTTTAGCATTTTCAATCTTATCAGACGTTTCGCTCCAAAGGTTTGAACTGGAAACATAATGCAGTCGCTTTTCCGAGTCGGGCAACACTAAGTTGAGTATATCGGATTGGGTTATTAATATATTTTCGGGCGATTCATTTTTGAGATGGCAGTAATACCGTAACCCTCCTTCTTCTCCATAAAGTTCAAAAACAGTCTTTACAGAAAAATTTTGGTTAGCGTTGTTTAGTACCAATTCGAGCTTTTTCCCAAAAATTTTGTCGTTGAAGGTTATGTCGCTGGTTTCGGAAGACGATAACGACCATGACCCGTCTAACGAGTTGAAATTGCCGATCGAGGTTTTGAGGTCGAATAATACATTAGGGTCATCGGCATTCAGGTACTCGATGCTTTTCCCTTTGTTATATAGACTTGTAAATTTTAATGAGCCGGATTCGAACACGAATGAAACTTTCATCTTTTCATTTTCCAAATAGAACGTGTTCTCTTGAATGACAATATTTGCCGAGAAGGCCGAAAAATATGCGCCCAAAATGACAATTGATAAAAGAAAATGTTTCATGATATAAATGATTTGGTTAGATGGTACAAAGTTAAAGCCTTGATAATGCAGGTTGTAATACTTTTAATCTCAATCCTTGTATTATTTATATCAATAAGATTTTTGGGCGTGTAAATTGAGAAATTGGGATAGAAGCGATTTAGTAAACCTTCGCTTTTGGGACGCGCATTTGTTCGTTGCGCTGTTGAGTGGAACTGGGAAAGATAAAATAAGAAAGCGCAGTACCTTTATTTACAAGATATTGCGCTTTTGCTTGGCGGAAAGAGAGGGATTCGAACCCTCGGTACCCGTAAGGGTACAACGGTTTTCGAGACCGTCCCGATCGACCACTCCGGCATCTTTCCAATGGTCTGTCGTTTTCGAGGGGCAAAGGTAGGGAAAAAGAATCGAGCGGTCGTTATTTTAATTGTAAAAAAATCTAAAAAATCGAAGTTATTATTTTTCCTCCCATGTTTTATAGGGCTTTACGGCAAGGCTCGAATTATAATAGCGAGGGTCTCCGGTAACTTCGGCTCCGATGAACGAAGGTAGCTGGAAAGATTCCGATTCCGATTCCAATTCGATTTCGGCCACGACCAAACCCTCGTTTTCGCCGAGAAATTCGTCGATTTCCCACACGTGCCCATCATAGGGATAACGGTATCTTTTTTTCTCGATAATCCCCGGGAGACATAGCGAGTCGAGCATTTCGGCGGCATCGGCCACGGGAATGGGATATTCGAATTCTTTACGGGTAAACCCTTCGGTCGCTCCCTTGATCGTGATACAGGCATTATCGCCGGCTATGCGTATGCGTATGGTACGCTGTTTGTCGGCAGAGAGGTATCCTTGCTTATAATAGATACATTCATATTGCCGGTATGAGCAGCCGTTGACTCGATATTTGCGCTCTATTTCCAAACTCATAAATTAACAAATGTAAATAAGACACCGAATATAACACATTTATTTGGTTTAAGAAACAGAATAAAAATGCAGTCGCTATTAAACAATGTTAAAGCAGGCCCGGGTTAGGGAGAAAAGCCGATAGCCCGAAGTTTTTTTTGTACTTTTGTAGCGTGAAAATTCGAGGGATTCGAAAAGTGGAGCTTATTTTTAATGTACAGCTTGTGAGACTTTTATGGTAAAAAAGATATATGCGGTATTAATCCTTATCCTTTTGTTGGCAGGATTTCCGGGTACGGTTGCAGCCCAGAAAGCGACGGTGGTAAAAGGGTTGGTACGCGATTCCATAACGCAAGAACCCATATCTTATGCTTCGGTTTTTTTTGTGGGAAGCGACAAGGGTATTATGACCGACAACGAGGGTAACTTTGCCGTAGCCGTGCGTGACAATTTTTTGAATGTAAGAGTTTCGACGCTGGGCTATCGGGAAAAGACCTTTTTCGTGAAGAAAGGCGAGGAGAATAACGTGGTTGTCGATTTGGTCCCGTCGGATTATGTGCTGAATGAGGTGGTCGTAAAGCCCAAGCGGGAGAAATACAGCCGTAAAAACAATCCGGCCGTCGAGTTTGTAAAAAAGTTGATCGAGCGGCGCGATGTGGGAGATCCCAAAAAGCACGACTTTTACAACTATGAGAAATACGAGAAGATGACTTTTGCCCTGAATGAATTCTCGGAGGAGCAAAAGAAAAAGTGGCTGTTCAAGAAATTCCAGTTTATTTTTGATTATGTCGATACGTCGGAAGTTTCGGGTAAGCCTATTCTCACGGTTTCGATCAAGGAGAAGATTGCCAATAATTATTATCGCCGCAATCCCGAGACCGAGAAATTGGTTGTCACCGGTATCAAACGGGCGGGTATCGACGAGATTTTCAACGAAGAGAGCGTACAGATGTTGTACGACGATTTGTTCCGCGAAATCGATATTTTCGGGAACGATATTACGTTGCTCTCCAATCGATTTGTAAGCCCGCTTTCCAACATAGGAACCTCGTTTTATAAATACTATTTGCTCGATACGATTCAAGTCGATGGGGTGAAGTGTATCGACTTGGGTTTTGTGCCGTTCAACTCCGAGTCATTCGGTTTCACCGGTCATATCTATGTTCCCGAGGGCGATTCGACCTACTTTATCAAGAAGGTGAAGATGAATGTGCCTCGCGACATCAATCTCAATTATGTCGAGAATATGTATCTCGAACAGGATTATGAACGGTTGGAAGACGGAACTCGTATAAAAACGAAGGACGATGCCATTATCGAGTTCAAGGTCATGCCTTCGACACAGGGATTGTATGCACGACGCATGACGACCTATAACAAATTCACGTTTACGCCGCCCGACGATCTTTCGGTCTATGATTTCGAGGGGCGGGAGAAGGTCGAAATTGACGCTCAGGCCAAACCCGAAGAGTTTTGGGTGGATAACCGCCATGTGCCGGTACGGAAAAAGGAGAATGCGGTCGATAAACTGTTGGTGCGGTTGCGCGAAGTCCCGGTATTTTATTACACCGAGAAGGTGTTGGGGGTACTCATCGGAGGTTATATCGAGACGGGAGAAGACAGCAAATTCGATTTCGGACCTATGAATACGACGATTAGCGCCAATGAGATAGAGGGAGCCCGGTTCAGGGTAGGAGGGCTGACCACTGCCCAACTCAATCCGCACTGGTTTGCACGCGGTTATGTCGCCTATGGTACGAAAGACGAGAAAGTGAAGTACTCGGGCGAGGTGGAGTATTCGTTCAACAAAAAGAAATTCCACGCCAAAGAGTTCCCTATCAACTCCATTAAGTTGAGTCACTCGTACGACATCGACCAGTTGGGGCAGCAATATATGTACACCAACAAGGATAATGTATTTTTGTCGTTGAAACGGAAGGCCGACAACAAAGCTACCTATTTGCGTAAGACCGAGTTGTCGTATTTGCAGGAGCGTAAGGGCGGTTTCTCGTTCGGGCTGGGAGTCCGTAACGAAATTCAGCAGATGGCAACCGACCGTATTGCCTTCATCGACGGCTATGGCAAGGAGATAAAAGATTATATGCAGACCAACTTTGAGGTAAAGTTGAGGTTTGCTCCCAACGAAAAATTTTATCAGACGAAGAGCAACCGTTTCCCCATCAACCTCGATGCGCCGGTACTTACGCTTTCGCATGTTTTTGCCTTTAAGAATTTCTTGGGGAGTCGCTACTCTTATAACCATACCGAATTTGGTGTTCAAAAACGGTTTTGGTTTTCGGCATTCGGCTATTTCGATGCCATTGTCAAGGCCGGGAAAGTATGGGACAAAGTACCATTCCCCATGCTGATTCTGCCCAATGCCAACCTCTCTTATACGATTCAGCCCGAGTCGTATGCCTTGATGAACGCGCTCGAATTCATCAACGACCAGTATGTCTCTTGGGATTTTACCTACAATGCCAACGGTGCGTTGTTCAACCGCATTCCTTTGTTGAAATACATGAAACTGCGCGAGGTATTTGCATTCCGGGGGTTGTATGGCAGTTTGAGCAAGAAAAACAATCCCTTGTACAACAGCGACCTGTTTGTCTTCCCCAAAGGAAGTAGCGAGATGGACAAGATGCCTTACATGGAGTGTAGCGTGGGGCTCGACAATATTTTCACTATTCTGCGGGTCGATTATGTATGGCGGTTGACCTACCTCAACAGCCCCAATATCAGCAAGGGGGGAGTCCGCATAGCTTTGCACTTTACCTTCTGATTGCTTGTCTATTTCTCGATAGGCCACTCCTGCCGTTCAGCAGGCTTGATGATGTTGTACTGGTGGTCTGAAAATAAGTAAAACCGGAAGTAAGACAAGTCGCTCGAAATTCTTTGGCCCCGGGATACGATGAGTGCCGATATTGCGAATGCCGCCGGTCGATTTACGGGAGGGTGTGAGATTTTATCCGGGAGTTAGGGATAAGATCCCTTATACTATATAAAAAAGGAGTCTCGAAAAAATCGAGGCTCCTTTTTGTGTTTATGCGGTCACCCGTTTATTTGATAATTCCGTCGCGGCGCATAAGCGCTTCGATAGTAGGTTCACTGCCTTTGAAGCGTTTGTAAAGAGTCATGGGATTCTCGGTTCCGCCCCGTTTCAAGATATTGTCGCGGAACGATGCGGCCGTAGCCGGGTCGAAAATACCGTGAGCCTTGAATACGGCAAAAGCGTCGGCATCGAGAACCTCGGCCCATTTGTAGCCGTAATATCCGGCGGCATATCCGCCTGAGAAAATATGGCTGAATTGGGGTGCGATGAGTGTACCCTCTACGCTGGGCAATACCAGAGTCTTCTCGATAGCGGCTTGTTCAAAAGATGCCGCGTCGCTTACCGGGGCGGTAATGGAGTGGTAGGCCATGTCGAGGAAGCCGAAGGTAAGTTGGCGAACACATAGATAAGCGGCCAAATATTGGCTCGATTGTTTGATTTTTTCTACTAATTCGGTAGGTATTTTCTCGCCCGTTTTGTAGTGAACGGCAAAGCTGTCGAGGAACTCTTTCTCGGCCAAAAAGTTTTCATTGAATTGCGAGGGCAGTTCTACGAAATCGCGATATACGCTGGTGCCTGAGAGAGAAGAGTAAGTCACGTCGGAAAGGAGTCCGTGCAGGGCGTGGCCGAACTCATGCAGGAAAGTCTCTACTTCGTCATAAGTGAGCAATGCCGGAGCGTCGGCCGTGGGGCGGGAGAAATTCATGACGATCGTCACGTGCGGACGGCTGTCCTTCCCGTTTTCCTCTTTCCATTGACCCTTGAATTCGGTCATCCACGCACCGGCGCGTTTACCGTCGCGGGGAAAGAAATCGGTATAGATCACACCCACATAATTCCCGTCGTTGTCGGTCACTTCGAAAGCCTCTACTTCGGGATGATAAACGGGGATTTTCGGGTTCTTGGTAAAGTGCAGGCCATAGAGGCGGGTAGCCAGGCCAAACACACCTTTGATGGTGTTGTTTACCTCGAAATAGGGACGCAACATTTCGTCGTTGAGGTCGTATTTGATATTTTTGAGTTGTTCGGAATAGTAGCTGAAATCCCACGGCATCAGCGTGATGTCTTTCCCCTCTTTGCCGATGGCAAAGCCCTCGATCTCTTTCACCTCCTGCAACGCTGCCGGTTTGTAGGCTTCGAGTAATTGGTTCAGCAGGTTGTAAACGGCGGCGCTGTTGCCGGCCATGGTCGTTTGCAAGTTATATTCGGCATAGGTAGGCTTGTCGAAGAGTTTGGCCATTTCGAGGCGAACTTCGGCGATGCGGGTCAGCACGGGGATATTGTTGTATTCGCCGGCGAGGTTGCGCGAGTTGTAGGCCCGATAAAGTTTTTCTCTCAAATCGCGCCGCGACGAGTATTTCATAAACGCGCTGTAACTGGGATAGGAGAGGTTGACCATATACCCCTCTTTACCTTTGCTCTTCGCCAGTGCGGCGGCGGCATCGCGGGCGCTTTGGGGAAGGCCTTCCAGTTCATCTTCCGAGAGCATCATGCTGAACAGGTTGGTCTCTTTCAACACATTCTGTCCGAAAGTGAGTGTGAGTTGACTCAACTCCGACGACAGGGCGCGGTATTTCTCCCGGTCTTCGCCTTGCAATTCGGCACCGCTCAGGGCAAACGATTCGTAAGTCTCTTTGAGGAGCGTTTGCTGCTCGGGTGTCAGGTCGAGTTGGTCGCGATGGTCATATACGAATTTGATGCGTTCGAAGAGTTTCTCGTTCAAACTGATGTTGTTGCTGTGTTCCGAAAGCATCGGTTGTACCCGTTGCGAGATTTCCATCATCTCGTCGTTGCTCTCGGCGCTTAGCAAGGCGAAAAATACACTGGCCACCCGGTTGAGCATTTGTCCGCTGCGGTCGAGCGCTTCGATGGTATTTTCAAATGTGGGGGTCGAGCGTTGGTTGACAATGGCGTCGATCTCTTTTTGGTTCTCTTCAATGGCTTTTTTGAAAGCCGGTTCGTAGTGCGACAATTTTATTTTGTCGAACGGAACTGTTTGATGGGGCGTTTTGTAGCTCCCGAAAAATGGGTTAGCAGCTTGTGCCATGATTGCAAAAACAGTTAAGGCTGATAATAATAAAGTTTTTTTCATTACTACTGTGTTATGTGATACAAATGGTAATTTTAACAAAGGTCACAATTTATAATCATTCTAACTCAACTTCGACACTTAATAAATATTAAACAAAACGTTTCCTAATTTTATTTTAAGCGGGACGAACTTTTTTATATTACTTTTACACGCTGTAAAATAAGGTAGAGTATGAAAAGGCGCATCTGTTTTTTAGTCGGGGTATATGGCTGGTTTTTCATCATGTTTGTTTTGCAAAAGCCATTGTTCATGTTGTTTCACGGGGATATTTACGGCTCGACCCCCGTAGGGGAGTGGCTCTCGGTGATGTGGCATGGCTCGATACTCGACAGCTCGATGGCTGCGTATATAGTGGCCCTTCCCGCACTGCTTTCCGTTGCATCGGTCTATTGGCAAGGCAAGTGGTGGACACCTCTTTTCCGCATCTATTTTGCCGTGATTGCTTTGGTCGTTTCGGTCATTACGTTGAGCGATGCCGTACTGTACAGTTATTGGGGATTCCGCATCGATGCGACGCCCCTGTTTTATCTCGCTTCGCCGGCCGATGCCGTGGCCAGTATTCCTGCATGGCAGACTGTCGTTATCATTCTTTTCATTTTGCTTTATGCCGCGCTGCTTCTGTGGCCGTTGTGGTTGCTCTCGGCGAGAGCCGGCCGTTGGACGAAACCTCGCAAACCGCTCCTTTCGTTTGCCGTCCTGTTGGTACTGGCAGCCTCATTGTTTATTCCCATTCGGGGCGGGTTTACGGTCTCGACCATGAATGTAGGCAAGGTCTATTTCAGCGACCGTATGGTGCTCAACCATGCCGCTATCAACCCAGTGTTCAGCTTGATGTCGTCGCTCTCCAAATCGGAAGATTTTTCGACCCAATACCGCTTGCTCGAACCGGAGGAGGCCGATGCTCTGTTCGAACCGCTGCGGGGTGGAGGTCCTTCGGTATTTCCTGCCGACACCTTGCAGTGGGTGAAACCCGGGGCCAATGTGTTGTTGGTGGTACTCGAAAGCTTCTCGGGGGCTGCGATGGAGAGTTTGGACGGAATATCCGGAGTGATGCCCAATCTCGAAAAGATAGCCTCGGAGGGGATTTTGTTTACCCGTTGTTATGCCAACAGTTTCCGCACCGATCGCGGGTTGACCTCTATCCTCAGCGGTTATCCGGCACAACCTACGGCCTCGATCATGAAGTATCCTTCCAAATCGCAGTCGTTGCCGGCCATCTCCAAGTCGTTGCGCAGCCACGGCTATGACACCCAGTTTCTTTATGGCGGAGATGCCGATTTCACCAACATGCGTTCCTATTTCATCTCTATGGGGATAGACAAGATTGTGTGCGACCGTGATTTCCCGTTGAGCCAGCGATTGAGCAAATGGGGCGTTCCCGACGATGTCACTTTCGATACATTTTACAAATTGGTCGAAGGACAGTCCGACGAGCCTTTTATGAAAATATTCCTCACGTTGAGCAGCCACGAACCGTTCGATGTACCCATGTGCCGGTTTGAAGACAAGTACCTCAATTCGGTGGCTTATACCGATAGTTGTATCGGCGTTTTTATGGAGCGGTTGGAACAGCTTCCTGTCTGGGGCAATACACTTGTGGTGTTTGTTGCCGACCATGCCTTCCGTTATCCCTACAATGTCGAAAATCATGATATGGATTATCATCGTATCCCTATGGTATGGGCCGGAGGTGCGGTCTTGCGTCCGGGTGTAGTCGATACCTATTTGTCGCAAATCGACCTTGCTGCCACCCTGTTGGCGCAACTGCATATCCCATATGACGATTTCACATTCAGTAAAAATATCGTTGATCCGTCGCGGGAACATTTTGCCTTTTATACCTTCCCCGACGGCTTCGGTTATATCGACCGGGAGGGGGCTGCCGTTTACGATTGTGCGGCGCAGAGTGTTCTTGTAGCGCAGAACGATAGCAACGCGGTTCGATTGCGAAAGGGAAAGGCCTATCTTCAAAAATTGTACGACGATTTGTCGCACCGATAATCGGAATGGCGTATGAAGGACAGCCAGATTTTCCCGTTGAGCATAAGGCCTACCACCGCGGCCGACATGGACGAGGTGATGGCCGTATTTGAACAGGCCCGCCGGTTTATGCGGCTGAATGGGAACTACCGGCAATGGACAGGTGGTTATCCCACACGAGCCATTCTCGAAGCGGATATTTCGTCGGGCAGCAGTTTTGTCTGTAACGATAGCTCCGGTGAGATTGTGGGGACATTCTGTTTCCGTTACGGGGCCGCTCCCGAACCCACCTATCGGGAGATTTACGACGGAGCTTGGCTCAACGACAAGCCCTATGGCGTGATACACCGCATCGCTTCGTCGGGTAAGGCGGGAGGTATCTTTTCCTGCTGCTTGGCGTGGTGTTGGAACCATATTGACAATATCCGTATCGATACGCATCGCGACAATCGGGTTATGCAGGATTTGTTGCTTCTTCACGGATTTGTCCGTTGCGGAATCATCTATTTGGCCAATGGCGATGAGCGAGTCGCCTTTCAGAAAGAACTCCCGAAATAAATTTGTTCCGGTATATTTATGACAAAGGGGGGAGTGAAATTTTTCACTCCCCCCTTTGTCATAAAGAATAGTTCAGGTTTATCGTACTGAAAGTTTGGCTGTGAAGTGCGTGTGTTCGCCGGTTATCCGCACGAAGTAGATTCCGGTCGGAATGCCGTTCAAATCGAGCAGGCATTGTTCGCCGGCGGCTACGTCGCCTATGTATTGCGAGGTTATTTCGCTCCCGTTTAATGAGTAAATCGAGGCGGTAATGCGGCGATCGTCGTCGGGCAACAGGAAGTGGCAATAGCCCGAAGCCGGATTGGGATATACCATCGGTCGGGTGGGGGCGCCTGTTTTGTCGATGCCCGAGAGGTCGAAACAGTAAACCAACCCGTTATAGGCATCGATTTTACCGTATCCCCATTGGTTATTGCCGGTACCGGCAATGCTCCCCGTATAGCCGTCGGTCTTTGCCGTGCGGGCAAAAACTTCGCGTACCATTTCAGGGGTGAGGTCGGGTCTGGCTTGTAACCATGTGGCCAAGATACCGGTAACAACGGGGGTTGCCATCGAAGTTCCTTCCATAGAGCCATAATAGTAGTTGACGGTATTGATGTTTTCTTCCGAGACAACGTAGCTATAATCATCTCCGCCACAAGAACAGGTAGAGCTGTTGAATGACGATATAACCATTGAGCCGGGAGCGGTAATATCGGGTTTCATGCGGCCGTCGGCCGTCGGACCTGTACTCGAAAACGAAGCCAACCGGTTGACCGTTTCGTTGGTGCGATTGTAAGTCGAACTGTTTTTGTGTTCGATATAGTTGCAACTGGTATAGGCTCCCACTGTAATGATTCTTTCTCCGGTACCGCCTATCTCGCCCATAGTCGAACTATTGTCGCCATTGGTAAACTCGCTGTTCCCGTAGTTGGCAAGTTGGGAATCATACCCGTCGGCCCATGCGTTTACGGTGGTGCCTTCGGGGCCGGTCACTTCAAAACCTATGTAATAATAACTTTTGTCAAAATAGGAAATTTCCAAATCGATTGTGATATTGCCTTTTTGATTGTTGGAATCGGTAGCGGTAGCGATTGTGATTTTCCCTTCGGCTCCCGTCGGGTTCTCTATGAGTTTGCTCGTCCCTGTGGCCGTCGAGAAAGAGTCGGAACTGTAAACCTCTTTTTTATTGCGGGTATCGTAAACGATGACTCTTGCCGACAAGGGTTGGTTGGCGTCGCCCCAAATATCGATAGTCCCATAGCCATAGTAAGAAACGAAATCGACCAGCGATTTCATTGTGTTGTCGGTGGCGGTCAATGTCTTTTGGGCGTGCAGGTTAAAGTCGCCTTCGTTACCGGCAGCTCCTACCAGCAGACGGCCGGGGCCCTGCAACTCGTCACAGATACGGTCGAAGGTAGAACTCCCGTCGTGAGGCCCGATATGAGTCCCGAGACTCATGTTTACCACGCAAGGTTTCCCCACCGATTCGGCATAATCATAGATGTATTTTAGCCCGTCGGAAATGCTGGTATTGCTGCTGCTGTTGTCATATATGTTGTAACTGACGAATACCAAATCGGCATCGGGGGCAATTCCGTAGTAGTCGTTGCCGTTATAGGCTCCGGCGGCGATTCCTGCCACATGAGTGGCGTGGCTGGCTTTGAAGTCTTGCTTGGCCGCAATTATTTCGTCGGCCGTGGTATATTCTGTCCCGTAATAAAATCCGGTGGGCAGGTTGCCCGATATGTTTTGATTCCACACCCGTTTTATGCGTAAGTTTTGGCGATCGGAGTCGTAGAAATTGATATGGTTGTATTGAAATCCGTTGTCGATGATTCCTACGATGACCCCTTTCCCCGTATAGGTTTGTGTCAAGCCTGTACCGGCATGTAAATCATCGACGTTGCAGAATTCTGAACTGCGCACATTGTTCATGAGCGGGCGTACCGGACGGCCTATTTCGATATATTTCACGGCGGGCAGTTGCGATACGGTTTCCAACTTGTCGGCAGGAATGCGAACCGAGAGTATCGTACCGTATTGGGCATTGACAACGACTTGATTTTCGTCGAGACCGTCGAGATTGGTTCCATCGTTCAGGTGCAGAAATGCCGAGACGATCATTTGGCCGTTGTTTTGGGCAACGGCATATCTCGATTTCAGTTTGCTCTGCTGGGCGGGTGTCGCCGATTTGTAGTTGAGTAAAAAGTTTTGGGTCGATGGAGACATC
The DNA here is from genome assembly GCA_944320995.1 of uncultured Barnesiella sp. Classification (GTDB taxonomy): domain Bacteria; phylum Bacteroidota; class Bacteroidia; order Bacteroidales; family Barnesiellaceae; genus Barnesiella. Next base: position 17,175 of record CALUJQ010000024.1, on the reverse strand, counting down.
TTTACCTCTGCATGCAAGGGGAGCAAGAGGAGTGCGGCCATAAAGCCGAGTGTGAGTAATAATTTTTTCATAGGTTTCAGGCTATTTTATTATTGACTGTCTGTTCTGTACGGGCGAAGCTGTCTCGATATAGCGAATCCCCGGTAAAGCGACCAATCGGGAAAGGCTTTTCAAGGGTACGGCGAAACTGTATATCGAGTCGCTGTACCGGGTGATATAACCGCTTATCTCCGAAAGGTTATCGGGGTTAAATCCCTCTTCGGCGTGCAGGTATCCGCTCAACAGGTATTCACCGTTTTGTTCACGCAGGGAGAATCTCTTTATCAATGAATCGGACGGCGTGTATTTCTCGGGCGAATCTTCTTTTTGGCGCAAATCGGTATTCCACGCCTCCCAAAACATGCGGAACGAGGCCGATACGTTCACCCCTTCGGGTAAGATGTCGTTGACGGTCTCGGTCGGAGCGGTATTGGTTGACATATTTTTGTTCGTGTGGCACGCAGTGAAGGCGAGAACCGCCAGCATGGAGCATAAATATTTCCACATTGTGATAAAAAACATTTGTTAGAAATACAAATGTACATAAAATTTCGCATATAATATTAATTGGAGAAGGCCTTTTTGTGAAAATCTTTCTTTTGGGAACCTGTATAGGCTGTTTTTCGAGGGGATAATCGCGACGTTAAAATTTCGTTCAGTTGTTTTTCCGAGGGGTTGTTGGCTATGATTTTCCCGTTGGGTGCAATTAATACGAGGTGGGGAATTCCTTGTATGGCATAAGTCGGTATGGCCGACGAATCCCAACCGGACAAGTCACCGAGTTGCGGCCATGCGATTTGGTTTTCCCGAATGTATTCGAGCCATTCGTCCCGGTTCGTGTCGAATGAAATGCCGATGATGGAGAATGCTTGTTGGCCATATCGCTCATACAACTGTTTTAGATAGGGGGTCTGTTTTCGGCAAGGGGAACACCATGAGGCCCAAAAATCGAGTAAGACATATTTCCCGTGTCCGATATACTCCGATAGTGAAGCGCTTTCTCCTTCGGGTGTTTGTAAAGACAGATCGATATAAGGCATGCCGGGTTCTACGTTTTTCATGGATTGGAGCATGCGGGAAATTTTTTCTATGGCCGGATTGTTTCTGAACGAGGGGGCGGCTCGGGCAATCAGGTTGCGCTGCTCCTCGGGGGTAAACAGGAAGCTGTTCTGTAAAAACAGATATACCGATGTCACATTGTCGGTATTGGCCAAGATATAGTTCCGGGTGAGTGTTTCAAGTCCTTTTTGTTCTTTCTCGAAACTCTTTTTCCATGCATAGAAGGCTGTGTCGGACAGTTGCCCCGACAAGTAATCTTTCAAATACCGGGAGGTTATCGCTTGTATGCGAGTATCGTATAAGCGACGTTTCGATTCGTATTTTTGCAGCCGGTCGTTCAGCGGTGTGCCGGATATGTGTGAAACCGAGTCGAGCGTCACATAAATGCGTCCTTCTTCCAAGGCAAGGAGTAGGGGCGGAAGTTGGGATTTGCGGTTGTCCGATGGGACTAATATCGCGATAGCCGGGTTGTGCTGGACTCCTTTGAAAAAAAACGTACCGTTGTTGACCGTGGCACTATCGATGATTTCAAACTTTTCGTCGTTCTGTCTTTGGAGAAATATGGTTTGTCCCTCGGGAATGGTTTCGGATTTCCCGATAATCTCATACTCTCCGTTGCAACTTGTGAGAGCTATCACAATGGCTATTGAGAAAATCCCTATCGATCGCCTGTTTTTCATTGTCGTTCTGTTTTTCCGTTTTATGGTATAAACAGAAGATTTTCAACAAGGTTTAGGCGGAGCCGGGGATTAACAATTAAACGAGGGGTATCGCAGAAGCGACGGGGTAGAGCCGGTAAAGGGCAGTTCCCTCTCGATTCAGAGAGACGGTAGAGAGGGGGGAGACGGTAGAGACGGTAGAGAGGGCCGGTGTAGGAGAAAATTATTTGAATTTCCTGAAAATACGGAATAATCGTGAAATGAGGCGATACCCCCATATTGCGCTTTCGAGCATGGTGAAACTGTTGAGCAAACTGCCGCCAATGTATTTCGAAACCGACTTTACATTTGCGAAAGGAGCAATAACCTGCCGATACGCGTCATTGACATTCTCTCGCTGCTCGGCGATAGCGATTTTGAGAGCCTGCTTACGAGCCGCAATCTCTTCAAGGGTGAGGCCTTGCCGGCGGGGTTGCTGTGTATTCATTTTATTGAGGATTTTTGTCATCGTCCAACAGTAATTTGGAGATAAAACGGGTAATAGGGACAAGAATGAATCTCTTTTTGAATATCACCACGAGGGCGATGAGCAATAGGAATACGGCACCGACAGCGGTATAGCTCCATACTATGCCCACAAGAGGTTCCAGTAAATAGACCAAGGCAAAAGAGAGATAGATGCCGGCTCCGACCGAGAGGACCAAAATAATAATGAACAGTACCGACATGCCGAGGAGAACCGAGATTTTTTCGGTCGCGGTCAGTTTGGCGTAATCGATTTGCAGGTCGAGATACTTTTTCCCTTCTTCGAATAACTTCCGGAAAGTATTGTTTTGGGCTTCGAGCATAATTGTAGGTTTAGAGGAGAAAAATAGAGATGAGAGTATCAAAGACACCGATGGCAATCCTTGATATCCTCATCTGTGTGTGGGAAGAAAGCGATTATTTACCGCCTTTTACCTCTTCGGCAATTTGATCGACAAGTTCTTCCATCTCTTCTTTTTTCAGACGGATACCTTTGTCGTGTAGCATCTTGCAAATGCGCGCTCTTGTATCAGCACCCTTTTCGGGGGCGAATAGAATTCCTGCTGCTGCACCAACGGCTGCTCCGCCGAGGAATGCAAATAATAAATTAAGACCTTTCATAATTCTACTAATTTAATGTGGTTATACAAAGATAACAAAATAGTTGGAATATTGTTAGCTTGTGCCGGAAAGTTTTTCGTTTTTAGGAATTATTCGGCAAAAAAATATAAAGGATAAAAAGGAGCCGAATCATGTATTGTTAAAGTTGTTATCTTTGTAGCTGCTTTGTCTGGACGGGAGGCTTTTTCTCCAATTGGTTGCAACCGGTGCGGAACGGCTTTTTTGATTCGGCTGTTGCCGGCCGTTGCAGGGGCGAAGCAAGAGAACCAAAAAAGATTTTCGGGAACTATGTCTGAACAGTCTATCTTCATCAAAGGGGCGCGTGTCAATAATCTGAAAAATATAGATATAGAGATACCACGCAACCGGTTTATCGTTATCACCGGGTTGTCGGGGTCGGGCAAATCGTCGTTGGCTTTCGATACGCTGTATGCCGAGGGGCAGCGTCGGTATGTCGAGAGCCTGTCGGCCTATGCCCGGCAATTCTTGGGCCGTATGAGCAAGCCGGAATGCGATTATATCAAAGGCATTCCCCCGGCCATTGCGATAGAGCAGAAGGTGAATACCCGCAATCCCCGTTCTACGGTGGGGACCTCGACCGAGATATATGATTACATGCGGTTGCTGTATGCCCGTATCGGGAAAACTTACTCTCCCGTTTCCGGTGCATTGGTCAAGAAACATCAGGTCGAAGATGTGGTAAATGCCATTCTCGCTTATCCCGACGGTACCCGATTCGTGTTGCTTGCCCATTTGGTCATACCGGGCGACCGAGATTTGAAGACCCATTTGCAGATTTTGCAAAAAGAAGGCTTCCCGAGGGTAGAGGTCGGTAGCCGTTTCTATGCCATAGAGGATTTGTTGGCAGAGAGTGAAATGCCCTCTCCGGCCGAGGTCCGTCTGGTGATAGACCGCCTGAGTGTGTCGCACGAAAACGATACGGTGAGCCGGTTGTCCGATTCGATAGAGACGGCATTTTTTGAAGGCGGCGGCGAGTGTGTCGTTCAGATTCATGGAGGGGAAGGGGTGCAGGAACTCTGTTTCTCGAAACGGTTCGAGGCCGATGGTATGACATTCAACGAGCCGAGCGATTTGATGTTCAACTTCAACAACCCGGTAGGAGCTTGTTCCACTTGCGAGGGATTCGGCAAGATTATCGGCATAGACGAGGATTTGGTCGTTCCCAATAAAACCCTTTCGGTCTATGACGATGCCGTGATGTGTTGGCGGGGCGAGAAAATGAGCGAATGGAAAAACGACCTTATTCGCCGGGCCGACTCTTTGGGCTTTCCCATTCACCGACCCTATTTCAAACTGACCGAGCGTGAGAAAGATATATTGTGGCATGGCGCGGGCGATTTCGAGGGGATAGATGGCTTCTTTGCCATGCTCGAAGCCAACCAGTACAAGATACAATACCGGGTGATGCTCGCCCGGTATCGGGGAAAAACGACCTGTCCCGTGTGCAAAGGCAGCCGATTGAAACCCGAGGCCGAATATGTGAAAGTGGGCGGGCGCTCGATTACGGAGTTGGTCAATCTGCCTGTTAGCGAATTGAAAACATTTTTCGACCGACTGGAACTCGATGAACACGATTCGATGGTTGCCAAGCGGTTGTTGGCCGAGATAAGGAACCGCATTCGTTTTTTGCAAGAGGTAGGATTGGATTATCTCACTTTGAACCGGTTGTCCTCCACGTTGTCGGGCGGAGAGAGCCAGCGCATCAATTTGGCCACTTCGTTGGGCAGCAGTCTGGTAGGCTCGTTATATATCCTCGACGAGCCCAGCATCGGTCTGCACTCTCGCGACACGGGATTGTTGATAAAGGTATTGAGGGAGTTGCAACAGTTGGGCAATACGGTTGTCGTGGTCGAACACGACGAAGAGATTATACGGGCGGCCGATTATATCATCGACATAGGGCCTTTGGCCGGTCGTTTGGGAGGTGAGGTCGTTTATCAGGGCGATTTGTCTCGCCTGCCCAAAGCCACCCGCAGCTATACCATGCGCTATTTGACGGGAGAGTGTAAAATAGAATTACCGGCAGTACGTCGGAAATGGAATCAATATATCGAGGTAGAAGGGGCCGCCCAAAACAATTTGAAATCGGTCGATGTCCGCTTCCCGCTGCATGTGATGACCGTCGTCACGGGAGTGAGCGGCTCGGGCAAATCGTCGCTTGTTCGCGATGTGTTTTATCGGGCACTTTTACGACACTATGGCGAAGGTGGGGAGTTGCCGGGGACCTATTCCCGACTCTCGGGCGATATGGATCGGATCCAAGCCGTCGAGTTTGTCGATCAAAATCCCATCGGGAAATCGACCCGCTCCAATCCGGCCACCTATTTGAAGGCCTTCGATGAAATACGCAAACTGTTTGCCGACCAGCAAGGCGCCAAGCAGATGGGCTTCTCGCCTTCCTATTTCTCTTTCAACTCCGAGGGAGGCCGTTGCGAAGAGTGTAAAGGCGAGGGGACGATTACCGTAGAGATGCAATTCATGGCCGATATTGTGTTGCAATGTGAGTCGTGCCACGGAAAACGCTATAAACAGGAGGTACTCGACATCGAATATCGAGGCAAAAACATCAGCGACGTCCTCGACATGACCATCAACCAAGCCATCGAGTTCTTCTCCGAGCCGGGCGGCAGTCAGGAAAAGCGCATCGTCAAGCGGTTGAAACCCTTGCAAGATGTCGGTTTGGGATATATCAAGTTGGGACAATCCTCTTCAACGTTGTCGGGCGGGGAGAACCAACGTGTAAAATTGGCATTTTTCCTCAGTAACGAACGGCAGGAACCTACTCTGTTTATCTTCGACGAACCCACTACGGGGTTGCACTTCCACGATATAAACACGTTGCTGAAATCGTTCAATCAACTTATCGAGCGGGGACATACCGTCGTGATTATCGAGCACAACATGGACGTCATCAAGTGTGCCGACCATATTATCGACATGGGTCCCGAAGGGGGAAAAGAGGGTGGTTATGTAGTTTGCACGGGTACTCCCGAGGAGGTGGCGAAATGCCCCGCCTCATATACCGGGAAATATTTGAAAGAAAAACTCGGTATTTAACGGATACGGTCGAGACTGCGTACCAAACGTTCGTCCTTGTTAATCGCTTTATAGGCTATAATATCGAGGACGAGAGCGACAAACGGTATGATGATGTTGGCGCTCCAAGATATTTGAGTCGCGGCCAACTCTTCATGGAAAGTGTAACCGCTCAAAAAAATGATGATATAGAGTGTTACGATAAAGAAGGCATTGATCATGCAGATGCGTGCTTGTGTAGGCCGGTTTTTATACAGGAAAATCGTAATTAGGGCCAATACGGAGATGACCGCTCCCAATACAAATACGCCCCATGTAGGGGTGAAAATTTCGGTTTGAGCGATTGCGGCGCCGCTCTCGGGAGTAGAAACAGGAGCCGTTTCGGCCATGACGGTAGAGACCCCTTGGGCCGTGAAACTGTAAATCCCGTCGGGCGTGTCGAACTGGGCTATCGGTAAAAACAGGAAAGTGGCCATTAAGGCGGCTGCCAACAATAGATAAATCGATTGTACGCGTTGTATCATAATATCTTTTTTTGTTCTTTTGTTTGCAAAGATAGTGTAAAGACGAAGCAGAAACAAATTTATTTTATACGGTTGACTCTACTCCGTCTTGACAGTATAACAAATTTGTGGGCAAAATATCGAAAAAATAAATACCCATTTTTCGATTGTCCGTTAAGTCGTTTTCAATAACCCGTAAATGAGATTAGCATATGTATTTTGCCTGTTTCTTGAATCTTGCCGATTTTATAGTATTAAATATCCGAGCCGCTATTTTCATCACTATTGAACGTACTCTCTCAAATATATCTACACTTTATAGGGTGGTTATTTCATAGGAGTAACCAAATCGATCAGATGATGGTGTATTTTCCCCGTGGCAGAAGATGGGGAAATCATGTCATAATGGAATTCCCACCAAAAGACACCATTGTATTTCTGTTGTTTCACCCATTCCACTTTTTTCTGTATGCTTTGTGGAGTATCCATCGTTATGAAATCCCTGTGGTCTGGAGAGAAGAAATAGGAAACTTCTGCGCCTGAATCATATTGTTCCCTCCACCCTTTTTCCAGTAGAGGCAAGAATTGGTTGTAACTGATATAAGCACCGAACTGATTCAATTTACCCGAAATCTTTTCGTTCGGTTTCAGCCCTTTGTAAATAAATCCGTAATTTGCCAACCCGATACATAGTTGATTGGGATTAAAGACAACCCAGTTTTTCATCTCTTTTTCTATTTGATCAAGTGGTGTATTGTGGGTAGCTATATTTCCCCAAGTGCCTCCACCCATATCGTAAGTCATCACATTAATCCAATCGACGCTTGAAGCCAAATCATCGGCCAAAGCCTTATCATATTTTTGCCAGGAATGTAAGGCGGTGGTCAGATATAGTTTTTTCCCCAAGGAGGGTTCAATAGCTGTCAGTCCTGTACGGATTTCTTTTAAGAACAACGCATGAAGGGGAAGAGAAAGGTCGCTTTCCCAGTCGATTTCCACACCGTCAAACTTATACTTTGCAATGAAAGCGACGATAAAATGCACGAATTTTTCACGCATTTCTTCATCTTCTACACGCTCTCTGAAACCTTCGCCGGCGAAAGACAACATTACTTTTGTATTTGCCCCGTGGGCTTTATCTATCAAATAAGGAATAACTTCTTTCCCTTGGTCGATCGTATAACTGAAATCATTGACCAAGTGGTCTAAAAGCACTTCTTCCGACTGAGAAAAATCTTCATTTTTCCAAGCAGGAGCGGCCATCAGATAGATATGGTCGAAGGTTTGAAAATCAATTTGGTCAATAAAAGTAATTTTATCTATGTTATGACCTACCAAATAGGTCGAATGTGACAATTGTTGTGCCGAAACGGCAGCTATTCCCCAAAAAGATAAAAGAGCAAATAAAAAGAACCGCGGTCTCATAATGTAAAGAATTATAAAGTTAATTGCATGTATCGATAAACAATGTACAAATATACACAAAGGCGAGTGTAGAGACAAATGAAAATGGGATTTTCAAGTTTGGTTATGCCGGGCTGTCTCCTGTATTCTACAAAAAATAACCTTATTCGGCACACTATTTGTATTTTAAGTTTGTTAGATTAAAGAAAGCTATTTAATTTTACTACGATTTTAGATGGATAAGATGATTACGACCGAAATAACAAAACTGCAAAACGAAATATATGAACTGCTTGCCGGGCGGCGATTGAAAGACGCTTTTGGCAAGCTCGCCATATTGGCGAACGAATTACAAGACTGGCTCAGTCTCGACAAGTTGAACGAGATGGAGATGTCGTACAAGTATATGATACAATACATGCTCGACGGCGTGGAAGATCCCGAGCGCAAGCGCATCTACGGCCATTTGGTTTTGTCGGCCTATACGTTGACCGACCGGGTTTCCGATCAGTTGGCGATTCAGGTTTCACCTTCGCAATATTACGGGTGGAAACGGTATGCCGTTGCCAGTAGGGCGGGGGAGACGTTGTCGTCGCAATTCGATAGGTGCGACCGTGAGTTTGGCGATCTTTCCTTGGCATCGCTATTGGACGAGCAGGAGCAAGACCCTGCGAAAATACAATCGTTGAAACATCGGGTCGAGGAGGCTGCCGGTACTCTCTTCATGGATATATGGACCAACTATCCGGCCGGCGAGGAAGATTACGACACATTGCGGGAGGCCTTGTTTACCCACCGGTTTTCCGATGCCTTTGTTTCGCTGCTTTTGTCGGCATTGCTTTTGAATCTGTTGCATCGTTTCGATGAACAGAAACTTTTGATTCTTTTGGACGGTTATGGCCATACTTCGCCCGAGATACAGCTACGCTCATTGTGCTGCGCGCTTATCGTGTTGTATATTTATCGGGAGCGGTTGCCGCTCTTGAAAAATTTGCAGAATCGTATCGACGCATTGAGCGAGGAGCCTAAATTTAAAACCGATGTGCGTACCCTCTTCTTGCAATTCATCAAGACGCAGGATACCGAAAAGATTACCCGCAAGATGAATGAGGAACTGTTGCCCGAGATGATGAAATTGGGGCCGTCGCTCTATAAGAAGATCCGGCAAGAAGATTTGATGAACGACATCAATGCCCTCGAAGAGAATCCCGAGTGGCAAGAGATGCTCGACAAGTCGGGGATTACCGATAAACTGAAAGAGTTGACCGACTTGCAAATGGAGGGCGCCGATGTCTTTATGAGCACCTTTTCGCATTTGAAAAGTTTCCCCTTCTTCCAGTCGATACAAAACTGGTTTTTGCCGTTTGACCCCGGCCACACGGCTCTGTCGGGACTGCTTCACGGGAGTGGGGGAGAGATGTTCAAGAAGATGATTTCTGCCTCGGTGCTACTTTGTAACTCCGACAAATATTCGTTCTGTTTGAGCCTTTCGCAAGTCCCCGATTCACAACGCGATTTGATGATGGGGCAGTTCAGCGCCGAGAATGCGGCCATGCAGGAAATGGCCAATGAGGAGTTGATGAAAAAAGAGCAAAGTCGGGAGAATATATCCAATCGTTATATTCAGGATTTGTATCGCTTTTTCAAACTCTATATTCGTCGTTCCGAATTTACCGATCCGTTCGACGGGCATATCAATTTATTGAATGTGTCGGTTTTGGAACCGCTGTTGGGCGATTCGGACAGTTTGCGACTCATTGGCGAATACTATTTCCGTCGGGGCTATTATAGCGAAGCGCTCGATCTTTTCGAGCGGCTCTCGGCAACCTATCATTCCGATGCCGAGATATACCAGAAAATAGGTTTTTGTTATCAGAAGGACGGCGATTATGCCGATGCATTGGAGGCTTTCCTCAAAGCCGAAATCATTTCGCCCGAAAATTTTTGGACCATTAGACGCATCGCCACCTGCTATCGAAACATGAAGAAACCCGAGATGGCATTGGCCTACTATCACCGGGCCGAGAAAATACAGCCCGAAAACCTGTCGGTACAGATGAATATCGGGCACTGCTATGTCGAGCAAAAAGATTACGAAGAGGCTCTTAAATATTACTTCAAGGTCGATTATCTCGATCCCGAGGGGGGGAAGGCTTGGCACCCGATTGCTTGGTGTTCGTTCTTGGTAGGGAAAAAAGAGCAGGCGAAACGCTATTACGAGAAAATCTTGGGCGGGAAACCTACGGCTCTCGACTATCTCAATGCGGGGCACGTAGAATTTTCTTTGGGCCATATTCGGCAGGCTATCGATTGTTACCGGCAAAGCATCGCTGCGGATAACGGCGATTCCGAGAAATTTCTTACAGCGTTCAAGCAAGACGAGCCCGATTTGATAGCTTCGGGAATTTCGTCGAGCGACATACCTATATTATTGGACCAGTTGATGTATGGCATTACCGATACCCATGATTCCCATACGAGGTAATTCCCCCGAGATTTTTGTCGCATCGCGCCGCCTTTCGGGTTTTATTGCCTATCTTTGCACCTCAAACAGAGAAGATAAAGTATTATGAAACGCATAGTTTGTTTTCTGTCCCTTTTGATTGCGGTATCGGCGGTCCAGATGCAAGGTGCTTCGCTCTCGGCTTATCGGGAGAAGATGTACGATTTGTTCATACAGCAGAAGATGGCCCAATGGGAGCCGATTCTGTCGCAGATGTGTGCCGATAAATCGTGTGAGACGCTCGACGGCCGTCACGAAATCTTGTGCGGCTATTATGGACTCGTAGGCCACTTGGTCGATAAGAAGAAAAAAGAAGAGGCGAAAACCTGCCTGAAAACCGCTTTGGAACTCTCCAAGAAATACATGAAAATGTATCCCAAGGATGCCCGGTTCAAGGCTTTGTATGCCAATCTGATAGGCTTGAATATCGCACTGTCGCCCATGCGGGCGCCCCTGATAGCCTCGGACATGCTCTCTTCGGCGCGAGATGCCTATGAAACCGCTCCCGACGACAGTTGGGTCTCCTTGCTGTATGGGAATATATCCTTTTATATGCCCGGAGCTTTCGGCGGCGATAAGGTGAAGGGGTTGAACTGCTACCAGTCGGCCCGTCGTAGCATGGAGAAGAATCTTTCGGACAACAAACATCATTGGCTCTATGTGCAACTGTTGGTAACGATCGGCGTCGTTTATGAAAAAGACGAACGGTATGAACAGGCTCAGGCCATGTATAAAACGGTTATGAATCAATATCCCGATTATGCTTTTGTGAAGGAGGTGCTTTATCCTCGTGTACAGAAAGCGATGCGGGAGAAGCAATAAACGGTATGAACGATTATATGCAAGTACGGCTCGATGTGGAGCCGTGTAGCGAAACGGCCACCGATGTGCTGGCAGCCATGTTGGGCGAGATTGACTACGAGAGTTTTGTGCCCGATGAAGAGGGGTTGACCGCTTTTGTCCCGCACGGTAAATATGATGAAGCCCGGTTGAAAGAGATTATGGAGCAATTCCCCCTCGAAGGTACGGCATTATCCTATACCATAACTTTTGTCCCGGGGCAGGACTGGAACGAAGAGTGGGAGAAAAACTACTTCAAACCTATTGTCGTGGGTAACGAGTGTGTGATACACAGTACTTTCCATCGCAATGTGCCACAAGCACGGTATGATGTGTTGATAGATCCTAAGATGGCATTCGGTACGGGGCATCACGAAACTACGACCCTCATGTTGCAGACGATACTGGCCAACGATTTTATAGGGCGTTCGCTCCTCGATATGGGGTGCGGTACAGCCGTGCTGGCCATTTTGGCCTGTATGAAGGGAGCCAACCCGGTCGTCGCAGTCGATATAGACGAATTTGCAACCGAGAATGCAGAGGAGAATATCCGCCTGAACGGAGTCTCGGGAATCGAAGTCCGTTTGGGGGGTATCGAGGCTTTGAAAGAGGAACAGTTCGATTACGTTCTGGCCAATATCAACCGAAATATCTTGTTAGCCGATATGCATGCCTATGTGGCCTGCATGAAGAGCGGCTCACATATTTTCATGAGTGGTTTCTATGTCGAGGATATTCCGGTCATACGAGCCGAAGCCGAGCGGCTGGGGTTGCATTTTATCGGGTATAACGAGAAAAACCGTTGGGTTGCGGTAGAGTGTGTGAAAGGTTGACAATTCATGATGCGGAATGTTTGGCGTTGGACAAAACGCATAATTCTCTTTTTTTTCATTTCGACCTTTTTGGCGGTTATCCTGTATCGGTTTGTCCCGGTCTATGTGACACCGTTGATGGTCATTCGTTCGGTCGAGCAGATTGCCGATGGTGAGAAAGTCGTTTGCCATCATCGGTGGGTCCCTATCGAAAAGATGTCGCGGCATATGCCTATGGCTGTCATCGCCTCGGAGGACAACCGGTTCATGACACACCACGGGTTTGACTTCGAGGAGTTGAAGAAAGTCATCGAGGAGAACAAGCATCGCAAGCGTCCCCGTGGAGCCAGCACAATCACGCAACAGACTGCCAAGAACGTATTTCTGTGGCCGGGCCATTCCTATATACGCAAGGGGTTGGAAGCCTATTTCACTGTGCTTATCGAATTGTTTTGGAGCAAAGAGCGCATCATGGAGGTCTATCTCAACTCCATAGAGACCGGCCGGGGTATTTACGGGGTGGAGTCGGTGGCCCAACTGCATTTTCATAAAACGGCGGCGGGACTCACTCAGTCGCAGTGTGCGTTGATTGCCGCTACGTTGCCCAATCCTCGACGGTTCAATTCGGCAGCGCCCTCGGCCTATATGCAGAAACGTCGCGGGCAAATCGTTTCGCTAATGGGGAAGATTGCTCCGGTAGATTTTACGAAATAAGTATTTGCAGAAAACAGAAGGTTATTTCGGGTCGAATCGTTCCAATTCCCGTTGCAACAATTCGATTCGCTCTTTGTAATTCGAAATGAGATTTTGCAACAATTCTATCTCTTTCTCTTTGGAGACTTTCAAAGCGAGTTCTTCTGTTGATAATTTTTTAGTATTTTTATAGATTTTACAATCTTCCGCAACCACAGCTTCATCGTTGTCGGTATCGGTATGGTATTTGTGCGAACTAAGAAAATAGTTTCCTTCGCACTCGTCTTGGTTTACAACGATAAAAAAGTCAGAAATCGGTATATTCCAATGATTTGCAATGTTCAGCAAAACATTGATATTCATATTGCCGCCTCTCACGGCTTTCCCGATTGTGTTTTTGTCCAATCCCAATTCTTTGGCTGCATCTTTATAAGTTATCCCTTTTCGGTGGAAAAACCTTCGCAGCAAGTCTCCGGAATAAACAATTTTTTTACCGTCTTTCATAATTGAAAAATGCAAACAATCCAATTTGAGGAACTTATTATGATAGTTCCTTACTACCAATATAACAAAAAAATAGCATTTCCTCCTGCCGGGAATACAGGAAGAGCCGGCGGTGACGAGGACGGTACATATCTTCGACAAGCCTTTTGGGAGAGAGAGTTGGGAGGGGAACAGTATATTTATAAAAATTACAGAAAAAATTCTTTATTTCAAAGTATTTATACTACTTTTGTTCTCAGAAGTCAGGCATATAATATTTGTGCTTGGCCTGTTTTTGTGAATACAAGTAATCTATTTCATATAAATAGTTTGGCTTAAACAACTTAACTAATAACAACTATGGCAGAAAGTAAAGAAAAACTGTTTGACCAGTTCCCTCCGGTGTCCACACAGGAATGGAAAGAAAAGGTCATTGCGGACCTGAAAGGGGCTGATTTTGACAAAAAGCTCGTATGGAGGACCAACGAGGGGTTTAACGTAAATCCCATGTATCGTGCCGAAGACATCGCGGATTTGAGCACGACCGATTCGTTGCCCGGTGAATATCCCTACATACGGGGAACACGTACCGACAATAACTGGTTGGTGCGTCAGGATATCAAGGTGGCCGATGTGAAAGAGGCCAATGCCAAAGCGCTTGATATTTTGAACAAAGGTGTGGAATCCTTGGGATTCGAAATCCCCAAAGATTTGATTACCGTAGAAAATTTGGGAACTTTGCTGCATGGTATCGATGTGGAGAAGGTGGAACTGAACTTCTCTTCGTGTATGAAAAGCACATTGAAGCTGGCCGAAACCGTAGCCGCTTATTTCCAAGCCGCCGGTGTCGATTTGGAAAAAGTTTCGGGGTCGATCCGGTTCAATCCGTTTAAACGCATGTTGACCAAAGGCCGCGATTTTGCCGATTATGCCGATCAAGCGGTTGCCATTATCAATGCCGTGAAAGCGTTGCCCAAATACAGTGTATTGGCTGTCGATGCCGTAATGTTGAACAATGCCGGTTCGTTTATATCGCAAGAACTCGGTTTTGCATTGGCATGGGGTAATGAATGGTTGGCCGCTCTTACCGATAAGGGTCTCACGATTGATGAGGTGGCCAAGCGGGTGAAATTCAACTTCGGTATCTCTTCCAACTATTTTATGGAGTTGGCCAAATTCCGCGCAGCCCGCATGTTGTGGGCTCAGATTGTGAAACAATACAATCCCGCTTGCGATTGCGCTTGCAAAATGAAAGCCCATGCACAAACCTCGGAATTTAATCAAACCATATTCGACGCACATGTCAATCTGCTCCGTTCTCAGACCGAGACCATGTCGGCAGCGTTGGCCGGTGTGGATTCTATCACGACAACGCCGTTCGACAAGGCTTATAAAGAGCCCGACGATTTCTCGGAGCGTATCGCCCGCAACCAGCAGTTGCTGTTGAAAGAGGAGTCGCATTTGAACCGCATCACCGATCCGGGAGCCGGGTCGTATTATGTCGAGACCCTTACCGTCTCGATTGCCGAGCAGGCTTGGAAACTCTTCCTCGAAGTAGAAGACAAGGGCGGGTTCTACAAAGCCGTAAAAGAGGGTTTCGTACAAGAGCAGGTAAATGCTTCGGCCGAAGCTCGCCATACCAATGTAGCCCGTCGTAAAGAGATACTGTTGGGGACCAACCAATTCCCCAATTTCAACGAGGTAGCCGGCGATAAGATTGCAAACGGCGAGGCTTGCGGTTGCGGTTGCGGTTGCGGGAAACACGAGGGCGAACATCACTGCGAACCCGAGTTCCCCGTATTGAACACCAAGCGTGCCGCCAGTGATTTTGAAGCATTGCGTCTGGCCACGGAACGTTCGGGCAAACGTCCGTCGGTATTCATGTTGACCATCGGCAATTTGGCCATGCGTCTGGCTCGTTCGCAATTCTCGGCCAACTTCTTCGCTTGTGCCGGATACAAGATTATCGACAACCTCGGTTTTGAAACCGTTCAAGCCGGTATCGACGCTGCTTTGGAAGCCAAAGCCGAAATCGTGGTACTGTGTTCGAGCGACGACGAGTATGCACAATATGCTCCCGAAGCATTCAAGCTGCTCGACGGTCGCGCTCTCTTTGTTGTAGCCGGCGCCCCGGCCTGCATGGACGAGTTAAAAGCTCAAGGTATAACCGAGTTTATTCACGTTCGTTCGAATGTCCTCGACACGCTCAAATCGTTTAACGAGAAACTTTCGATCTAAGGCGGAACATTTGTATCACACAAGTAAAAAACAAAAACGATGAGACCTAATTTTAAGAACATAAATATTACAACAGATGCTTTCGCTCATTCGGCAGGGAAAGTAACCAATAACGGTGAGAACTGGATAACTCCCGAGTTGATCCCCGTTAAACCTGTTTATACCAAAGAAGACCTCGAAGGTCTTGAACATTTGAACTATGTAGCCGGGCTTCCTCCCTTCTTGCGTGGCCCGTACAGCGGTATGTATGCCATTCGTCCTTGGACGATTCGCCAATATGCCGGATTCTCGACAGCCGAAGAATCGAATGCCTTCTACCGCCGTAACTTGGCTTCGGGACAGAAGGGCCTCTCGGTAGCCTTCGACCTCCCCACACACCGCGGTTACGATGCCGACCACGAACGCGTGGTAGGCGACGTGGGAAAAGCCGGTGTATCTATCTGTTCACTCGAAGACATGAAGGTACTGTTCGACGGAATTCCCTTGAACAAAATGTCGGTATCCATGACCATGAATGGCGCCGTGCTTCCTATCTTGGCATTCTATATCAACGCCGGTTTGGAACAGGGAGCCAAACTCGAAGAGATGGCCGGAACCATTCAGAACGACATCTTGAAAGAGTTCATGGTGCGTAACACCTATATCTATCCGCCCGAATTTTCGATGCGTATCATCGCCGACATCTTCGAATTCACTTCGCAGAATATGCCCAAGTTCAATTCGATTTCGATTTCGGGTTACCACATGCAGGAAGCCGGTGCTACGGCCGACATCGAATTGGCCTATACATTGGCCGACGGTCTCGAATACCTGCGTGCCGGTATCAACGCCGGTATGGACATCGACTCGTTCGCTCCGCGGTTGTCGTTCTTCTGGGCCATCGGTATGAACTTCTTCATGGAGATTGCCAAGATGCGTGCCGCCCGTATGCTGTGGGCCAAGATTGTAAAACAATTCAATCCGAAGAACCCCAAATCGCTCGCCTTGCGTACCCACTCGCAAACATCGGGTTGGTCGCTCACCGAGCAAGACCCCTTCAATAATGTGGGGCGTACCTGTATCGAGGCTATGGGCGCCGCTCTGGGCCATACCCAGTCGTTGCACACCAACGCCCTCGACGAGGCTATCGCGTTGCCTACCGATTTCTCGGCACGTATCGCCCGCAACACCCAGATCTATATCCAAGAAGAGACCTATATCACTAAGGAAATCGACCCGTGGGCCGGATCTTACTATGTAGAGGCTCTTACCAACGAACTGGCTCACAAGGCTTGGGAGCACATTCAGGAAATCGAGAAGTTGGGCGGCATGGCCAAGGCTATTGAAACCGGTCTGCCCAAACTCCGTATCGAAGAGGCCGCCGCACGCACACAGGCCCGTATCGACTCGGGCAAACAAACCATCGTGGGTGTGAACAAATATCGTTTGGAAAAAGAGGCCCCCATCGACATTCTCGAAGTGGACAACACCGCCGTGCGCAAAGAGCAGATCGAACGCTTGGCCGATTTGAAGGCTCATCGCGACGAAGCGGCCGTGAAAGCCGCCCTCGATGCCATTACCGAGTGCGTGAAGACAAAGAAAGGCAACTTGCTCGATTTGGCAGTCAAAGCCGCCAAAGTACGCGCTACATTGGGCGAAATCTCCGATGCATGCGAAGTTGTGGTAGGTCGTTATAAAGCAGTAATCAGAACTATATCAGGCGTGTATTCATCAGAAACCAAAAAAGATGCCGATTTCGT
>CALUJQ010000023.1 GCA_944320995.1 uncultured Barnesiella sp. | reverse complement strand
GGGATTATTCTCGGGCTTAATTTTTATCCTCGTCACTTAGATAACTTTCGCCCTCTATATCCTACACATCTCTATCCGGGATATTACGAGTATGAATACGAGTACTACGAATATCCCGAAAAGGGGTACTCATACTTTTATAACCTGCTCCCGAAGCGAGATTTGAAGCACTTGGGCGCTGACAGTTATATCGCCCTGTTCAACGATAACAACCCCCGATATCGGGTGAATGCCGTGCCGAACCATGGAGACACAGAACTACTCCCGGACATAGCCGACGAAATAAAGGCAGACCAAGACCTCGACGACGGAGCGGGCAAAGATCCTTCGGTCGAAGTGGGAGATCGCAACATCCTCGCCGGTGCCGGGGTGGTTGCTCTCGGAATTTTATTACTCAAAAATAATATGTGATATGACAGATAAGGAATTTATATATAATCCTATGGATTCTATCGCACAATATCCGGATACATCCGCCGGTGATGATATGCTGGACGGCGGCGAGTTCGACGATGTGGTAGTCACCGGTCAAGATCTCCGGTGGAAGAAGTGGGCGGTAGTCCTCGGTGCGGTGGCATTGGTTTGGTTATTGTCAGTACAAGATTAAAATATATGCGATATGTGGTTTGAGAACAAAGTAGCGGAGAATAAAGCAGCTTTTTTACAGAAAGTCCAGCTTATAGCGGTAAAGTTGGGCATAGACCCTAATTGGCTGATGTTTGTGATGAACTCGGAAAGCGGATTAAATCCCGCAGCCTACAATCCCAACGGGGGAGCCTCCGGTCTTATCCAATTTATGCCCGCCACGGCGGAAGGCCTTGGGACGACGACCGCCGCTCTTCGTCGGATGTCCAACGTGGAGCAACTCGATTACGTCTACAAGTATTTTTACCCGTACCGGGGTAAAATGGACTCTCTGTATGACCTCTATCTCGTTACCTTTTTCCCCGCCGCTCTCGGCAAACCGGACAGTTACGTCTTACAGACCTCGACACTCCCGGCCAAGGTGATAGCCGACGCCAATCCGGGTATCGATTTGGACGGCAACGATCAAATCACAGTCGGCGAGTTTAAGCGCTGGATCGACCTAAAAAAAAAAGTATGGGTATAGAAAATGGATGGAATGTCTATTGGATATTTGGCTCCGTTATTTGTGCCGGGATTTTATTGTGGTATCTCTTAAAAAACGATGACGATGATTAACCCTATCAAGATTATATACAAAAACACGATCCTCACGGCTAACGGGACGATCGCCAACGAAGGCGCCAACTCGCCGGCGGTGATTATATTTCGCAATCAAGGCACGTCGATCGCCTATGTCTTGGGCAATGTGGCGATTATTCCCGGCACCGAGCTCGTATTAAAAAACGATCCGGGAATAGTGATAGAAAATAGTTTTACCGTCGTGTTCGACACGTCGATACAGGGCACGACAAACAATCTGTCTGTAATCAGAGGCTATTACAAAGAATAGGAGAAATTATTATGGGAAATGAATATCAGCCACTTGACAAAAATTTAAACCCTATCGGAGTTTTATGCCCGGGGGGTGACATACTTGCTGACGAAACAGGGAATTATAATATTACAGAAGATTGTATCTGTAGAATTTTCTTCGAGTCCGGGGATAATGGAATTGTACAAATTGAAGTAGATACAAATGGACCAATTTCACATATATCTGGTGCCGTTGGCACAATAGAATACTTCCATTTTATCAAGGGTGCAGTTTTTTCTTCGGTCTCGGGTTCTTTTAGTGTCGTCAAAATGATATAGTTATGAGCATAGGAAGATTAGGACTTATACAGGCAGGAGACCCAGCAAAGCAATGCCCTACGCTGTCAGAGCTTACCGCTGACGCAACAGCTACCGCCTCGCAAATTGCGGAAGGCGCTACGGCGTATGTTCAGGGGAAAAAAGTTACCGGTACTATGCCAACAACTATTGATGTGGCTGCTGCAGGAATTAAGTTTGCTCATTCTAAATTTCAGAATATTTCTACAATTTTTAATTTCTCTAATGTAGTAGATTGTAGTTATATGTTTAATGAATGTTATTCTCTTCAACAAGTTCCTGCCAGTCTTGATTTCTCTAAAATTGGGAATGGTTCATTTATGCTTGCCGGATGCATTAGATTGCAACAAATTCCTAATGATTTAAATTTCGAATCTGCTACGCTGCTTGATTCCGCATTATTTTATATAAATAATATATCCGAAATAAGTTCTATAAATGCCCCTAATGCAACTTCTGCCGAAGCTATGATAAATAACTGCTCAGGCATTATTTCAATTGGTGATATATTAATGCCTAATGTCACTAATGCATCTCGATTTTTAGCTCTTAGTTCAAAGTTAAAAAGTGTTGGTAATGTTCAGCTTCCAACAGCTTTAGATGTGAGTTCTTTTTTCAATGGATGTGCAAATTTAATAACTATTGGGAGTTTTGATTTTTCTTCTGTGAAAAATGCAAGTACAATATTTTATCAATGCCAAGCTCTAAAAACAATAGGAAATATTATATTTCTAAATACAAGCATATCTTTTTCATATTGCCCGAATTTAGATGATGCAACTCTTGATTTATTAGGTACCATAACCTCAGAGCAAGGAGGTATAGGATTAGCTGCTCTTAAAACTCTCAATTTGCCATCTGCTACGTTAACTCTAAATATGGCATCTCAAAACTATTTTGAAGATAACGGATATGTAGCGGCATTAACTGATGAAAATTGGGTTGTATCATTTTCAAATAATTAACAAGCCATGAATGTAGAAAAAAAAACGTACCAAAAGATTACACCGGATAACCCGGATAACTACTTGACAACATACAAATATAGTGATGACATCTCAACGTATGAGGCTGTGAAAGTAATGTACACTCCTTCTGAGTTTGATTTTTCTACCATAAGAGAAATTTCACAGGAAGAACACAACCTATTACTCTCAAAGCAAGAAACTGCATTACAACACCAAATTAAGGAATGATATGCAAGAAAGAAATGTGTTATCGGGAATGCTGGCTACATGGTTAACTGCCTTTTTTGACGCAATCGAACCTGTAAAATGGTTTCTTCTGGCAGCATTATGCCTTATTTTGGCCGACGCAAAATTTGGCGTTGAAGCCGCGAAAAAAAGGGGTGAACGCATCAGGAAGAGCAGGGCCATTCGAAGAACTATTAATAAGATGATAGATTATATTTGTTGGATATTTGTCGCCAACAGCTTAGGGGCTGCATTTGGCACCCCTTTCGGCATTCCAATACTTCCGGCAATAGTACTTTTTGTTATATATGGGTGCGAAATAAATTCTTGCTTTAATAATTATTTCGAGGCAAGAGGCACAAAGTTGAGAATCAATATATTTAAGTGGATTAAATCAAAGGCTCCGATCATAGAGCCGGAAGAAAACACAGGACAAAACTTGGAGGATAAAAAATAATTATATATATTTGCCTTATCTGATTCTGAAACCTTTTTTTGTTATATATAATAAGGTGTGTGCGAGCGTGATCTCCTTAAACTAAAATGGAAACGAAAGTAAGAACGTATTTAACGGAACTACCTGAAACACGAAAAATGAAACGGAAACAGAGACACAATAGATGGAGGTATCAATCTCCATATCGAAACGGAAACAGAGACACAAAAAAAAATGCCGGCCAATGAGCCGGCTATTTTTTTATAGCCATAAATTCATTTCAAAACGATTATCTTCTTCCTTCACCTGTAAAATGGAGAATTTCCAGTGTAATTATAAAATTATGCGAATAATATCATTATTTTTATGTTTTTATTTTGTATATATAAAATAATATACTATATTTGTAGTGCAATCAAATAATGACTAAAAACAAAAACGATATGAAAGCTAACGAAATTGTATGGAAAGATGTAAATGACTATTATTTTAATACCAATATAAAAAGTGGTCATTACAAGATGTTAATGAAATTTGGTAGAGTTTTCCCTTCTACAAAATCACAAGCTAAATTCTTTGTTAAAGAACGAATTGAAATGGACCCATTCAACAACAAGGATGTAGAGAGGGTTGAATTGCTGTTAAACAAACACGGATATTACGGAGTGTATAAATATACCCGCTCTCGTGAATGGGTACGCCTTGTGAATTATGAAGATTTTTATGCTGCATTAAAAAAAGAATTTAGTATTTAGTTATGAGATATAAAGTGGAGCCAAGTAAAGGAAATCCGGGTTGGTGGGTTGTGACTGACGTGGAAAACATGATTGTCGTAAAGTTCAAAGAGAAAGAATTTAACGAGACACAGAAGGTAACTATGTTAAATGATGCCGAGGGAAAAGATGTTTCATTTTTTGCCCGAATAATGGGAGATATGGGGAAATATTTATTTGAAAATTATAAGGATATAGTTATATGACATTAGAAGAAATTTCAAAAGCCCTATTAGAAATTAGAGAGCGAAAAGGGTTTTCGCAGTATAAAATTTGGCAAAATGGTGTTAATATAGGCACCGTTAGGGCAATAGAAAGCGGGAAAAATGTCAATATTGAAAATATTTTGAAGTATTGCGAAATAGTTGGGGCTGAAATTATAATAAAAGAAAAAGAGGGTGTTTAAACCCTCTTTTTCTTTTTGAAATCGATATTATTCAATAAGCTAAAAAAAAGTATCAAACCTTTTAATTATAGGATTGGCCTTTTCTATATCGTGCGGTGTATATATGTCAGTAATCAATATCGAGGAGTGACGGGCTTGATCACGGACCGAGATGTTATCTATCTTCGCTCTCAACATCGCTGTCACACCGGTATCTTTGAGGGA
This sequence comes from uncultured Barnesiella sp., assembly GCA_944320995.1. Lineage (GTDB taxonomy): Bacteria > Bacteroidota > Bacteroidia > Bacteroidales > Barnesiellaceae > Barnesiella. The sequence goes on along the minus strand of CALUJQ010000023.1, from coordinate 41,634 downwards.
ATAGAATTTGTAAGAAGCAGGGAATTTTAAATCTTTGCGTATAAATCGCAGCCAGTAGTCGCGGAACTGCTTGCTGTCTCGGAACTCTTTTCCCGGCGTAAACCCATTGGAAAATAAATAGTAATTACCGGGGTAGCTGAAAATGTTAAGGTCAACGAGTAATTTAAGCACCTTATTAGGCAGGGTTATTACCGCATCTTTCTTGTTTTTGGAATTATCGGCGTGCAGCCGTAGAGTTCCCGATTTTATCGAAAAGTCATTGATCTTAATATAGCTGATTTCTTTGGGTCGGACAAAGCAGTAGAACAGCAGATAACACCCCAAGAGATAATGTTTGTTATGCGTATTCAAATATTCATGCAGTTGGACGAGTTCGGACATCTCGATTAACTTTCTCTCTTTTTTGATGCTCCGTTTGGAAATATTATCGATACCGTCGGTAAGTTTATGTTCGGTATAACCATGCTTGACAAGCCAGCCGGCGAACACCCGCAGCCACGTCAGATAATTATTTCGAGTTTGCGGGCTGTTTTCCCGCTCGATATAGATGTGGTCGAGGAACTCGGAGATATAAGATTTCGAAAGTTGGTAGATGTAGGTGATCGGCGGTTTTTGTTTATCATTGTATTTTAGGAAATTACGGAGATAAGAAACATAGCCTATGTAAGTGTCATGACGGATAACACCGTCCGAAAACAACCGGTCGATATAGCGTCTATACCTGTCGCACACCTCGGAGAACATGGCCAACCCCTTGCTATCTCCGGATTGGGCGATCCACGGGTTCCAGCCGATGCGTAGCTGGTTATGCAGTCTGGTTATAAGATCCGCCGCATATTTCCGCCGGTCGGAAATTTTCTCGATGTGGTTTAGTTTTATCCTTTTCAGCCGTAGATCCCCGGCGACGGGGTCGAACGCCTTAAATCCCACATACCAGTCTTTACCGGATTTCCCGGTATAAAGTTTTGGAGGCGTATAAGAAATAACCTCCGAAATCAAGGAATTTTTTTGTACGGACATTTTTTTTTAAGAAGAGATTTTTTTGAAAATCCCCCCTTGATTAGACATCTCCCGTATTTCTCCCGGTCACTTTTAAACGACCAAATCCAACTCACTAATTTATAGTGAGTTGGATTAAAAACAGTCGGGGTGAGACGACTCGAACGTCCGACCTCCACGTCCCGAACGTGGCGCGCTAACCAACTGTGCTACACCCCGCACTCAGTTTTGCGGGGACAAAGATACACAAAGTTTATAAAAAGAAAAACGAATCGTCAAAAAATCTACTCCCAAAACAAAAATATATCTATTTTTCATTTTTACAGGATAAAATTAGGACGATAATTAAAAATAGTTCTATCTTTGCACTCGCAAAAGCAACGGTGCCATAGCTCAGATGGTAGAGCAAAGGACTGAAAATCCTTGTGTCCCCGGTTCGATTCCTGGTGGCACCACCTTAAATGGAGCGCCATAATATTGATAATCAATATTATGGCGCTCCATTCTCATTAAAACATATCTATTTTTTTGAATCTTATTGTATAAGACAATCTACCATTCGAGATTCTCGATTTTTTCTTCATCTAACATACTACTTCCCGCTTGTACCGAGCAATTGCACATGTTGTTGAGACTTGCAAAAAATTCTATCTTACCATCAAGGATAGCATCATTGAAGCCGCCCCCAAAATTTTAAGTTCCACGGCTTCACAAAAGGCGTAACAGCCACTTTGCAGAAAAATTTTTAGTCACTCTTATTGCGACCTCTACCTCGGCAAAACCTTGATTCGCAGTTTTTTATAAGCCCTATCAGCCTTGGCTCGAGCCTCCTCTACGGTATCGTCTATTGCCAAAATCACACCGAACCGGCGATGCCCCACGACTTCGGGCTTCCCGAAGATGCGTATCTGTACGCCTTCTTCCGAAAGCACCTCATCGAGATTGCCAAAGACAACTTTGTCGCTATCGCCCTCGACCACAATGGCCCGAGAGGCCGAAGCTCCATAGAAACGGACTCCGGGGACAGGTAAACCCAAAACGGCACGAGCGTGCAGGGCAAACTGCGACATATCTTGCGAAATCATCGTCACCATTCCTGTATCGTGCGGACGGGGCGAAACCTCGCTAAACAACACATCATCACCTTTGATAAACAACTCTACTCCAAAAATACCATACCCCCCGAGAGCATCGGTTACCTTACGGGCAATCTCTTGTGCCTTTTGTAGCGCCTTCTCCGACATCGCTTGCGGTTGCCACGACTCCCGATAATCGCCATCGACCTGTATGTGTCCCACCGGTTTGAGGAAAGTAGTACCGGCTAAATGACGCACAGTGAGCTGCGTAATCTCATAATCGAATTTTACAAACCCCTCGACAATGACCCGTCCGGCACCGGCACGGCTTCCCTCTTGGGCATAGTGCCACGCATGGTCTATGTCATCGGCCGTACGGATTACACTCTGCCCATGACCCGAAGAGCTCATAATGGGTTTTACCACACAAGGCATGCCGATTTCGCTTACTGCCGCTTCAAACTCTTCACGGGTAGAAGCAAACTTATAGGACGAAGTGGGCAATCCCAATTGCTCGGAGGCCAAACGGCGTATTCCCTCGCGATTCATCGTCAGATAGGCAGCGGTAGCGGTAGGGGTAACCGAATAGCCCTCCTTTTCGAGAGCCACCAGCGTATCGGTAGCGATAGCTTCCACTTCGGGAATAATATAATCGGGGCGCTCCTCCTCTATGATCTCTCTCAATCGCTTGCCATCGAGCATCGAGAGGACATGGCTGCGATGGGCAATCTGCATGGCCGGGGCGTTGGCATATTTGTCCAATGCCACTACCTCTACACCATAACGTTGCAACTCGATGGCAACCTCTTTTCCCAATTCTCCACTACCACAAAGCAGTGCCTTCTTCCCTACCGGGGTCAATACCGTTCCTATTTCTACCATAACTGCGATATTTGTATCTGTTTTATGTGACAAAGATACCTAAAAAAAGAATGGAGAACAAGAGGATCAATACATCTTCTCCCAAATGCGAGAGAGAGCCCCTTCCGCAGGAAGAAACTCTCTCTCAACAGGAATCATACTTATTTCTTGGCATGAGAGCCATCGCAAAAAGGCTGGTTGGACGACTTCCCGCAACGACAGATAAACGCCCGCTGTTTAATAACCATCTCCCCATTGGGAAACATAATCCTCACATGTCCGCCAATCCGTAACGGGCCGCATTCGATAACCTTTATGACCACTTCGGGTTTTATCGGTACAATAGCTCCTTTCATAGCTGTTTATTTTTTAGTTTCATATCCCTATAAACAGCCGATGCACGCCTTTTGTTTATCGTCCCTAAAAACAATCGGGGCGTAGAATCATATTCTACGCCCCGACCTTATAAATTTCGTATTCTCCCGATTAGAGCAATACTACTTCTACGTCTGCTTCTACTTCACAGATGCTCACTTTACCTTCGCGAGCCAACCAACCAAGGGCTGCAAAAATTTCTTTTTCTTTCAATTTGGTTGCTTTTTTCAAACCTTTTACAGTCAGTTTCCCCGACTCATTCAAAGCATTCCAAACTTGGCCTGCCCATGTTCCAATAACTTCTACATTCATTCTTTTTTACGTTTAAATTAAACAATTTGAAAACACATTGTTTGAATCCGGGCGCAAAGGTAATACAAAAATCTTGATTTCTAATGAAAAAACGCTTTTTTTGTATTTTATATACTTTTATAGGTAGAAATAGAGCTTTTATTCAACCCTTTGAGACTCAATTTTATTTCCTACGACTACTTACCGAGAACAATCTTTAGGCCTTCTTTCGCCAGCGTACAAGAGCAAAACTCTTCACCGGCCTGTTCCAACAGTTGCTGCTCATCTTCATATCGGGCCGAAAAATGGCCCAGAAGCAATTGTTTGGCCGACGCCTTACGGGCTATTATAGCGGCTTGCCGGGCTGTCGAATGGCAAGTAAGCCGGGCCAATTCCTCGGCATCATCGCCAAAAGTAGCCTCGTGGTATAACAAATCGACCCCTTCGATTGCCGGTAATAAAGCCTCGTTATATGCCGTATCCGAACAATAGGCATATCGCAACGGAGGAGCGGCCGGAGTCGTCAGCCGATCGTTGGGGATTGTCTCTCCGCCGGGAGTAATATAATCTGCCCCGGCCTTGATTTCGGCCCGTCGATAGACCGGAATATCGTAGAATTTCACCATATCGCCCACCAGATGACGCATACCGGCTTTCTCCTCGAAAAGGAATCCCGAGCAGGGCACGCGATGAATCATGGGTAAAGAACTTACCTTAATGGAACGATCCTCATAAACCACTTCGGTACGATTGGGCAATACCGGTTCAAACCGTACCGAAAAAGGCAAATCATGGCAAAAGAAGTCGAGTTGCGGACGAAAGACCGACTCGGCCTGCGGGTGTGCGTGTATCACCAACTCGCCCGTGCGCCCCATGAGAGAAAAGGTCGAAATCATACCTATCAAGCCAAAACAATGGTCTCCATGCAAATGGCTCAGAAAAATATGTCCCAACCGGGTAAATTTCAATCGCATACGGCGGAATTGCATTTGTGCCCCTTCGCCACAATCGATCATAAACAGATTGTCGCGAATGTTCAATACCTGCGTACTCGGATAATGGCGCAACGTAGGCAATGCCGACCCGCATCCCAAAATATTGATTTCGAATTTTCCCATATCCCGGACTCTCTTTTTTTACAAAGATAGTGTTTTTCTCAAAAAGAGGCTTCGGCCGAACAACGCTACAAAAAAAATAGGCCGGCATAGTTGCCGGCCTATTCATATTATGCCGTTGTTTCCCAACGTACTTTATTTCTTCTCTGCATCGAGTTTCTCTTTCAAAGCAGCCAAAGCATCGATGTCGCCCAAAGTAGTCTTTTCGATTTGCGGGGTTACGATAGTATCTTCTGCCTTAGCAGCTTTCTTGGCGGCTTTCTTAGCTGCGTTTTCTTTCTTGGCCTCGGCCTTAGCTTCATCTTCGAAGATGCGGCTGTGAGACAAGATGATGCGTTTTGCATCTTTGTTGAACTCGATAACTTTGAACGGAAGTTTTTCTTCCAACTGTGCCTGAGTACCGTCTTGTTTTACCAAGTGTTTGGGAGTTGCAAATCCTTCAACACCGTAAGGCAAGGCAATTACAGCGCCCTTGTCGAGCATCTCGATGATCGTACCTTCGTGAATCGAATCAACGGTAAATACGCCTTCGAATACGTCCCAAGGATTCTCTTCGAGTTGTTTGTGGCCCAAGCTCAAACGACGATTTTCTTTGTCGATTTCCAATACTTGAACTTCAATATCGGCACCAATTTGAGTAAATTCAGAGGGGTGTTTGATTTTCTTCGTCCAAGAGAGGTCCGAAATATGAATCAACCCATCTACTCCCTCTTCGATTTCAACAAATACACCGAAGTTGGTAAAGTTGCGCACTTTGGCATGGTGGCGAGAACCGACAGCATATTTGGTTTCGATATTTTCCCAAGGATCGGCTTTGAGTTGTTTGATACCGAGAGACATCTTGCGCTCCTCGCGATCGAGGGTCAAGATAACGGCTTCTACTTCGTCGCCTACCTTCATGAAATCCTGAGCGCTGCGCAGGTGTTGCGACCACGACATTTCCGATACGTGGATAAGGCCTTCCACACCCGGGGCGATTTCGATGAATGCTCCGTAATCGGCCATCACAACTACTTTGCCTTTTACCTTGTCGCCCACTTTCAAATTGGGGTCGAGAGCGTCCCAAGGATGGGGTTGCAGTTGTTTCAAGCCAAGGGCGATACGTTTCTTCTCGTCATCGAAGTCGAGAATAACCACATTGAGTTTTTGGTCGAGAGTAACCACCTCTTCGGGGTGAGATACACGTCCCCAAGAAAGGTCGGTGATGTGAATCAAACCATCTACGCCGCCCAAGTCGATGAACACACCGTAAGAGGTGATATTCTTAACGGTTCCTTCGAGAACCTGACCTTTTTCGAGTTTAGCGATGATTTCTTTCTTCTGTTGTTCGAGCTCGGCTTCGATAAGAGCTTTGTGCGAAACAACCACATTCTTGAATTCTTGATTGATTTTAACAACTTTGAATTCCATTGTCTTGCCTACGAATACATCGTAGTCGCGGATAGGCTTAACGTCGATTTGCGAACCGGGCAAGAAAGCCTCGATGCCAAATACATCGACAATCATACCGCCTTTGGTGCGGCATTTGATATAACCCTTAATGATTTCGTCGTTTTCGAGAGCCGAGTTAACGCGATCCCAAGAACGGGTAGCGCGGGCTTTCTTGTGCGACAATACCAATTGACCTTTTTTGTCTTCTTGGTTTTCGATATAAACCTCTACTTTATCTCCCACTTTCAAATCGGGATTGTAGCGGAATTCGCTCATCGGAATGATACCGTCCGATTTGTAACCGATGTTTACGACAACTTCACGTTTGTTCAACGCAATAACCGTACCTTCGATTACCTCTTTGTCTTTTACGGTGTTCAACGACTGGTCATAAGTATTTACCAGCTCGTCATGGCTTTTCTCGCCATACACTTCGCCTTTCTCAAAGGCATCCCAGTCGAAATTTTCTACCGGGCCATTTTTTAGTTCTTCACTCATGTTAATTAAATAATTGATTTTTTGATTACTAAGTTAGACATTATATGGTCTGTTAAAATCGGGGGCAAAGATATAAAATCTTTTATTCCCGCACAAATATTTATCTAACAATAGTTTCCGGGTGAATCAAAGTCTTCTCGGTAACCCTCAATGAAAAATAGCCGTTTACGACGGTTACACTGCCGGAGATTTATCATCGAAAATAGCCCAAGTCTTTTACCGCCTTTTCGCAAAGAACGCTTTCATCAAAGCAGCACACTCCTCGGCCAGCACTCCACTCTCGACTTCGGTTTTGGGGTGTAACGCTTCGGGAGCGAAACGCCGGTAACCCCGTTTGTCGTCACTCGCACCGAGGACCAGCCTCGAAAGTTGCGACCAACCTATGGCCCCGGCACACATTACGCACGGTTCCAATGTCACATACAACGTACAATCGACCAAATACTTACCGCCCAGCGTGGCTGCGGCCGAAGTGATTGCCTGCATCTCGGCATGGGCTGTCACATCGCCCAACAGTTCGGTGAGGTTATGCGCCCGGGCCACGACCCGGTCTTTACACACCACCACCGCGCCTACCGGTATTTCTCCGGCATCGAAGGCGGCTTGGGCCTCTTGCAAGGCCATGCGCATATAGCGCTCGTCTTTCTCTTTGTTATCCATAATCGGGGTTCCTGCCTCTTAACAGGAAGCGTGCAGATATGAGTCTGCACGCTCACCAATTTCGGGTATTCGTTTTGTTCTTCTTAGTTTTTCAAATAATAGACGACCGAGGTAACGACTCTCACATGTTTCAAATAAGGAGTGTTGGCATCGCGGTCCTCAATAGAGAACTGTCCTTGATAAGCCGATGAGATTTTACCCAGTTTACTATCCGAATCCTTGGCAAATTTCTCGGCTGCCACCCGGGCATTTTGAGTTGCTTCGGCTATCATTTCGGGCTTCAATTCATTCAATTTCGTAAACAAATACTGTGTATTGTATTGATAATCACTCGTGACGATGGCCACACCTTTCTCCAACAGCGATGCTTGTTTCACAACCAACTCCCGCACCCTGTCCACTTGACTCGACGAAACGGTGATTACCGAAGTAACGTTATACCGATAAGGCACATTTCGGTCTCCATATCGCTCGGCCTGCATATCTATGATAGCCGGGGCCGCCACCGAAATATCCGTTTCGGCAATTCCGTTCGATTTCAAAAAATCTATCACAATAGCATTTTTGGTATTTATCGCGCGATATATACCCCCCAAATCGTCACCCAATTCCTTATATACCAACGGCCAAATAACCCTGTCGGCCGGGACTTCCCGTTCTGAAAGGCCTTTTACCGAAACTGTACGTACTGCCTCTTTCGAACGTATTATACCTTGCTCGATGCGCTGTCCCAACAGGAACAAGCCTATGGCTATGATAATAGCCGGTGCAATCCACTTGTTCTTCATAACTCTTCTTTATAATCAATTAAGTTTTACAAATATAGTGAAAGGCGAGTGCAGAGACAAACGAAAACAACGTTTTCAAGTTTGGCTATGCCGAGCCGAATCCTATATTATCCAAATATAGTGAAAGGCGAGTGCAAAGGCAAACGAAAACAACGTTTTCAACTTTGACTATGTCGAGCCGACCCCTATACCTTTATACAACTAACGCCCAAAATGTATTTTACCCCTACTCGTCACACTTTACCACCTCCTCTTTTTCTTATTTCTGCCAAATCTTTGTATATTCGCTTCCCTAATATCAAAACTACTATGGCAAGGCACAACCAGCTGGGAAAAACAGGAGAAGAGCGAGCTGCAGAATACTTGATTTCCAAGGGATATGTGATTCGCGATGTAAACTGGCGCAGCGGAAAAATGGAACTCGACATCGTGGCTTGCCGGGATAACCTGCTTGTCATTATCGAAGTAAAGACCCGAAAAAACCTTGACTTTATCCGACCCGAAGAGGCCGTCACGCTCCGCAAGATAAACAACATCGTCCGTGCAACCGAAGCCTATATCCGGATTTACGATATACATCTCGACACGCGATTCGATATTATCACGCTCGTTGGCGAGGGTGAGGATTTTGAAATCGAACATATCGAAGATGCCTTTCTACCACCGTTAAACAGTCGATAACATGAATGTAGAATCTTTACGCGAATTTTGCTTGTCGCTCCCCCGGGTCGAGGAGTGCTTCCCTTTCGACGAATGGACGTTGGTCTTCAAAATCGAAGGGAAAATGTTCCTCTTCTGCGATCTCCTCGAAGAAGAGAAACGCATCTCTCTCAAATGCAACCCCGAACGAGCCATTGAATTGCGGGAACGCTATCCCGAAATAGAACCGGGATACCACACCAACAAACGGCTGTGGATATCTATTTGGCTGCGCCCTTCGATTGCCGACCGTGTAGTATGCGACTGTATTGTCCACTCTTATGCCGAAGTGGTCCAAAAAATGCCCAAAATAAAACGCGAACCCTTATTATCCCTACTCGAATCATGGAAACAAAAGAGATAAACTATACCAAAATTCATTTGACAGAGACCGCCTCGACCAATACATACCTCCAAAAACTCGACGCTGAAACAAATCTTTCGGAAGGCACCATCGTCTTCACCGATATACAAAGCGCAGGGCGAGGGCAACGAGGCAATTCGTGGGAATCGGAACCTTACAGGAACCTCACTTTCAGCCTGTTGCTAAGGCCCGAACACATTCCTGCCAATGAACAATTTCTGCTATCGCAAGTCGTTTCGCTGGCGATCGTCGATTTGCTGAACCGCCATGCCCCGGGATTCTCGATCAAATGGCCCAACGACATCTATTGGGAGGATAGAAAAATCGCCGGCATGCTCATCGAGAACTCGCTAAGTGGGAATACTTTTTCACGAGCCATCATCGGCATCGGATTGAACATAAATCAAGAGGTATTTCTCAGCGATGCTCCCAATCCTGTCTCTCTGGTCCAAATCACAGGACATACAACCCCCATCGAATCGATGCTCGACCAGTTTATCGAGACCTTCCGCACTCGCTACCTCGAGACTTTCTCCCGCTCAACACAACGCATTCGTGAAGAATATTTCGCATCGCTTTACCGCAACGACGGGCTCTATCCGTTTAGCAGCAACGAAGGAACTTTCCAAGCCTCCATTATCGGAGTGGAACCCGACGGGCATTTGATTCTCTCGACCGACTCGGGTGAAGAAAAACGATTTGCATTCAAAGAGGTCTCCTTCCTACTTTGATCGTTTCAACGCAGGAAGAAGAATTCCGCTACTCGAAGGAAGTGTGGCGGTAAGACTCGACAAAGAGGCAAGTTGCTCCGACAAATATTTGTTGCCGCGAGTTCGGGAAGCGACAGAAAGGTATTGTTTTGCCCAAGCTATATCGGTATCGAGTACAGCCCTTTTTTCACTGATATACGCCGCTTGTTGAATCGACGTCGAAGAATTGTCCATTTCTTCGAGATAACGTTCATCGATCGAGGCCAACTTCTCCTGTCCTTTCACGGCATAGTAACTGCCCATAAACAGGTTGGCGTCAAAATTGAGAGAATCTATTTGCAAGATAGATTGCTGCACCTCCACGACCTTTTCGTGGGCGCCCATCAATAACAGAGCCTCGGCTTTAACCTTCAAATAATCGATATGGTTCGGCATTACCGCCAGCAATTCATCGGCAATCACAACCATTTTGGGGGCATCATGCCTGAATGCGTAATAACCCAACAAATAATTATTCACCACCCTCGTAAACCACGGTTGTTCCCGCTTTACCAACAACAGCACTTGCTCATAAATAGCCGAATGCCCGACGGCACGCGAACATACATCTACCCCCGAGAACAACGAGTCTAACGAAAGTCCCTGCTTCTCCGAACGAATCACATACTGCATAACCAACGACGAGTCGTTCAGCATGGCAGAGGAGACAACTGCATCGACATAGGTTTTCACCCGGCTGGGCCGACGCTCCAACAAAAGGTCATACAACGCAATAGCCTCCTGCCACTCTTCATTGGCAAAATGGTCATTCGCCTTTCTCAACGCCGTTTGATACGGCATATCGGCAAAAACCGGTAAAGCAACTGCCCACAGAAGCATCAACCCTATCACTCGCCTCATATCTACTTTACAATCGTCGGTTTATTAACTCGACAAATATAATCATTCAACTTGGCAATATCGCCAAGAGCCGAGATAAAAAAAACGAAACCTATATTTTAATACAGAATTTTGACAATTAAAATTTAAGGTATGATAAAATTTCATTATTTTTGACTGTTTAATTCAATAAAAAGAGTCTTGATCATGAGCAATCGATACAACAGGATTCTCCTGAAACTAAGCGGAGAATCGTTGATGGGAGAGAAACAATATGGCATCGACGAGAAAAGAGTCGCCGAATACGCCGCACAGATTAAAGAAATCGCCGAAATGGGGATTGAGATAGGAATCGTCATCGGCGGCGGGAACATTTTCAGAGGGTTGAGCGGTACAGCCAAAGGGGTGGACCGGGTGAAAGGAGACCAGATGGGGATGCTCGCCACCGTCATCAACAGCTTGGCACTAAGCTCGGCATTGGAGACAATCGGCCAAAAAGCCAAAGTTTTCACCGCCATCAACATGTTCCCGATAGGCGAACATTACAGCAAATGGAAAGCCATCGAAGCCATGCAGAAAGGCGAAGTGGCTATTATCTCGGGAGGGACGGGCAACCCCTTCTTCACCACCGACACCGGATCGGCATTGAGAGGTATCGAAATCGAAGCCGATGTCATGCTCAAAGGAACCCGTGTTGACGGCATCTACACCGCCGACCCCGAAAAAGACCCTACCGCTGTAAAATTCGAAAAAATCAGCTACGACGAAATCTATACCCGAGGGCTCAAAGTAATGGACCTCACGGCAACCACCCTTTGCAAAGAGAACCACTTGCCCATTATCGTATTCGATATGGACACCGTGGGGAACCTCAAAAAAGTATTATCGGGCGAAAACATCGGTACGCTCGTATATTAACTTGCCCCTTGTTATTGCTATTCTTAAAAAAAAGAGTACATTTGTTCACAAAACCATATAGAAACTATTCAACCTTATACTCATTATGGACGACGTAAAAACATATTTAAACTCGGCCGAAGAAAAAATGACCTTGGCCATCGAATTTTTGGACGAAGCGTTGGCTCATATCCGGGCAGGGAAAGCCAATCCCCGCATTCTCGACGGCATACGGGTTGACTACTACGGTAGCCTCGCCCCGCTCTCCAACGTGGCGAACATCTCGGTCCCCGATGCCCGCACCATCGTGATTACCCCGTGGGAAAAATCGATGTTCAAGGTAATCGAGAAAGCCATTCTCGACTCTGAGTTGGGTATCACCCCCGAGAACAACGGCGAAATCATAAGACTCGCTATCCCCCCGTTGACCGAGGAACGCCGTAAAGCCCTCGTTAAACAATCGAAACAAGAGGCCGAAAATGCCAAAGTGAGCATACGCAACGCTCGCCGCGATGTCATCGACGGATTGAAAAAAGCCCAAAAAGAGGGCATGTCGGAAGATATTGCCAAAGATGGCGAAGCCGCCGTACAAAAGTTGCACGACAAATACATGAAGAAAATCGACGAAATATTTGCCGAGAAAGAGAAAGAAATTCTCACGGTATAATCGCTTGTCCTACAACCATTCGAGAGGCTTTCTTTTTCAGAAAGCCTCTCTCTTTTTATCCCGGTTTCAAAACTTTCTGTTACTTTTGCCTCCAAAACGACAGACATCGTGGAAGGAATCGTAACAAAAAACACGGGTAGCTGGTATATCGTCTGCACCGAATCGGGCGAAACGATACGTTGTAAAATCAAGGGAAATTTCCGCTTGAAAGGGATACGAAGCACCAATCCCATAGCCGTAGGCGATAACGTGGAGATAGAACTGAATCCCGACCATACAGCGTTCATCACCCGCATACACGACCGGAAAAACTATATTATCAGGCGAGCCTCCAATCTGTCGAAAGAGTCGCACATCATCGCCGCCAATATAGACCAAGCCTTGTTGATCGTGACCATCAACACCCCCATGACCTCGACGACTTTCATCGACCGTTTTTTGGCCACCGCCGAGGCCTACCGTATCCCGGTGATTCTTGTCATCAACAAATGCGATACGTTCACCGAAGAGGATAAAGAGTATGCCGAAGCTCTCGGGTACCTCTACCGCTCTATCGGGTACGAGTGCTGTTGCGTATCGGCAACTACCGGCGAAGGATTCGACGTAATCGACGCTGCCATTCAAGGGAAGATTACCTTATTGTCGGGGAACTCGGGTGTAGGGAAATCGACAATCATCAATCGCATCCTACCCGATGCCCATGTAAAAACAGGGGCCGTATCGGCCTCGCACCACAAGGGGATGCACACTACCACATTTTCCGAAATGTACCTACTGCCACAAGGCGGATATATCATCGACACCCCGGGTATTAAAGGATTCGGGACTATCGATTTCGACCCCAAAGAGGTTGCCCACTTCTTCCCCGAGATATTCCGAATCGCCCAACAATGCAAATTCGGCGACTGTACCCACCGGCACGAACCCGGTTGCGCCGTTTTGAAGGCGCTCGAAAATCACGAAATAAGCGAATCGAGATACGCCAGTTACCTGAGTATCATCGACGACAGCTCCGACGGGAAATACCGGGAGGCTTTTTAAAAAGCGGAATCGGCCGAAAAGACAGTCCAAAAACAAAAACAAAAAAGAGGGATTATATGATTTTATACAGATTTATCGCTATTGCCTTGTTATGTGTCATAAGCATATCTCCGACAAAAGCCGAGAAAAAGAGAACGCCAACAGCCCTATCTGCCGACACCGTTGTCGCCGACACGACACATGAGAAAATTTCCATTTCCCTACCGCTACCCCACACCTTTATCGACCAACAAATCGACAGCCTCATCGGGTATGCCCGCAAATATATCGGCACGCCCTATCGACGGGGAGGGAAAGGTCCTAACCGATTCGACTGTTCGGGATTCATGCAATATGTATTCAACCACTTTTCCTACCCGCTCAACGCCAACTCGGCCTCTCAATACCTACAAGGGATTTCTATCCCGGAAGAAAAAATACGCCGGGGCGATTTGGTCTTTTTCAAAGGACGGAACAGCCGACAAAAATCCGTAGGGCATGTAGGATTGGTCACCGAAGTCTATCCCGACGGGCAATTCCGTTTTATCCACGCCTCTACCTCACAAGGAATACGCGAGGACTGGAATTACGAAACATACTATGCACAGCGATACATCGGTGCGCGACGCATCTATTTCGCACAAATTGACAAAAGCATGATTTTAGATGCGATTCTCGATTTGGAGGAGATCGACGACTCCCCCTTCGACGGAAATTAAAGGGTACGAAAGGCCCAAATCATGCGGTCGGGATCTTCAACCGTTGTCCCGGACGAATATCATTTCCCTTCAAGTTGTTCAACTGCTTGATCTCCTCGGCCGAAACCCCTTTGTATTTTTGAGAAATCGTCCACAGGCTCTCGCCCTTACGTACCGTATGATACTTGCCCGAGGCCTTCACCGAGGCTGATGCTGAGGACGAGGACGTACGAGTCTTGCCCACTGCGCCTTTACTGCTCACAGCCAATCGTTGACCGATACGCAGGCAAGAACTCCTCTTTATATTGTTCCATGCGCACAAATTGCTCACCGAGACCCCATACTTCTGTGCGATTCTCGACAGCGTCTCCCCTTTGCGCACCCGATGATAAACCATCGTTCCGGGATCGATTCCGGCCGGCTCTACCGAAAGCCTTTGGGCATACAACTCGGCATCGTGGGCAAAAATCGCCTCTTCTGCCTCGATAAAGGCATAGACTTGTTGAGAGGGTAAGATGAGCGCATACGGCCGAATGTTGCCCGGTATGATGTCGCGACGATATTGCGGATTGAGGCTGCGGATTTCGTCAATCGGAATCTGCAACACATCGGAGACTTGTTTCAAGTGAAGCCGGCGGGTAACCTGTACCGTATCGGTGAGAAGCGGACGGCGGGTCAACACCGGGCAGATATTATGGTCGCCATAATAATTCATGACATAGTTAACGGCGATAAAGGCAGGTACATATCCCCGAGTCTCACGAGGCAGATAGGGATAGATTTCCCAATAGTCGGTTTTACCGCCCGAGCGACGTATCGCCTTGCTTACATTCCCGGGGCCACAGTTGTACGAAGCAATGGCCAATGCCCAATCGTGATAGATTCCATACAGGTCTTTCAGATAGCGGGCGGCCATAGCCGAAGATTTTATCGGATCTCTGCGTTCATCGACAAGACTGTTTACTTCAAGCCCCATACTTTTGCCGGTCCGGACCATGAACTGCCACAGCCCGGCGGCTCCGGCCCGCGAAGTCGCATCGGGGCGCAATGCCGACTCGATAATGGGCAGATACTTCAACTCCAACGGTAAACCTTCCCGCTCGAGCGCAGCTTCAAAAATAGGCATGTAATAGGAACTCAATCCCAAGAGATTCTCCACCAAAGTCCGCCGTTTCTGCACATACATATCTATGTAGCGACGTACCACGCTGTTGTAGGGCATCTCGATAGCCGTGGGTAATTGCGACAGTTTGCGCATATATACCGAATCGGGATAATCTATATTCACGCTGTTTTCCAAACAAGAGGCATCGACCACGGCATACTGCGGCATATACCAGTTTGTCAAAAGGTCGTTCAAATCGGCCTCCATGCTTTCGAGATAGACGACGGCATTATCGATCGTATCGGGTAAAATAACCTCTGCCGTGTCGGCCAAAAGGGGTTCGACCGTATCGGCTTCGATGTACTCCTCTCCGAAATCTGCCTCTTGGGCAAAACCGCACCAAGCAAACATCAATCCTCCCAAAACAAACAAAATCCTCTTCATACCCTCTAATCTTTTATTAAAACGTTATCGCACATTGCAACCCCACCGCCGGCAACGCAGAGCGTCCCGTAGGGATTATGGCCGGCTGCCACTGCATCGACAGATCGGGGCTTATATCGAAATGATATAACTGGGCATCTACATAAGCATCGATCATACAAACCGCATAAAGCCCTATCATGCAGATGATGCACAAATCACGGTACTGCCTGTAATAATCCTTACGTTGCTTCAACACATTGGTGAGCCATGTCTTGTCTATATCCTCTTCCCGGTACGACGAAGCAAAAAAATCCATGTAGCTGTTCGTCGTCGGGTCGCTGTCCATAATGTCGAGATAGGCGCGCTGATAGTCCGAGAGCATGTTGCTGTTCCACGTCGTAGCATAAAACAGACCTACATACCCGCCCACAACAATTGGCAATTTCCAATAGCGGCGGTTATAAATCTGCCCCAATCCCGGGAACAACGCCGATAACCACACCGCTCTCATCGGGTCGGGATTGAACGAGGAAGTCCTCCACGATTTTCGCACCGGTTTTACCTCCAACGAGTCGGTCAACAACAAAGGGCCGAGCGAATCGGTTATCAGCACCGGGACCGTATCTTGCAACAATGCGCCTATGCTGTCACCGGCAATTACCGAGACAGAATCGGCAATTTGTACCTTTTGGCCAATCATAACCGTATCGGTCGGTTCTTGCTTTTCGTCCTTTGGCCGAGGGGTATCGGCTCGACGAAAAGTTTTATCGGTAATGGTGTGCAAGGTCTCGGGTTTCGCTCCAAACACCGATACCGACGACAATACAGTTATAACCGCTATAACCGCAAGTTTTCCCCAGCCCATTTTTCCCGATACTCTCAACGTCTTATTTCAATTTATCGAACAACCCGATAATCCGTTCCAAATCCTCCTCGTTTTTAAACGGGATAGATATTTTCCCTTTACCTTTCTCGTCACAAGTAAACTGCACTTTGGCTTGGAAAAAATCGGACAAATGTGATTTCAGCACATTATATTCCTGTCGCATCATGACCTTTTTCTGTGCCTTTTTACGGGCACGTTCTCCCCCGGCCGACAAGGTTTTGGCCAGCTCCTCGACATTGCGCACGCTTAACCCGTCGGCAAGAATGCGCTCATACAATTCCAATTGCAAAGCGGGATCGGGAACCGAGAGCAAAGCCCGGGCATGCCCCATATCGATACGTTTGTCGCGCAAGCCTATCTGCACCTCGGCGGGCAGTTTCAGCAAACGCAAATAGTTGGCAATTGTCGTACGCTTTTTCCCCACCCGTTCGCTCAACTTCTCTTGGGTAAGTTGGTAAAGTTCTATCAATTTTTGGAACGCCAATGCAATTTCTATCGAATTTAAATCCTCTCGCTGGATATTTTCGATAAGGGCCATCTCCATGAGCGTTTCGTCTTCGGCAGTCCGCACATACGCCGGGATTGTCTCCAATCCGGCCATCTGGGCAGCCCGGTACCGTCGCTCACCGGCGATAATCTGGTAATCCCCCCCGGCAACTTGCCTCAACGAAATCGGTTGTATGATGCCCAATTCCCGAATTGAAGCGGCTAACTCTTCAAGTGCTTCGGGGTCGAACTCCCTACGAGGCTGGTCGGGATTGGGGACTATCTTGGATAACTCTATTTCATGGATAGACGATGTACCGCTCGTCTCAATGTTATCCATCGAAATCAATGCGTCCAGTCCTCTACCCAATGCACTTCTCTTAGGCGTTGCCATAATTTTTATCGATTTTAGCTACTATCTGTTTTTCTTTATCAACTCTTTGGCCAGTTCCATGTGATTGACACTTCCCCTCGACTCGCAGTCGTACAACAAGGCCGGAAGCCCGTGGCTGGGAGCTTCGCTCAACCGGATATTCCGCTGGATAACCGTGTTGAACACCAAACTGCCGAAATGGCCCTTCAACTCCTCATAAATCTGGTTGGCCAGTCTCAACCGTGAGTCGTACATTGTCAACAAGAAACCTTCGATTTCGAGTTTTGGATTCAACTTCGATTTAATAATTTTTATCGTATTCAGCAACTTGCTGATTCCTTCCAACGCAAAATACTCGGCCTGCACCGGTATGATCACCGAATCGGCAGCCGTGAGGGCATTGACCGTAATCAATCCCAACGAGGGAGAGCAATCGATCAAGATATAATCATAGTCGGCTCGTACCTCATTCAAAGCCCGGGAGAGCACCCGTTCCCGATTTGTCAAATTCATCAGTTCCAGTTCGGCTCCGACTAAATCGATGTGCGAAGCGACTAAATTCAATCCCTCTACACAAGTTCCTACCACCGAATCTTTTATCGAAGCCTGCCCTACCAAACATTCATAGATAGACGACTTTACCTGTTGAGGGTCTATCCCCAACCCCGATGAAGCATTTGCTTGCGGGTCGGCATCAAGGAGGAGCACCTTTTTATCCAGAACGGCCAGAGATGTGGCTAAATTTATGGAGGTAGTCGTTTTCCCGACACCTCCTTTTTGATTTGCAATAGCGATAATCTTACCCATACTGTTATTTTTTCTTCACAAAGGAATACCTTTTAATTTATATTCCGTTATCCCGGCAGCCCGAAAATAGGTTAATTGTTGATAAGTGACCTCTTTTGTTAATAAACCAACTGCGTCACCCTTCTATTTTCTGCGTAAAGATACACTTTTTTTATCACATTCCTATCAGTCGAAGCTCAGGCTTTACCTATTTTAAAGCTCCATATTATCCGTTAAAATATGACGGATTCTTGGTTTTCATCGCTATCTTTGTACAATTCAAATCTGTTTATTCCCTTATGGAAAAAATAATACGTTCTCACAGGCCGCTTATTCTCATCACCAACGACGACGGTATTCAAGCAAAAGGGATTCGTGAAGTCGCCGAATTTCTGAGGCCATTGGGCGACATACTTGTCGTTGCTCCCGACGGGCCCCGCTCGGGACAAAGTTCGGCTATTACGGTCACGACCCCTCTCCGCATGAAATTACTCGAACGGCAGGAGGGGTTCTGGCTGATTCGTACCAACGGCACTCCGGTCGATTGCATCAAGTTGTCGATGAATATCCTGCTCGACCAGCTCCCCGATTTAATCGTTTCGGGAATCAACCACGGCTCCAACTCGGGAGTCAGTGTCATCTATTCGGGGACTATGGGGGCCGTACTCGAAGGAGCTCTGCTGCATATCCCCTCTATCGGCTTTTCCCTTTGCAGCCACAAAGCCGATGCCGATTTTTCTCCTTGTAAAGAACTCGTCACGACCATTTGCCAAAAAGCATTGGCCGCTCCCAATTGGCCGCAAGGTATCGGATTGAATATCAACATACCCAATATACCCCGGCTCAATGGCGTGAAATTATGCCGTGCGGCACAAGGTTATTGGACCGAAGAGTATGACCGCCGCATAGACCCGCACGGACAAGAATATTACTGGCTTACCGGCACGTTCAAAAACAACGAACCCGAGGCAACCGACACCGACGAATATTGGCTGGATCAAGGTTATGCTACGGTTGTTCCCTGCATGACCGACAACTCAGCACGCCACACCACAGAATTATCATCGATCTTAAACTTATAAATGCGGTATATCCATCGATGCGCCATCATAATAAGGAAGGGAAATCCCTTCCTTTTTTTGTCTAATTAATTTTGCATACACATACATATTAAATTTAAAAATAGCCCCATATTGTAAAAAATATACAAAATTTATTTCAACACACCTAATTTTATCTTATATTTGCCGCATAATTATTCAAACATGACACGCACATGAAAAATAAAGCAGCCCGCTTACAGTCTATCCGGGAAATTATTATCCATTCGAGAGTCAAAAGCCAAGATGAGATATTGCAAAAGTTGCACGAACAAGGATTCGATTTAACACAAGCTACCCTATCGCGGGACTTGAAGCAGCTGCGAATCGCCAAAGTTCCCGGCAGCGACGGGTCATACGTCTACATTATGCCCGAGATTGGCAGTGTGGGTAAACTCATGCAAGAGAAGATGAGCGAAAATCCTCAACGACAAATACCCGGAGGATTTATCTCAATCAACTTCTCGGGCAATCTGGCCGTAATCAAGACTCGCCCGGGATACGCCGGTAGCCTCGCTTACGACATCGACAGCAACACCCCACCCGAAATACTGGGGACTATTGCCGGAGACGATACGGTATTGGTAATTCTCCAAGAAAACATAAACCACCAACAAGCCATGTTGGCCCTTTCGCCATTCATGCCCGAGTTGCACAATTGATTTTTTATCACAATATACAATCTTTCAAAGGGAAAAAAGAATCTCACATCATGGAAGAAATACAAGTAATCGTAGCCGACGAACGTCATATCGGATACGTCGACACTATCCTCGATACCATCGAGAGAGCCGCTAAGATAAGAGGAACCGGAATCGCCAAACGTTCCCCCGAATATGTAAAACAAAAGATGCTCGAAAGGAAAGCGATCATCGCTTTGGACGGCGACAAATTTGCAGGATTTTGCTATATCGAGAGTTGGAGCAACAAGCAATTCGTCGCCAACTCGGGACTAATCGTAGTCGATACTTATCGCGGACACGGATTGGCCAAACGGATCAAACGAAAAGCCTTCGAGTTGTCGAGAGAGCGATTCCCCGAAGCCAAAATATTCGGATTGACTACCGGCGAAGCGGTCATGAAAATAAACAACGAGCTGGGATACCGCCCTGTCGCTTTCGCTTCGTTAACCGACGACCCCGCCTTCTGGAAAGGGTGCGAAAGTTGCGTAAACTTCGACATACTGCAACGGAACAACCGACGTATGTGCCTCTGCACGGGAATGCTCTACGACCCGCACGAACACGAAAACAACGATAATCACGAACACAAATAATAAAATATCATGGCTAAAAAGAAAGTAGTATTGGCTTTTAGCGGAGGATTGGATACCTCCTTTTGCGTTAAATATCTGTCGGAGGAATGCGGATACGATGTATATACCGCCATTGCCAATACCGGAGGGTTCAACCAAGAAGAACTGAAATCGATCGAAGAACGAGCCTATAAACTGGGCGCTGTAAAACACGCTTCGCTCGATATTACACAAGAATATTACCAAAAGAGTATCAAATACATGGTTTTCGGGAACATACTCCGAAACGGCACCTACCCTATCTCGGTAAGTTCCGAACGGATTTTCCAAGCCATCGCCATTATTAATTATGCCAAAGAGATAGGAGCCGACTATGTGGCTCACGGCAGCACCGGCGCCGGGAATGACCAAGTGCGTTTCGACCTCACATTCCAAATACTGGCTCCCGAGATCGGCATCATCACCCCTACCCGCGACATGACCCTTACCCGGGAATATGAAATAGAGTATCTGAAAAAGCACGGCTACACCGCCGATTTCAAAAAAATGGAATACTCTATCAACAAAGGCCTTTGGGGGACAAGCATCGGCGGGAAAGAGACCTTGAAAAGCAACCAGACCTTGCCCGAGGCCGCCTATCCTTCACAAATGACCGCAACCCAAAGCCAAACGATCACGATTGATTTCGTCAACGGCGAAATCGCCGGTATCAACGGTACGGCCTACGACAACAAAGTCACCGCCATACAAGACCTCGAAGCCATCGCCGCCCCCTATGCCATCGGTCGTGACATGCACATCGGCGATACGATTATCGGCATTAAAGGCCGGGTAGGATTCGAAGCCGCAGCTCCCATGCTCATTATCGCTGCCCACAAGATGCTTGAAAAACATACCCTCACCAAATGGCAACAATATTGGAAAGACCAAGTGGGTACATGGTACGGTATGTTCCTGCACGAAGCGCAATACCTCGAACCGGTCATGCGCGACATCGAAGCCTTCCTCGACAGTTCGCAACAAAACGTAACCGGTCGGGTAATCATCGAATTGCACCCCTATCGCTACGTATTGGTAGGTATCGAAAGCGACTATGATTTAATGAAATCGGACTTTGGCGAATACGGCGAAGTGAACAAGGCATGGAGTGCCGACGACGTGAAAGGATTTACCAAAATTTTGGGCAACCAAATGAAAATTTTCTATTCCATACAAAATAAAAACAAAAAATAAATCGTAGATTAGAGCCCACAAAAAATTATTTAAACCCGTAATTATGATAAAAGTAGGTATCATCGGAGGCGCCGGATACACCGCCGGCGAATTGATCAGATTATTAATCAACCACCCCGATGTCGAGATCGTTTTCATTCACAGCGAAAGTAATGCAGGCAATAAAGTGACCGACGTTCACACCGGACTGTACGGCGAGACCGACCTGCGGTTCACCGACAAAATGCCCTTCGACGAAATCGACCTGCTTTTCTTCTGCACGGCACACGGCGACACCCGTAAATTTATGGAAAGTCACAATCTCCCCGAGGAGTTGCGCATCATCGACCTATCGACCGATTATCGGCTCGATGCGCCCGGGAACGACTTCATATACGGTCTGCCCGAGTTGAACAGGAAATATATCATTCGCTCCAAACGGGTGGCCAATCCCGGCTGTTTCGCCACAGCCATTCAGTTGGCCTTGCTCCCCTTGGCAAAAAACTTGTTGCTCAACAGCGAGATACACGTTCACGCCATTACCGGATCGACCGGCGCGGGGCAAAAACCGTCGCCCACCTCCCATTTCAGTTGGCGCAACGACAATATTTCCATCTACAAACCTTTCACCCATCAACATCTGGCCGAAATACGGCAAAGCCTCTCCAAACTGCAAAACAGTTTCTCGGCTCCCATCAATTTCATTCCGGTCAGAGGGAACTTCTCCCGGGGTATTTTCGCTTCGCTCTACCTCGACTGTCCCGTCGAGATTGAGTTGTTGAAAGACTTGTACAACTCCTATTACGACGACCATAACTTTACATTCCTTACCGACAAGATGCCCGACTTGAAACAGGTTGTCAACACCAACAAGTGTCTTTTGTATCTCGAAAAACACGAAGAGAAGTTGCTCATCGTTTCGGTCATCGACAACCTGCTCAAAGGAGCCTCTGGACAAGCCGTGCATAACATGAACCTCCTGTTCGGGCTACACGAACGGGTGGGGTTGCAGCTCAAACCTTCGGCTTTTTAATTGAAAAAAAATCATGAAACTATTCGATGTATATCCGCTATTCAATATCGAGATAACCGCCGGCAAAGGGTGCTACACATACGATACGCAGGGAACCGAATACCTCGACCTCTACGGGGGGCACGCCGTAATCTCCATCGGCCATTCTCACCCCTATTATGTGAACAAGATTACCGAGCAGGCTCAAAAACTTATCTTTTATTCCAACTCGGTCATCAACAGCCTTCAACAACAATTGGCCGACAAGTTGGGCCGACTGTCGGGATACGACGATTATACGCTCTTCCTCATCAACTCGGGAGCCGAGGCCAACGAAAATGCCTTGAAACTGGCCTCGTTCCACACCGGGAAGAAAAAAGTAATCGCCTTCTCCAAATCGTTTCATGGCCGTACCTCGGCTGCCGTAAAGGTAACCGACAACCCCAAGATTGTCGCTCCAATCAACGACACATTCGAAGTGGCGTTCCTTCCGCTCAACGATCTCGAACGGGTGAAAACCGAGATGGCGGCCGGCGATGTCTGCGCCGTGATTATCGAAGGGATACAAGGCGTAGGCGGTATCCAGATTCCCGACACTCAATTTCTCAAAGGGTTGCGGGAACTGTGTACCCAAAACGGGGTGGTACTCATTCTCGACGAAGTACAATCGGGCTACGGCCGCACCGGTAAATTTTTTGCACACCAACACGCCGGGATTCGCCCCGACCTAATTACCGTAGCCAAAGGCATGGGCAACGGATTCCCCATCGGAGGAGTCCTCATCAGCCCCGATTTCACCCCCGTTTACGGTATGTTAGGGACCACATTCGGCGGGAATCACCTTGCTTGTACAGCCGCTTGTGCCGTGCTCGATGTCATGGAAAACGAAAAACTGGTCGAGAATGCCGCAACCGTAGGAGAGTATCTCATCGCCCAACTCAAAACCATGCCTCAAATCAAAGAGGTGCGCGGGAAGGGGTTGATGATCGGTCTCGAATTTGACTATCCCGTGAAAGAGCTACGCAGCAAACTGCTATTCGAGCAACACGTATTCACCGGAGCTTCGGGGACAAACGTAATCCGGTTGTTACCCCCCTTGTCCCTATCCAAAGAACAAGCCGATTGTTTTATCGGCAAACTTAAAAACATACTCTCATGAAAATAGCCATCATAGGCGGGGGCAATATGGGTGGAGCCTTGGCCCTCGGACTTGCACAAAGCACTTTTGTATCACCGTCGGACATCACCGTCAGCAATCGGGGTGAAGAAAAGCTAAACGCCCTCAAAGCGGCCAATTCCTCGATTCACACCACAACCGACAACAAAGCGGCAATCAAAGATGCCGACATCATTATCTTGGCCGTCAAACCGTGGGTTCTCGACAGCGTGGCTATCGATATACGCAAAGCTCTCGATCTGCCTAAACAGATTATCGTCTCGGTCGTAGCCGGTGCCACCCTCGAACGTCTTGCCGGCCTCTTCTCTTCGGGAGAGTCGATTCCCGCCATCTTTCGAGCGATCCCCAACACAGCTATTGCCGTACGGCAAAGCATGACGCTTTTTACCCCGTTCAATGCCGTACCCGAGCAAATCGACTGTATTCGCTCGCTATTCGACAGCGTAGGGAAAAGCCTGCTTATCGAGGAGAGCCTCATGACAGCCGGGACAGCCCTCTGCTCCTGTGGAACGGCCTTTGCCATGCGATACATCAGAGCCGCTGTCGAGGGAGGCGTGGAAATGGGGTTCTACCCCAAGGATGCCGCCCTGCTTGTCGAACAGACCGTAAAAGGAGCGACTGAGCTATTACTGGCTAGCGGAAACCACCCCGAGGTTGAAATAGACAAAGTAACCACCCCCGGCGGAATCACCATCAAAGGGTTGAACGAAATGGAAGCTGCCGGATTTACCGCGGCTGTGGTTCGAGGTTTAAAAGCGGCCAAATAATCCTATTATTAGGCAAGATTTACAAATCGTAAAACTTGTCTAATAATTTCTTCCTGTACATCTTGCTGATTTTAAGTTCAGAAACTTTATTGAACGGGTGCAGCAGCGTACAACTGTTCTCCGAAATAAGGTACAAATAGTTGATATTGATGATATACGACTTATGTATCTGTATGAATTCAGAGGCATAACTCAAAATCGTATCGGCCGTTGTATGATGTTTCAAGATGAAATATTGTAAGCTGTTCAAGACTACCGTCCACAATTTGCGGTCCGAATCATATTTGAAATAGCCTATATTCTCCGGCCGAACAATGAGTTTATCATTGGTAATGGTCGTAATCAATACTGCCTTGACCGAAGGTTGTAGCCCGCTCGACGGCGGCGATAACCGCACCGAACTGTCACCCTCTTCCCGGCATAGATAAAACCGGTTCATAATCAACGACAGTTCGTTCTCATTCACAGGCTTCAACAAAAAATCAAAGGCCTGTAACCGCAAGGCTTGCAGCAGATATTTCTCATATGAAGTATAAAATACGACCTTCATATCCCAATCGATATTTTTGTCGAGCGACGACAAGAATTCCAGTCCCGAAACATCGGGCAACTCTATGTCGAGAAACAGCAATTCGGGCCTGTATTTCATAACGACACTTCTCCCCTCTTCGCCATTACATGCGGTAGCCACTACCCGCACACCGGGAAATGCCTTCAACCGATCGATCAAAACAAGTATAGACGGATTATCGTCATCAATAATTAAAACCTCTGTCGTGTTTCCCATATCATGTATTCATATCAAAGTTATATTTATCGGGAATGGTCAGCGCCGCACGGCATCCCTGTTCCCCCTCAGCATCATGATAGTCGCTTAACTCAAAACTCATGTGGCGTTTGTTATGAGTATTGAGCAATTGAATAATCTGCGAAACGACCCTCAACCCGGTCTGCGATTTATCCTTGCCGCTTTGCACAACGGGTAGCGGCCCGTTATTGACAACCTCTATCCGAATAGCGCCCTCTTGATGAAATACTTTTATGAACAGCCATTTACCGGCCTCGCGAGGTAAGGATCTCAATCCATGTTTAATCGCATTCTCGACAAATATCTGTACCATCATCGATGGTAAACGTACCTCGTTCAAATCGATACCCTCGGCAACCGAAACCTTGTATTCGAAATTACCGCCTAACGACTCGCCCTCGACAGCCACATACAAGTCGATAAAATTCAACTCTTCACGAAGAGTCGTGCAAAAAACACTGGCCAACGACTGCCCTTGCCGGAGCATATCAACCAATACTCCCAGCGAAGAAGGCCGGCCCTCCTGCCGAGCCAACAATTCATGATTGAGTGCATTATAAATGAAATGGGGCGTAATGCGGTTGCGCGCATTTTCCATCTTCATGGAAACAATACGATGCAACATCTGTTCCTCGCGCAATTTCATCTGCTTGCGCCGGTAAACATACAAGAATGCCAAAACCAATACAATTGTGGTCACCCCGGCCAGCAACGCATAAATACGCATCAACTCGACCTCTTTATCGCGGATCAACAAATTTTGGTTCAAGACCGTAGCATCTCGCTCATAACGCATTCTTATTTCGGCCGTTTTCATTCTCACCCGTTCGCTGCGCAATGAATCGGACAGGTGGTCATACGCTCGCCCATATTCAAATGCCTTCTTCCAATCGGATTTAGCCACATAAAAACGTTGCAAAAAATCTAACCGTAACAAACTCTGCTCCGAACGCATCTCGGGGGTAACGGGATACCGGGCGACCAACCTTTCGGCCTCACGAAAATTGTTTTCCTGCATGGCAAGTTCCATCTGCTGCGTATGAAGATGTTCCAATACCATCTCGTTAGACTCGCTCTTCCCAAAATATTCCAAATTCTCGATAATCAACGACCGAGCTTTTTCCGGCTCATGAAGTTTGAGATATATATCCGACAAATTGGCCTTGCAGAAATGACGTTCCCATTCCATATCGGTATGTTCCTGCAAAAAAGCATCGAGTTGGAGAAAAGTTTTCAAAGCCTGTTGATAGTCTTCTTGATAATAATAATCGTTCCCCCGGCTGTTCAAATAATTGAATTGCTCATAAAGCATCATCAAATCCCACAATTCCCCGCACTTATCCCACCAAAAAGCACTCTGTTCGAAATCGCGGAGGGTGGTATAAGTCGCAGCCAAACCACTGTATAACGGGACATAGTTTTCTCTGTCGGTATGAATGGAGTCGGCCAGCGCAATAGCCCGACGGTAAGACATAGCGCTCATCGACAAATCGCCTGCAAACTTATAGGCATCGGCCAAATTGGCGTAACACAACAAAAGTTCCTCGATATCCGAATCCTTTTCGGCATAGCGGCAAGCCTCCTTTTGGTAGAACAGCATCGAGTCGGCATCGAAAACGAACTGGGTATAATAGAGTCCCTTCGCCTGCATACATTTCAACATCAACCGATTGCGGAAATCGGTCACCGGGACCTTGGACAAATAGCGAACGACACTATCGGTACTGAGCATCATCAAGTCGGGCTGTGCCGTATAAAAATAACGCACCATATCCTGCACGACAAAATTATAATACTCGTCACTATCCCGAGCCTCGGACTTCCCTTGGCGGATCGCCTGTTCAATAAACGGGATATTACGGGTTCGGAGAGAATCTCTTATGGCTCGATTGATTCGATCGAGAGATGTCTCATTAGACTCCCGAGAAGCACATCCTCCCCCGATTAAAACAGCAATCAACAAAACAATCGACAAAAACTTCCCCAAATGTATTTTTCCCATGTATTAAAACTTATTTTTTAAAATGTCCTGCGCATGAAAGAGACCCTCCGTGCCACTCCTACACATGACTCTTTTCCCTCATTTCCGGCAAAGGTAATGAAACAGATCCCCGATAATCCTGCTTAATCACACCGAATATCTGCTTTCATATAAAGCAAATGTACAAAAATTTTTTTTCAGCGCCTTCTCCCCCATACAAAAACAGCCCTGTCAACCTCTATTTTTTGCCTCTTATCTACAAAATCGGCCTGTTATTCAAAAAGTGATATACCGCCCCCTTGTCGAGTCGTTTTTATACTCTTACCTTTGGAAACAATTAAGTTGTTTATATTACCGATAAAAAAGAGTTTATTTAGAGGGGATGTAAGCACGGGAATATTTCTGTAAATAGAGATAAACCATTGTCGAGGGAAAAACAATAACCAAAATATTCATTCCGACAATATTCTCACTCAACATCTTTATTTGCACAAAACGGGACGAAACCGCCGCCCAAAATCGAAATCCGTCCCGCATAAAAAAACAAATATATTCCCGTCATCTTACACATGGACTTCCTTCTGAGAAGGGAGTCCATTTTTTATTTACCCCCAAAAAAGAATTGCCTTACATCTTATTTCCACAAACTTTTTGCTTTCCTTTTCAATTATTCCTATATTTGTAGAATATAGGAGGCGGCTCGGCATAGTCAAACTTGAAAATCCTGTTTTCGTTTGCCTCTGCTCTCTCCTTTCACTATATTTGTAGAATATAGGAGGCGGCTCGGCATAGCCAAACTTGAAATTCCCGTTTTCGTTTGCCTTTGCCCTCTCCTTTCACTATATTTGAAATCTAATTTTTCAATAATTCTTATTACTGCCATGTCTGTAAATAAAGTTATTTTAATAGGGAACGTAGGGAAAGATCCCGATGTGAGATACATAGAAAACAACGTATGCGTAGCCAATTTTACACTTGCCACTACCGAACGCGGTTACACGACCCAAAACGGAGTGCAGATTCCCGACAAGACCGAATGGCACAACATCGTAGCTTGGAGAGGATTGGCCGAGGTTGCCGAAAAGTATGTGCGCAAAGGCACACAACTCTACATCGAGGGGAAAATACGCACCCGCTCGTGGGAAGACCAAAACAAAATACGTCGATATACGACCGAGATATACGTCGATAATATGGAACTGCTCAGCCGTCGCGAAGGTTCATCGGCTACGGCTTCCACACCGGCTCAACCGCAAAATACCCCCACCGCGGCAAACACCAGTTACAATCCGCCCGTCGAAAATAGTAGCGACGATGATTTGCCGTTCTAATATAATGTTGTAATTTTGCAAGCAATTAACAGGTATGTATGTTCCTTCGGAATCGGCCGAAGGGCATACTGCCGAAAAAAGATATTCCATCGGCAATACCTATTGTTTAACTAATTTCTGTACTTCTTGGACCCGGATTCGTATTTATCGACATTATACTCAGCCATAGAAATCACAGCACCCTCGGGGGGCGCTATCTTAGCGATTATATTGGCCGCCGTGTTTTTGTGTATCTCTGCATTTGTTTCAGCTTCCGAAATCGCCTATTTTTCGCTTTCGCCCGAAGAACTACAAGAATTCGAAAGCGAATCGTCCAACAACACTTTAATCAAAAAATTACTCTCTCGCCCTGAGCACCTCTTGGCGACCATACTTATATCCAATAATTTAGTAAATGTAGCTGTCGTTATCCTTTGCAACTTTTTCTTTTCGGATATCCTGCACTTTCACAGCGACGCCTTGAATTTTATCTTCCAAACAATTCTGTTGACATTCCTGTTGCTCCTCTTCGGCGAAGTCATTCCCAAATTCTACGCCAACCAGAACCCCGTCAACTGGGTGAGGAAAAGCTGTAAAGGATTATCGACCTTAGAAAAAATATTCTCCCCGCTGGCCAACTTTCTGGTCAACTCGACCCACATCGTCAATAAACGAATCGCGCGCAAAAGCACCAATATCTCCATGAACGAGCTTTCGCAAGCGCTGGAAATGACCAATGTCGAGGCCAATGACGAGAAAGAGATGCTCGAAGGCATTATCAAATTCGGTGGCAAAACCGTTCAAGAGGTAATGATTTCCCGGGTTGACATCACCGACATCGAGATTAAAACCGACTTCAAGCAACTGCTCGACACAATTATCGAGACGGGATATTCGCGCCTTCCCGTCTACGACACCACCGAAGACGACATAAAAGGAATCATTTACAGCAAAGACCTGCTTCCCTACATCGGGCAAGACGCATCGTTCGACTGGCGCAAACTCATGCGCCGCCCCTACTTCGTACCCGAAACCAAGATGATCGATAACCTCTTGGAAGAGTTCCGCACCCGAAAAATTCATATGGCCATCGTTGTCGATGAGTTTGGCGGCACCTCGGGTATCGTTACAATGGAAGATATTCTGGAAGAGATCGTCGGCGACATCAGCGACGAGTATGACGAGGAAGAAAAAAACTACGTCAAACTGGACGAAAACACCTACATCTTCGAAGGGAAAACACTCTTGAACGATTTTTACAAAATCACGGGACTCGACGAAACAGAATTTGACGACAAAGCCGAAGATGCGGAAACATTAGCCGGATTGATTCTCGACATCAAAGAAGATTTCCCGAAGGTGAAAGAACAAATCGAATACGGGCGATGCAGTTTCTTGGTCCTCGAACTGGACAAACGGCGTATCGGAAAAGTCAAAGTAAAAATCGATCCGAAAACGGACGAATAAACCGATCGTACTATGGACTCCCCCGCTCACATACGATTTGACAAAATCATATTATGCCTCCTTCTCTTCGGTATGACAACCGGGATATACTCCTGCCGTCAAAAATATACCCCGCTGCCCGACGGATATTTTCGTATCGACCCCTATCCCGAATCCTACAAAAGGAGCGAGCTACTGCTACCTTTGATCTCATTCGAAATTCCCGAAGGAACGATAGCCTCGCTTGGCGACGACTCCTTGCAACATGGCACCGATGTACGATGGCTCAATATACGATACCCCCGGTACCGGGCTACGCTCTATTGTAGCTATCATGCCCTGCAGGGAAATCTCGACCGGCTTCTCGCCGAAAGCAAAGAGTTGATTTACCGTCAAAGTATCCGTCCCGATGTTGTCCGGGCAAACTCCTATGAAAATGACGAGCAACGAATCTACGCGACCCTTTACGACCTCTCTGCCGAAAGCGCCACTCCCCTGCAATTTGTCGTCACCGACAGTGCTCGATATTTGCTGAGGGGTTCTCTATACTTCGACGAACCGGGGAAAAGCGACTCTATCGCCCCCGTAATCGACTATCTCTCAAACGACATCGCCCACCTCATCGAAAGCATCGAAACACCTGCCCGATAAATGCCTCTCAACCAATACATATCGACCCCTTTCGGAGCATCTATTGCTTTGTGGAAACTCTCGGAGGACAAACCCGCACTCACCGCCCGGCTTACCGCAAACGAACAGAGACTTATCGAAGCCCAAAATCTGTCGCCCAAAAGATTTTGCGAACGGGCGGCCACCCGACTGCTATTGAACAGCATGGAAGAAACCCGTGATGCCGAAATCGGATATACCGACAACGGGAAACCCTACATGCCTCACCGCTCCGGCCACATATCGATCTCCCATACCGCACAATGGGTTGCCGTGGCCTATCACCCCTTCTTGCCGATAGGGATAGACCTCGAACAAATAGGGACAAAAGTGGAGAAAGTGGCTGAACGGGTATTCAACGGCCAAGAACTGAATGCTCACTCGTCCTCCCCCTCGACCTATACCGAGTGGCTACACCTCTGTTGGTCGGGCAAAGAGGCTCTTTTCAAAGCTATTCCCGAGGCCGGAATCGACTTCCGGGCACATCTGCATCTCTCGGCGCCCCCTTCATTACACCACGAAGGCATATTTACCGCACAAGAAAAACGCACTCCCGCTGCCAAAGAGTACTCTCTTTGGTATCGTATCTTCGACCAGTTCGTTATGGTATGTGCCGCACCTTTACAATAACTCGGCCTTGAAGCCGGCCGCACGCACAGCCTCGACTACCTTATCGGCAGGCACATCGGCCGTTACCGTCAACACCCTTTCGGGAACAGACAAATCGATACTCCACTGATCGGGGGTCAAAAACTCATTCAACTTCTCGGCTATTTTAGCCACACAACCGGCACATTTCGCCGAAGTCTTTACCTGTATCATTATAGTTTTTCTATTTATATATACATTATTATATGATAATATCATCTCAATCGCAAACTGTTGAGAATTACCGAAACCGAACTGAATGCCATCGCCGCACTCGCCCACATGGGAGTAAGCAAAACGCCTATCGGGAAAAGCACCCCTGCCGCAACGGGAATACACACCACATTGTACCCGAAGGCCCAAAAAAGATTCTCCCGAATAATCCGAACCGTTTTTCGCGAAAGGGTTATCGCCTTCGACAACAACATCAAATCGGAATTCATCAACGTCACCATTGCTACGTCCATCGCAACATCGGTACCCCGTCCCATTGCCACGCTCACATCGGCACGAGCCAATGCCTGCGAATCGTTGATACCGTCGCCTACCATAGCCACGCATTTCCCTTGTCGCTGCAACGCTATGACAAACTGTTCCTTATCGTCGGGCAATACGCCCCACCGATAGTGCTCGATTCCAGCAGCGTGTGCAATCTCCGAAGCGGCCGACTCTTTGTCGCCGGTAAGCATATATACCTCGACCCCGCATCGTTTCAACAATTCGACAGCTTCTCTCGATGTTGCTTTCAACGCATCTCTCACTTCAAAAGTCGCCAGCAACCTATCCTCTTTCCCAAAATAGACCGTATAGGTATCGGGGAACGATATTCCGCCCAACTGCTCATAGGCCAGTTCTTTGTTCCCGACCCAAAACCGGGTACCACCTGATTCACAGACGACACCCTTTCCCGTAAGGCTTTCGAATGCCGATATATCGGTCAAGACGAAACCTTTCCGACGTAAATATTCGACCAGCGACGAGGCCAACGGGTGTTCCGAACGGATTTCGGCAGCCAACAACACCGGAGCATAAATCTCAAATCCGGGATACAACTTCTCTTCGACTACTTGCGGGAGTCCTTCGGTCAAGGTCCCTGTCTTGTCCAGCACGACGGCATTCACCCGGCACATGTTCTCCAAGGCAAACGCATCTTTTATAAGGATATGTTGCTGCGCTCCTTTGCCTATTCCCACCGTCAAGGCCGTGGGAGTAGCCAATCCGAGGGCACACGGGCATGCTATGACCAACACCGAGACGGCCGACAACAAGGCATAAGAAAACATGCTCCACCCCGCCACCGCAATCCAAATAATAAAGGTAAGTAACGATATTGCCATAACTGCCGGCACGAAGATAGCCGAAACCTTATCGACCACTCCTTGCACGGGAGCTTTGCTTCCCTGTGCCTCCTGCACCATACGCACCATGCGCGAGAGTACCGTATCGGACCCCGAGGCCTCGACTTGCAAAAAGAATGCCCCACGTTGATTCAATGTGCCGGCCAGCACTTTATCTTCGGGCTGCTTCAAGAGAGCCTCCGATTCGCCGCTCATCATACTCTCATCTACATAAGAACTGCCATCCAGTACGACCCCGTCCACCGGAATCTTCTCACCCGGTCGCACACCGACTTTGTCGCCGGGGCACAACAGGGCAACCGGCACATCTCGCTCTTCGCCATTCGGGTCAACCAAACGGGCCGTAGTAGGCTGCAACTCCATGAGCGAACGAATAGAGGCCGAGGTACTCTGCTTTGCTCTCGCTTCCAAAAGTTTTCCCGACAATACAAAGGCGATAATCATCGCTACCGCTTCATAATAGATATGAGGGACCAACCCCATGGACACCCAAAATTGTGGATAAACCGTACTGAACAAGCTGAACAGGAACGATACGGAGGTACTCAACATGACCAGCGTATCCATATTGGCCCGCCCTTGTTTCATTGCTTTCCACCCCGAGCGGTAAAACGAGCGGCCCCAATACAATACCGGTAACGTCAGCACCATCAACCCCCATGCCACGAGCGGCGTGGGGGTGTGAAAAATCATCGACAACACCATGACTGGAAAGGCAAACGCCCAAACACCGACAGTCCGGTGCTTCAAATCGAGATAATGGCGGTGCTCGGCTTCGAGCGCATCGGCCTCGGCATCGTCCGAAACAACCAAATCATAACCGGCTGCCTGAACGGCCGATTGTATCTCTTTCAACGAAATTTTTTCAGGGTCATAAACGACCTGTAAGGTGTTGGCCGAAAAATTTACAGTTGCTTCACCGACTCCCCTCAACTCTCGCACCGTCTTTTCGACCGTCGCCGCACACACGGCACAACTCATCTCCAAGACAGGTATTATTCGTTTTTCCATACATTTTTCTCTACGGGGACAAACACCCTATCCCCCACTTTTGCTCACTGCTCCAAGCATGAAATAACAATCTTTCAAGAATCGCTTCCCTCCTCGGCAGATTGCAACATCGTACACTTTCCATTCAATACGGCTCCCGGCTCTATGGCCAACCGACGAGCCTGTATGTCGCCTTCCAAAGAAGAAGTCGCTTTCAGGACCAGCATCTCGGCCACCATTACATTCCCCGTTATACGGCCTACCACTTCGGCATTCACAGCGACAATATCGCCGATTACCTGCCCGGTCTCCCCGATAATGACCTTGCCTTGGCACTCCAAACGGCCCTCCAAAGTCCCGTCTATACGAATATCTTTCTGAGAAACGATTTTCCCTACGATTGTAGTCTCTGCGGTCAGCGCGTTATGTGCCATACCCGAAAAATTATTATCCTTTGCCATAATCTCAATCTTGTTTCATTCTTCCCGGGAAACATTCCCCGGTTATCATTAATCTATTCGCTCCTCTCTTTGCCCAAAAAGGAAACGTTCCCTTTATGCAAAAATAAAGGGATTCTGCCTAAAACTCCAACTTTCTATCTGATAATCATTTCGGGGTACAGTCAAAAAAACATAAACTACCGGTACTCCTACCATAAATATATTTTAGAAGGTATAGATTATCGAATTTGTAAATGCGGGCACTCCGTTACGGGTTGTTTGAATCTTATCCCGCAAACAATCAATGGTTAAAAGGGTCATCGGCAATCGTAAGGACAATACCCATCTCTTCGATACGCTTGGCCGTTGCCGGCGGGACCTTAGAATCGGTAATGATTTGGTCTATATCTTCCATATCGGAGATTTTGCTAAACCCCCTCCGCCCGAATTTCGACGAATCGGCAAGAACGATGGTTTTCTGTGCAGTCTGCATCATGACCCTGTTAAGACTGGCTTCCATCATATCGGTGGTCGTAATCCCGAAGTCCAAATCGATACCATCGACTCCAATAAAGAGTTTACTGCACGAAAAATCAGAGAGCGCGGCTTCGGCATATTTGCCGACAACCGACAAACTGCTGTGACGAAGCATACCGCCCAACTGGATAATATCGATATTCTTGTCTTTCGACAGGATATTGGCCACTTGAAGCGATGCCGTAATGACCGTCAACTTATCAGTAGTCTGTATGCATCTTGCCAACGCATGCATTGTCGTACCCGAAGCAATCAAGATCGAATCCTTGTTGGTAATCATACTGGCAGCTTGTATCCCGATAAGCCTTTTTTCTTCGATATAAAACTTTTCCTTTTCGTTTACATTTCGATCATTGATATATGGATTGATCAAGATAGCCTTCCCGTGATTTCGATACAACTTCTTTTCTTTTTCCAAATCGGTCAAGTCCTTTCGAATCGTAACGGACGAAACATTCAAATGCTCTGCCAACTCGGTTACAAGAATAGAGTTATGTTGCATCAACAGGTCCAGTATGATGGAATGCCGCTCTTCTTTTGTCATGGTAGGAAGTATTTATTTTTGTGCAAGTTACTTCAAATCCGATAAATAGAGCTTCTTTTTTCTGTTAAAAGAAATGAATTGGCAACTTTTCTCTTTCGAACTATCACACATTTCATAATATAAATTCTCCTAAAAAATAGGCCTATCGCATTTCGTTTTGAAAAATATTTCATTCATATTACAAAAATAATACGAAAAAGTTTCGTTTATATCAAAAAACTACATATATTTGTTGCGACATGAAACCAGAAAGGTTTTATTACAATAATATAAATATAAAACCATGAAGAACTGCAACAGCGAAAACAACGAATTCGATGTCATTATCATCGGTGGCGGTATCACGGGGGCAGGAACTGCACGAGACTGTGCTTTACGCGGCATGAAAGTACTGCTGGTCGAACGATTCGATTTTGCAGCAGGCGCAACCGGTCGTAACCACGGTTTATTACATAGTGGCGCCCGCTACGCAGTGACCGACAAAGAATCGGCTACCGAATGTATCAAGGAAAACATGATTCTTCGAAAAATCGCAAAACATTGCGTAGAAGAGAATGACGGACTGTTTATCTCGCTTCCCGAAGACGATATTAATTTTCAATCGAAATTTGTTGAATCGTGCCAAGCAGCAGGAATCAACGCGCAAATTATCGATCCGGCCGAAGCTCGCAGAATAGAACCTTCGGTAAATTCCACGTTAATCGGCGCCGTGAAAGTTCCCGACGGGTCGGTTGATCCGTTCCGCTTGACGTTGGCCAACATCATCGACGCCAAAGCCAACGGAGCAAAAGTATTGGTTTACCACGAAGTTGTAGAGCTAATCAAGGAACAAGGTCGCATAATCGGCGTGACCGTTGTAAATCACAAAACTCAAGAGAACAACAAATATTATGCTCCTTTGACCATCAATGCTGCCGGAATCTGGGGGCATAGAATTGCCGAAATGGCCGGTGCAAAAATAGGCATGTTCCCGGCAAAAGGTTCATTGTTGATTTTCGGGCACCGCGTAAATAACATAGTACTCAACCGCTGTCGCAAACCGGCCGATGCCGATATATTAGTCCCCGGCGACACCATCTGCTTGATCGGTACCACATCAAGCCACGTCGGGTTCGACGAAGTAGACAACATGAGAGTGACCTCGGAAGAGGTTGACCTGCTGCTTCGCGAAGGACAAAAACTGGCCCCGGCCTTGGCCACAACGCGTATCCTGCGGGCATACGCCGGGGTTCGGCCACTGGTAGCCGCCGACAACGACCCTTCGGGGCGCAACATCAGCCGCGGCATCGTCTTGCTCGACCACGAAACACGCGACGGAATCCCCGGATTTGCCACCATAACCGGAGGGAAACTGATGACTTACCGCTTGATGGCCGAATGGGCAACCGATTTGGCCTGCAAAAAACTGGGTATCGACAAGCCGTGCGTAACAATGACAGAGGCACTCCCGGGCTCCCGCGAAGAAGAACCGATGCCGAAAGGAAAAACATACGATCTTTCGAACCGTATCAAACGCTCGACCGTAGGCCGACACGGTGACATGGCCTCAAAAATAGCTTCGGACAACGAGTTTGACAACAGTCTGGTATGCGAATGCGAAGATGTATCGGTAGGCGAAGTACAATATGCACTGAAAGAACTCGACGTTCACAACATGGAAGACCTACGTCACCGCACCCGGGTGGGTATGGGAACTTGCCAAGGTGAATTATGCGCCTGTCGGGCGGCCGGGCTATTGAGCGAAGCTCACAACTGTGCCCATCAGGCCAAAGCCGATTTGGCAAAATTCCTGAACGAACGATGGAAAGGAATGTACCCCGTAGCTTGGGGCGAAGCTTTGAGAGAGAGCGAATATACCCAATGGGTATACAGCGGGATATGTGGAATGAATAAAATGGAAGAGAAATGAAATTCGATACGGTAATTATTGGTGGAGGATTGGCCGGATTGGCTTGCGGCATTCGGCTGCAAAACCGGGGTTTTAAATGTGCGATCGTCTCGGCCGGACAGAGTGCATTGCATTTTTCTTCGGGCTCGTTCGATTTGCTGAACGAATTGCCCGACGGTACAGCCGTGGCCAACCCCGAAAAAGCGATCCATTTGCTCGACAAGAAGCACCCCTATGCCAAAATAGGAGACAAATTCCCGGTTTATACCCAAGAAGCCAAACAATTGTTGTTGGATGCTGGAATCGAGGTACAAGGCGATTCAAAACGGAACTCCTATCGCATCACCCCTATGGGAACAACCATGCCTACATGGCTTACGCTGACCGATTTTACCACGCTGGAGACCCCCAACGAAGTTATCGGGAAGAAAATATTGCTGGTAAACATTGCCGGATTTCTCGATTTCAATACCAAATTCGTAGCCGACGCCTTTGAAACGAACGGTGCTGAGTGTAAAATCATATCTGTATCGCTTCCCGAATTTGAGAAACTTCGCCAAAGCCCTACCGAGATGCGTTCGGCAAACATTGCCCGCGTGCTGGAAAACGAAAATACGCTGAATGCATTGGTCGCCAAACTCAAAGAGGCCTCCAAGTCGTTTGACACAGTGGCTCTGCCGGCCGTATTCGGGTTGTCCTCGAACGATCCTGTCAAAAAGATAAAACAACTATTAGATATTCCTGTACACATTATCCCCACCATGCCCCCGTCGGTTGCGGGAATCCGCACCCAAAAACGGCTTCGCCGCGTATTTGAACTGGCCGGAGGCTTTTACATGCTGGGCGATAGCGTGGTGAATGCCGAAATAGGCGACGGTAAAATCTATAACGTCTATACGGTAAACCACGGCGATATAGCCTTGTATGCCGACAATTTCATACTTGCTTCGGGCAGTTTTTTCAGCAATGGACTATGCGCAAGTATGGACGGCGTAACGGAGCCGGTATTCGGAGCCGACGTCGATTTCGACCCCAACCGCAACACGTGGTACAACGCATCGGTTTTCGGGGCACAACGATACCGGACTTTCGGCGTAGCTACCGACGACCAGTTCAGAATTAAGATCAACGGAAAAGTTCAAGATAATGTATATGCAATCGGCTCCGTTTTAAGCGGATTCGACGCTCTCCAAGAAGGGTGCGGCGCCGGAGTTTCCCTGCTGACCGCATTGTACGTTGCCGACCATTTGAAAAAATAGAACATGACTATGAATATGCAACAATACAATATCAGCGACAATAATTTCGAACAGTGCATCAAATGCACCGTTTGCACGGTCTATTGCCCGGTAGTCCCCGTAAATCCCAACTATCCCGGGCCCAAACAGGCCGGTCCCGACGGCGAACGCCTACGCTTGAAAAGAGGAGAATTCTTTGACGAAGCCCTCAAATACTGCTTGAACTGCAAACGTTGTGAAGTAGCTTGCCCCTCCAACGTGCGCATAGGCGATATTATCCAACTGGCCCGCATCAAATACAGCAAGAGCAAGCCTTCGTTGCGCGATATGATCTTGGCCAATACCGATATAGTAGGGACCATGTCATCGACCTTTGCTCCTATCGTCAACACGACTGTGGCATTGAAACCGGTAAAAAAGGTCATGGACAGTGTCTTGAAAATAGACCAGCACCGCACCTTCCCCAAATATGCAGGTCAAACGTTTGTCAGCTGGTTCAAAAAAGAGGCACAGGCCAAACAAGATTTATTCCCCAAACACATCAGTTTCTTCCACGGCTGTTACATCAACTACAACTACCCGCAATTGGGCAAAGATTTGGTAAAAGTATTGAACGCCATCGGATATGGAGTACATCTGCTCGAAAAAGAGAAGTGCTGCGGTGTAGCCCTTATTTCAAACGGATTGATCAACCAAGCGAAGAAACAGGCCAAAATCAACATCAACTCTATCCGCAAATCGATAAACGAAGAGAAACGTCCGGTAATAGCCGCCTCATCGACTTGTACGTTTACCATACGTGACGAATATCCGCATTTGCTGGAAATAGAGAATGACGATGTGCGCAACTCTATCGAGCTGGCCACCCGATTCATCTACCGGCTCATCGAATCGGGAAAAGTAAAACTCAAATTCCGCGATGCCGCCCCGGTAAAAGTGGCCTACCACACCCCCTGCCACATGGAGAAACTGGGCTGGGGATACTATTCCATCGAACTGTTGCGGCACATTCCCAACGTCGAGTTAGTCGTTCTCGACTCGCAATGCTGCGGTATCGGCGGGACCTACGGATTCAAGAAAGAGAACTACAAGACCTCACAAGGCATAGGAGCCTCGCTCTTCCGCCAAATAGAGACCGTCGATCCCCAATTCGTAGCCACCGACTGCGAGACCTGCAAATGGCAAATCGAAATGTCCACCCCTTACAAAGTGAAACACCCGATTTCCATTTTGGCAGAATATATAGACGTAGAAAAAACAATAAACCTAAACAAATAATTATTTATATCTTACATTAAAATCTAATTATCATGTGGAACTTTTTGGCACCTCCTGCCCATAAGCCGGAACTCCCGGCCGACCAAATAGACTCCCGCTATAAGAGTCTGAGATGGCAGGTATTTTTAGGAATCTTTATCGGTTACGCAGGTTATTACATTGTCCGCAAGAATTTTTCCATGGCCATTCCCGAGTTGGCTCAGTTTGGCTACGAAAAAGGAGAATTGAGTATCGTGTTGTCAATGAACGCAATCGCCTATGCCCTCTCCAAATTCTTGATGGGTAGTGTATCCGACCGCAGCAACGCACGAGTGTTCCTGCCGTTGGGGTTGATCCTTGCAGCCATATCGATGATGTTTATGATTGTTCCCGTCGTGGCTTTCGGCCCCGAGAACAAAGGTTGGGCTATCTTTATGATGGCCGTACTCAACTTCCTCGTAGGTTGGTTCAACGGAATGGGTTGGCCTCCGTGCGGACGTGTAATGACTCACTGGTTCTCGGTGAAGGAACGCGGAACGAAGATGGCCATTTGGAACTGTGCCCACAACGTAGGCGGCGCATTGGTAGGCCCGATGGCTGTTTATGGCGCTATCTGGTTCGGCTCTTGGTTCTATGGAGCCGACACGACTCACTACTTTTTGATCGGTACGTATGTATTCCCGTCGGCCGTGGCTATCCTCATCGCCCTCTTCGCCTACGTATTGATTCGCGACACCCCGCAATCCTGCGGTCTGCCCTCGATTGAGAAATATCGCAACGACTATCCGAAAAATTACAGTGCAAAACAAGAAGAGGTGTTGACCACCAAAGAGATTTTCTTCAAATATGTACTTAACAACAAAATGTTGTGGTTCATCGCCATTGCCAATGCCTTCGTTTATATGGTTCGGTACGGCTGTCTCGACTGGGCTCCCACCTTCTTGAAAGAGGCACAAGGCTATGATATTAAAGAAGCCGGTTGGGCATACTTTGCCTACGAATTTGCCGCCATTCCGGGAACATTGTTCTGCGGTTGGGTGAGCGACAAACTCTTCAAAGGCCGTCGCGCCATCACCACCATCATCTTTATGCTCATCGTAGCCGTATTTATCTTTACCTACTGGCAATTCTCCGACAACTATACAATCGTAACCCTCTCGCTCATCGCTATCGGATTCTTCATCTACGGTCCGGTGATGCTGATTGGCGTACAGGCTCTCGATTTGGCTCCGAAAAATGCAGCCGGTACATCGGCCGGGTTGACCGGATTCTTCGGATACTTCTTCGGAACCGCCATCTTGGCCAACATCGTGATCGGTTACGTAGCCGAAAATGCCGGTTGGGACTGGACATTTATTCTGCTCTTGGCAGCATGTCTCCTCTCGGTATTCTTTGTAAGTTTCACCTATAAAGAAGAACAATACCTCATCGAACAACAAGGAAAAAAATAAATAATACTATGAATAACATCGAGAAGAGGTTGTGAACCCAAAAGGTTCACAACCCTCCTCAAAAACGCAAAACTCAATTTATTTTTTTAGTGAACCTATTTCTAATAATAACCATCTAAAAACTTAATCCATGCTAAAGAACCTGTTTAAATTGGGCATCACTTGCAGTGTTGCCGTGGTGGCTCTCGCCTCGTGTGAGAACCAAGATTTCACCAGCTTTAATGTCGATGCAAAACGCATTGAAGTGAACACAATCTCTCCCGAAATGGCGAAAGTCCGCGACTATGTCCCCAAGTATGCCGTCATGGCTCACCGTGGTTCGACCTTCTGGGCTCCGGAAGAAACCGAGGCTGCTTGGCGCTGGGCTCGTGAAATGGGAGCCGACTATTTGGAGTCGGACTTGCAATGTACAAAAGACGGCGTGATCCTTGCCAATCACGATGATAACCTGAAACG
>CALUJQ010000022.1 GCA_944320995.1 uncultured Barnesiella sp. | reverse complement strand
TCTTCCCGCCTTTACCCGAGTCTTTTACTTCTACTTCTGCCATAATTCAATTCCTTTCATGACTTTGGTTATTGTTGTTCTTCTGCGGGTAAACTCTTCAATGAAGTAAGCAGATTATAACGGTTTTCCTTAATATCCTGCAACGAAGTCATCACGGTCTTGATCTTGTCATACGGGGTAGCTTGGTCGGCTTTGATGGCAATCTTCAAGTCGCGGTTAGCTTGGCGTGCAGCACGTACCCATTCTTTAAACTCGTTATTGGTGCTATCACACGGAATACCGTAGTTTTTCAAGGTTTGATCCTGAATATCGGATTTCAAATCCAAAAAGCCCGGCATTTGTTTAATAGGTACTCCAAACGAGTTTGCCAATCTGAACTTATTTATTTGCTCGGGAGTAAATGGTACTCCGTACATACTACTCATTGCGTTCAACACATTCACCCTATCCTCTTGTTTGTCGAGACTGATAAAGATTTTCCCGGACGGCTCGATCAAGACTTGCAGAACGTTGATCTCTGGAATCTTGATTTCCGATACCGAAGAGGGGGTACTCACTTGTACAGGCTCTTTCTGAACGAAGGTCGATGTCAGCATGAAGAAAGTAAGCAGAAGCACGGTAACGTCACTCAT
This sequence comes from uncultured Barnesiella sp., assembly GCA_944320995.1. Classification (GTDB taxonomy): domain Bacteria; phylum Bacteroidota; class Bacteroidia; order Bacteroidales; family Barnesiellaceae; genus Barnesiella. The sequence continues at coordinate 48,060 of CALUJQ010000022.1, read as the reverse complement.
CGCGGTCATATCGATGAGCGTACTCTTCTTTTTTACTTTTACTTTAGCCATATAATGGTCCTTTCGATTTTATGCCGATTACTTGTGAGTAGCAGCGAATGTGTTAACAATGCAGAAACCTACTTCGTCGATAGCGTAGGTAACATTATCGATTCTATTAGAGAAATAGTTATAAGAGATAACAGCGAGGGCACCGGTTGCGATACCGAAGGCGGTATTTACAAGGGCCTCAGAAATACCGGTCGACAGAGCCACAGAGTCAGGAGCACCGGCGGTTGCCAAAGCTTGGAATGATTTGATCATACCCAACACCGTACCGAGAAGTCCGACCAACGTACCCAGCGTCGTCATCGTAGCAACGATAGGCAAGTTTTGTTGCATGGCAGGCATTTCGAGAGCGGCAGCCTCTTCCAATTGTTTTTTGATAGCTTCGATCTTTTGTTCTTTTGACAACGTTTCGTCTTTCTCAACTTCTCCGTAACGGATCAAAGCCGAAGAAATAACGCTGGCAACCGTACCACGTTGTTTTTCGCAAAGAGCTTGAGCCTCAGCGATGTCACCTTTTTCCAAAGCAACTTTTACGGCAGCCACAAATTTATCGACACTACCTTTACCTTTTACACTCAACATAGCGATGAAACGTTCTACCGAAAGAACGATAACTGTCAACAACAAAGTTTGAAGAATAGGCACGATAAATCCACCTTTATAAATTGTACCCAACAAGTTCAGCGGGTGTCCTCCTGCAGGATCGCCACCTTCAAAGTTATCAGGACTACCAAGTACTTGGGTAAATACTACCAAAGCAACGATAAAACAGATAATAATTACAATAAACGCGTTTTTAATACCGCGTACTTTGTTTTTTTTAGCTTTTTTAGCTTCCATAATTAAATAAATCTAAGTGTTTGTATTAGTTATTTTATCTAGTATTCAAGCTTTTATATCGCATCGGTCGCCCCGAAACCGTAATAGGGGGAAATCTTTTTATAAAAACGCATATGTTTTTCATTTATTATATGCCGAGAGAGCCTCCTGAAAATTTAGCACTTTACTGCCTATTTTCCTTTCTCTTTCTCCGCATTCGTGCGTCAAATGTAGCACATTATTTCCATACAAAAAAATAATTCGCTTTTTTTTTCGTATGCAACCCCATGCTACAACAAGGAGTAGAGACTGTTTTCGCGACACAAGAAAATTCCTTTTTCCGTTATATTCTTTTATACCATATATAATTATGGATAAGAGAATGCTATACAAACAGACGGACCAAAGCTAATAATTAATATTTATTTTTATTTAATAAGCATTATTTAATATATTTACCGCAGAATATTCCTCCGCGGCTACATCTTTCAAAAAAAATGAGTCTACGAAGCTATCGGCAAATCGAAAAGAATTGTAATTTTGTGACAAAATTCATTTTCTACACATATCATGGATCATGTAGTCAAAATAAAAAAAGGACTTGATATTCAACTACAAGGGATTCCCTCTCCCCGAATATCCGAAGTCCCCAACAGCCAATTATATGCTATTATCCCCGACGATTTCGTGGGTTTGACGCCTAAAATAACGGTCAAACCGGGCGACAAAGTTTTAGCAGGAACCCCTATCATGCACGATAAATCGCACGTTGACGTAACAATCGTATCGCCGATAAGCGGAGAAATTACAGCCATAGAACGCGGCGAGAGGCGTAAAGTCATGAAAATAACCATTAAGCCCGATTCAACTCAACAGTCGGTAGAGTTTGGGAAACTCGACCTCGACAGCATGAATGGCGACGAGGTAAAAGCCTTGCTGCTCAAATCGGGAACATTCGCCTTCATCAAGCAACGCCCCTACGACATCGTGGCCAACCCCGACACGACTCCGCGCGACATATTTGTCACAGCCTTCGACTCGGCTCCGCTAGCCCCCGACTATTCTTTTGTCTTAAAAGAAGAGATGCAGCATTTCGAGACTGGATTGAAAGCCTTGTCGAAGCTCACCCCCGGGAAAGTCTATGTAGGCGTATCGGCCAAACAGCCCATCGAGGTAAAAAACGGAACGGCCGTAATATTCGACGGGCCTCACCCCGCAGGCAATGTCGGTGTACAAATCAACCATATCGCACCGATAAACAAAGGTGAAACCGTATGGACGATGAATGCGCTCGACCTGCTTTTCATCGGACGGCTATTCGACAAGAGTGCCGTTGACTTTTCACGTATCATCGCCGTCACCGGCTCAGAGATAAACACCCCGCATTATGTACGTTCGCACGTAGGTGCCTCGATGCTTTCGGTTACCCACGGCTTGGTAAAACCTGCCGAATATGAACAGCGCTACATCAGCGGCAATGTATTAACCGGCACCAATGCCGGAGCCAACGGCTATTTAGGGGCTGTCCACTCGCAGGTAACCGTTATTCCCGAGGGGAACAACTGCAACGAATTTTTGGGTTGGGCTTCGCTCAATCCCCACAAATACAGCATGAGCCACTCTTATTTCTCTTGGCTGATGGGCAAAAAGAGACAATATGCCATCGACGCCCGGGTAAGGGGCGGCGAACGGGCCATCATCATGTCGGACGAGTATGACCGGGTATTCCCTATGGACATCTACCCCGAATACCTGATCAAGGCGATTTTGGCATTCGACATCGACAAGATGGAGAGTCTGGGCATCTACGAGATCGCTCCCGAAGATTTCGCATTGTGCGAATTTGTCGATACCTCGAAACTCGAATTGCAGAAAATCGTTCGCAACGGCCTCGACAGGCTGATGAAAGAGATGAACTAATCGAATAATAATCTTAAACATAACACGACCTTGAAAGCTTTAAAGAATTATATAGACAAGATTAAGCCCCATTTCGAGCCGGGCGGGAAATTGTCTATGTTTCAATCGGTATTCGAAGGGTTTGAATCATTCCTTTTCGTACCTAACACCACCTCGCGTTCGGGCGTACATATCCACGACAGCATCGACTCGAAACGCACCATGACAGTCGTCATCGTCGCTTTGCTGCCGGCCTTGTTGTTCGGCATGTACAACGTAGGATACCAACACTACGTGTCGATAGGCGAGTTGGCTCAAACTTCGTTTTGGAGCATCTTCCTCTTCGGTTTTCTGGCAGTACTACCCAAAATCGTGGTAGCCTATGTCGTAGGGCTGGGTATCGAATTTACCGCCGCCCAAATCCGACACCACGAAATACAAGAAGGATTTCTCGTATCGGGCATGCTCATTCCCATGATTGTCCCGGTAGATACTCCTCTGTGGATGATTGCCGTCGCCACAGCCTTTGCCGTCATCTTTGCCAAAGAAGTATTCGGCGGTACAGGTATGAATATCTTCAACATCGCGCTGGTCACCCGGGCATTCCTCTTCTTTGCCTATCCCTCAAAGATGTCGGGCGACAGCGTCTTTATCCGCACCGGCGACACCTTCGGGTTAGGGGCCGGGACAGTCGTAGAGGGTTTTTCGGGAGCGACCCCGCTCGGGCAGGCCGCCACACATACAGGCGGCGGACTCCTCCAACTCACCGACACGCTGGGCAATCCGCTTTCGCTTAGCGATATGTTCTTCGGGCTTATCCCGGGGTCTATCGGCGAAACCTCCACATTGGCCATTCTCATCGGCGGCGCCATACTGCTCCTCACCGGCATTGCCAGTTGGCGGGTAATGCTCTCGGTATTCGCCGGAGGTATTGTCATGAGTCTCATTTGCAACTGGTTTGCCAACCCCGACATCTATCCAGCCGCACAACTCTCGCCCCTCAGCCAAATCTGTTTGGGCGGATTTGCTTTTGCCGCCGTGTTTATGGCCACCGACCCGGTGACCGGCGCACGTACCAACACGGGTAAATACATCTTCGGGTTTCTAATCGGCGTGCTGGCCATTCTCATCCGGGTATTCAACAGCGGATACCCCGAAGGTGCCATGCTGGCCGTTCTGCTCATGAATGCATTTGCTCCGCTCATTGACTATTTCGTAGTCGAGGCCAATATCCGCCGCCGACTCAAACGAGCCAAAAACTTGACAAAATAGAAACGGTTATGAACAAACAAGGTAATACATATACGCTCATCTACACCTCGGTCATGGTCATTGTCGTTGCCTTTATATTGGCGTTTGCGGCAATCGGGCTGAAACCGGCCCAAGAGAGAAATATCGCTATCGACAAGATGAGCCAGATTCTCAACTCGGTAAACATCGTATCCACGCCCGAGAATGCACAAGAATTATACGGGAAATGTATCGACGACTCGTATGTCGTCGATCCCGAGGGGAAATTGGTCAAAGGCGAATCGTTCCAACTCGACCTCGCCGCGCAATTGAAACTTCCCGAAGCCCAGCGCACGTTGCCCATATTTATCTATACCGACAACGACAACGCCCACAAATATATCATTCCCCTCTCGGGCAGTGGCTTGTGGGGGCCCATTTGGGGATACATTTCGGTCAACAACGACGGGAACACGGTATATGGAGCCTATTTTGCCCACCAAGGTGAAACCCCGGGATTGGGTGCCGAGATAGAAAAACCCCAATTCCAAAAACAATTTCAAGGCAAGCACTTTTTCATCGATGGTGTATTCACGCCTATCACGGTAGAAAAGGCCGGGCAGAAACCACAAAACGGAGCCGACTATGTCGATGCCGTTTCGGGAGGGACCATCACCAGCAAAGGAGTGCAAACCATGTTGCAAACTTGCGTGAAACCTTACGCCAAATTCTTAGAATCGCTTAATTCAAACCAGATATAACCATGTTGTCAAAAAAGAATAAAGAGATACTTTTAGGGCCGCTCTCCAAAAACAATCCGGTCATCGTCCAGATATTGGGTATTTGCTCGGCTCTGGCGGTCACGGCCAAACTCGAGCCGGCACTCGTCATGGCGGTATCGGTTACTGCCGTAGTCGCTTTCGCCAACGTCATCATCTCGCTGCTGCGAAACACCATACCCAACAGTATCCGTATCATCGTTCAACTGGTCGTAGTGGCCGCATTGGTCATCATCGTGGATCAAATACTCAAAGCCTACATGTACCAAGTGAGCAAACAACTCTCGGTATTCGTAGGATTGATTATCACCAACTGTATTCTCATGGGACGCCTCGAAGCTTTCGCGCTGAGCCACAAGCCATGGGAATCGTTCCTCGACGGTATAGGCAACGGCTTGGGATACGGCATCATCTTGGTCATCGTTGCATTTTTCAGAGAGTTGTTGGGCTCGGGTACCCTTTTCGGCTACCAAGTGATACCCCAACAAATGTATGACTGGGGATACCAGAACAACGGTCTGATGATACTTCCGCCCATGGCTCTCATCACCGTGGCCTGCATCATCTGGGTACACCGCTCGCGTAACAAAGATTTGCAACAATAAGAAACAGAGATAAAATACAGGATATATGGAAAATTTAAATCTGTTTGTCAAGTCTATCTTCATAGACAATATGATATTTGCCTACTTCCTCGGTATGTGTTCCTATCTGGCCGTATCGAAGAATGTAAAAACCGCCTTCGGGCTGGGCATAGCCGTTACCTTTGTATTGGCCATTACCCTGCCGGTAAACTACCTGCTGGAAACCTATGTGTTGAAAGCAGGGGCGCTAAAATGGCTGGGGCCCGAATATGCTCAACTCGACCTGAGTTTCCTGAGTTTGATTATGTTCATCGCCATCATCGCCTCTATGGTACAGCTGGTCGAGATGTTTGTCGAAAAATACTCCCCTTCGCTTTACGCATCATTGGGTATCTTCCTGCCGCTCATCGCTGTGAATTGTGCCATTTTAGGCGGCTCGCTCTTCATGCAACAGCGCAATTTCGAATCGGTCGCCAGCGCAACCGTTTACGGGATAGGGTCGGGTATCGGTTGGTTGCTGGCCATAGTATGTTTAGCGGCCATTCGCGAGAAATTGAGCTACTCGAACATACCGGCTCCATTACGGGGAATAGGTATCACATTTATCATCACCGGCCTGATGGGCATCGCCTTCATGAGCTTTTTAGGAATCAAACTTTGAAAGGAGACTTACGATGTTATTAGAGATCAATTCCATGACAAGTACCATTATATCGAGTATCGTTTTATTCTTGGGGGTATCGCTCCTTTTGGTGGTGGTTCTGCTCATTGCCAAAAAATACTTGGTCCCTTCGGGAAAGGCGGTCATCACCATCAACGACGACAAACAAGTCGAGGTAGAGACGGGAAGCAGCTTGTTAAGCACGCTCTCCAACGAAAAAATATTCCTCCCTTCGGCCTGCGGCGGAGGCGGATCGTGCGGCCAATGCCGTTGCCAAGTATTGGAAGGAGGCGGAGAGATATTGCCGACCGAACAAGTCCATTTCTCCCGTAAACAACAAATGAACCACTGGCGGCTGGGCTGTCAAATCAAAGTGAAAAACGATATGAAGATTGTCGTGCCCGAGTCGGTATTGGGTGTAAAAGAGTGGGAATGCGAAGTCATTTCGAACAAAAACGTGGCCACATTTATCAAAGAGTTTATCGTGGCTCTGCCTCCCGGCGAACACATGAACTTCATTCCCGGCTCTTATGCACAGATTAAAATCCCGACCTATACGATGGACTACGACAAGGATATAGACAAGAGCCTCATCGGCGAAGAATATCTGCCGTCGTGGGAAAAATTCGGGCTGTTTGGGCTCAAATGCAAAAATACCGAACCTACCATTCGAGCCTACTCCATGGCCAACTATCCGGCCGAAGGCGACCGCATCATGCTTACCGTGCGTATTGCTACGCCTCCTTTCAAACCGAAACCCCAAGTGGGATTCCAAGATGTCATGCCCGGCATCGCTTCGTCATATATCTTTACGCTGAAACCCGGTGATAAAGTAATCATGAGCGGCCCTTACGGCGATTTCCACCCCATCTTCGACTCCAAACAGGAAATGATGTGGATAGGAGGTGGTGCCGGTATGGCACCCCTGCGTTCGCAAATCATGCACATGACCAAGACGCTACACACGACCGACCGCAAAATGTCCTACTTCTACGGAGCCCGTGCTTTGAACGAGGTATTCTACCTGAACGACTTCTTGGAACTGGAAAAGGAATTCCCCAACTTCTCGTTCCACCTCGCACTCGACCGTCCCGACCCTGCCGCCGATGCCGCAGGCGTAAAATACACACCGGGATTCGTGCATCAAGTCATCTATAACACCTATCTGAAAGACCACGAAGCACCCGAGGACATCGAATATTACATGTGCGGTCCCGGCCCCATGTCGAAAGCCGTAGAAAAGATGTTGTGGGATTTGGGTGTACCCGAGGAGAACCTCATGTATGACAACTTCGGGGGATAAGTTTCCCTCCCGACATACACGATATTCGACCCGCAGGAACGTCTCGACAAGTGCCGTGCTGCGGGTCTTTTTTTACTATAAATGTTTCTCCGAAAAGAGGGGAAAAGCCGGGACCACGCAGATTAAGGGCTTGGACTCAAAAAGTCATGGAGGCATAGACTCCAAATGAATTCCCATCGGTAAGCGGTGAAATAACCAACTGATGCTCCCGGGCAAAAGGCCGAGTATAGATATAGGCACTACCCGCACCTATGACCGCACCCGCGGCCACGTCCCACCAGTCATGCCGACGGGCATAGGTACGGCTCCAACCCACATAGGCTGCAACGGCATAGGCCGGAGCGCCCCACTTCCACCCATATCGCCGCTGTACAAAGGCCGCATTGGCAAAAGAGATAGAGGTATGCGCCGAAGGAAAAGACATCCGGTCGCTATGATCGGGACGCTCTTTACGAACGGTATATTTCAACAAATAGGTGATTCCCAAAGTCGTTGCCCCTGTAAAAACAGCTTCCTTAACCCCCGTCCAATCCTTTATCGCCAATACCGTGGCTGCCGTAGCCACAGGCATCGCCACCAACAAAACATCGCCCGATGTTTTGACTGCTTGCTGCCGCTTGTTCAATCCCTCCGCCCGAAGGGGAGACAAAGCAACCATCAATGAACAAACAAGGAGTATGACTTTCCGGCTTATCATTAGGCAAAGAGAGAGAGTATTTTGGGAATAAAAATCAACAGCCCTACAACGACCGACATAATAGCGAATATCAATACGGCTCCGGCAGCCAAATCTTTGGCATGCTTGATGGCCTCGTCATATTCGGGGGAAACTCTATCGCACAGCGCCTCTATGGCCGAATTGAAGCCCTCGGCGGCCAATACCGCCCCTATGCACAAAACGACAGCGACCCACTCCAACCCCGACAAACGAAAGAGAAATCCGGCTATAACCACACACACGGCAGCCGCACAATGTATCCACGCATTATGCTCCCGGCCGATCAAGCGGGCTATACCCCTACCCGCATATTTGAAACTGCGGAGTCGGTCGGCCATATTGAATTTCTTCTTTTCCATCGGTTTGCTGTTTTGGTGCAAAGATAAACATTTTTCCATACCCCGAAGGGAAGGTTTCAAAAACATAAGAAAACGGACGTGACAATCACAGGCACAAAAACAAAGTGCCCCGATTGCATAACCGGGGCACTTTGTTTTTGTATAATCCGAATTATTTCTTGCGGTTTCCGTAACGGCTCATGAACTTATCCACACGACCTGCGGTATCCACCAATTTTTGTTTACCGGTGAAGAAGGGGTGCGAAGAGCTGGTGATTTCCAGTTTTACCAAAGGATAAGTAACGCCATCTATTTCGATAGTCTCTTTGGCTGCTACGGTTGAACGAGTGATAAAGATTTCTTCGTTCGACATGTCTTTGAAAACTACGGGACGGTAGTTATCAGGATGGATTCCTTTTTTCATGTTATATCGTCTTTAAATTATTATCAATATACTCACGTTGGTAGCGTGATTTTTCGTAATGGCTTGCAAATGTAGGGATAAGTTTCTATTTAGAAAAATTTTTGCCCCACTTTTTATAAAAAAATCCGGTCGATGCCTTGATTTACACCGACCGGAAAAGAATCTATTCCTTGAATTATTCAAACTCAATCAGCGGATCATTTGTCCCTACCACGTCATTCTCTTTGACAAGAATGCGTTTCACGGTTCCGTTCATGGTCGAAAGAATATCATTCTCCATCTTCATGGCCTCATAAACCAGTATGACATCGTCTTTCTTCACTTTGTCTCCCACCTTCACTTTGATTTCGACAACTTTACCACCCATAGGAGCATCGATGGTCGGGCCCGTGATAGGCTCTACGGCTTCGGCCGTCTCTTTTTCCTCTTCTTTCACCTCTTCCACAACGGGTTTCTTGGCCTCGAACTCTGCCGCACGCACGCTTTTCAGATAAACCGAAGCGACATTGGGGAAAAGTTCGAGCAACAAATATTCTTGCTCGTTTTCAGCCAATTTCACACCGCCATACTCGGGCAGAACCGGGTTTTCAGGAGCCTTGTAAGAGCTGGTGTCATAGGGAGTTTCAATGGGACTGCCCGTGATTTTCTCACGGAATTTCGGGTCAATGGCAACCGGAGTTTTACCATACTCGCCTTTCACCAAAGCTTTGAACTGGTTGGAAACTGTCGTGTATTCGGGATTCCCTTTCAACTTATCTAAAGCACAAGTTACGGCTTGGCTTCCCACGATTTGGCTGGTCGGAGTTACCAACGGCACCAATCCGGCATCGGAACGCACCTTCGGAATCAAATGCATGGCGTCATCGAGTACATGCTCGGCTTTGAGTTGTTTCAATTGGGCTACCATATTGGAGTACATTCCGCCGGGGACTTCGGCCTCTTTCACCAATTCGTTGGGTTTGGGGAAACCGAAGTAGTCCTCGATTGCATGGCAAGCATCCAGCAACTCGGCTTCGTTATTTTTCTTAGCCGCCTCAATAGCCTTGTCGAACAATTTATCGATGTTCTCGGGCAGCTGGTCGATGAGAGGATCGAATGCCATGGGGAACGAATCTTTCTTCAAGTCGTATGCGGCCAATTCGCGTCTGATGCCCAGCAACTCGGCACGTATCTTGCTCACGGCACTCATATTCACCTCTATTTCCACACCCATCTTCTTACAGAAGATATAGATCAATTCGATTGCCGGAGCGGCCGAACCTCCACCAAAATACCAGATATTGGTATCCAAAATATCTACTCCGTGAATCACGGCCATCAGCGAGGAGGCAAGTCCGTATCCGGGAGTACAGTGTGTATGGAAATCGACAGGTACTTTCAAGGCTTTTTTCAACTTAGGCATCAACGATGCAACCCTCGAAGGATTGACAAGCCCCGCCATATCTTTCAAAGTGACCATTTGGGCACCCAGTTTCTCAAACCCGAGCGCTTTCTCCACAAAATACTCATCGGTAAAGATAGGTTTCGGCAATTTCTTTCCGAACAAGGCTTTCACCCGATCCATAAACGTAATGGTATAGTGCGGATCGACCGTATAACATACGGCGCCATCGGATATGGCCCCGACGGCATTTATCTTTTCGACAGAAGATTTTACATTGTTCAAGTCGTTCAAGGCGTCGAATATACGCATAATCCCCAATCCATTGGCAACCGCCTCGCGATAGAATCCATCAAGGACCGAATCGGGATAAGGTGCATATCCAAACAAGTTGCGGCCTCTCGAAAGCGCCGTCAAATGGGAAACTCCACCAATAGCATCGCTAATGGTTTTAAGACGGGTCCACGGACTCTCGTTCAAATAGCGCATGACCGAATCGGGAACAGCTCCGCCCCAAACTTCCATCGCAAAAAAACCCGCATCTTTATAATAGGGTAAAACACGATTTATCTGTTCTTGGGTAAGACGAGTGGCAAACAAAGACTGTTGCCCGTCACGAAGGGTAAGATCTCGAATTTTCAATTTTTTTGACATAGCAATTTGATTTAATAGGTGTTACTTCTTTTCACATTACACGATTTAAGAATACAAATATAATATTATTTAACTTATTATCAAAAGAAAAAGAGTACTTTTGTACAATGAATAAGAATCTTTACGTTATTCCGGTATGTTCAATTTTTTCAAAAGGGGGACAAACAGACCTCAACTACCTTATACAACAGAAGTTCACTGTCATATATTACCGGGCATCGACGACGGCGCCCGCGATGTGGCGCACTCCATATCGCTTATCCATCAAATGAAAGAGTGGGGTGTCAAAAAAATCGTGGCAACGCCCCATGTAACCGAGGCATCTTTTGAAAATACCCCTCAAACCATCGACGCCGCACAAGCCCAGCTCCGACAAGAAATCGACCTCGATGAACTGGGTCTCACGTTATGCTACTCGGCCGAATATCGCTTGGACGATAACTTTTTAGGTATCTTGGAAAGAGGCGAAATGATTCCCATGCCGGGGAACCATATACTCATCGAGAACTCCTACCTGCAACCGTTTTGGGACATCAAAAGCCTTATCTTCAATTTGCAGATGAAAGGCTACTCGCCCATCTTGGCCCACCCCGAACGATATGCCTACTATTACCAAGAGAAGGAGATTTACAAAGAGTTGCACGAACAAGGCTGCGAATTTCAAATCAATATCCTGTCATTGGCCGGATATTACAACAAACACGCCAAAGAAGTTGCCGAATGGCTCATCTCCAAACAAATGGTCGATTATTTGGGGAGCGACCTGCATAACCGGAATCATGTCATGTGCATCGATAAATATCTCTCAGGAAGAGACTTCTCCAAACACATGAGAAATATCGCCTTGAAAAACGACTACTTGTAAAACAACCTACTCGAATTTATCAACCATGTTCTGCGTCTTGCTAATCATGCTATCCGGTATTCTCATCGGGTACTTCCTGCGTCATTTCAGAATCATTCCCCTCATTACTTCCAAAGTCAGCATATACATTATCTACCTATTACTTTTCGTCATGGGACTTTCGGTAGGGAACAACCCCCAAGTCATTCACCATTTCGGAGGGCTCGGGGCATTGGGAATCACTATCGCCGTCGTATCGACAGCGGGGAGCGTAGCCCTCTCGTGGGTAGTTTACCGTTACCTGTTCAAGCCTCACAAATAGCCCCATTGTATGAAAAACAGCCTCGTCATACTGCTTTGTTTCATCGCAGGGGTAGCTCTCTCCAGCCTGCAAATAATCCCCCGATACGACGATTCGATAGGGCTTTACATACTTTACGCTCTCATGTTTCTCGTGGGGATAGGAATAGGCTGCGACCTGTCGTCGCTCTCGTCGCCCATCAAAAAATATCGGTTCAAAATCATACTCGTACCGCTGGCCACCATCGTGGGAACCATCGCGGCCTGTGCGCTGTTTGCCCTCTTCTGTCCGCTCGCGCTGCGCGAGACGATAGCCATCGGGTGTGGCTTCGGGTATTACAGCCTGTCGGCCATTCTTCTCAACGGGCTCGCCGGCGCCGACATCGGCACCATCGCCCTCATCTGCAACCTGAGCCGGGAACTGATAACTCTGCTCACAATCCCGCTACTGGCACGTTACTGCGGCAAACTGGCCCCCATCGCGGCCGCCGGCGCCACTTCGATCGACACCACACTGCCCCTTATCAGTCGCACCTTGGGAAAGGAATATATTGTCATCGCTATCTTTCACGGGGTCATTGTCGATATGTCGGTACCACTCCTTATCGGCCTGTTGTATTTATAAAGAAGACCGGCAACTATACCTCAATCGAATATTCCCTCTATACTTTCCACCGGAGCGGAAACGACCTCCTCGACATAAGAGCCGCCACTGCACGGGTCGGCATATTCGTCGGGAATTTCAAAATTACTCTCTTGTGAGTAGCCCAAACTCGGGTCGCCATACACCTTCTGCATATAGAGTCCATAGATAGGCAATGCCATGCTGGCACCCTGCCCGTCGGCCATACCGTCGAAGTGAATGGAGCGGTCCTCACCGCCGACCCACACGCCCGAGACCAAATCGGGCGTAAAGCCCATAAACCAACCGTCGGAGTTGTTGTTGGTCGTACCTGTCTTGCCTCCCATCGGGGCTGTGATTCCATACCGGAAGCGTACCCGGCCTCCCGTACCGTGATCGATTACATCACGCAACATCGGCAAAATGCGGTAATAGGCTTGTTCGCTGAATACTTCGGTCATCGTCGGCGTAAACTCGGCGACCACATTCCCCAAGTTATCTTCTATACGAGTCACATAAAGCGGATCTACCCGAACTCCTTTATTGGAAAAGGCCGAATAGGCCGTAACCATCTCCTCGACCGATACCTCGACAGGGCCCAAGCAAAGAGAAATCACCTCGTCTATCTTATTTTTTATTCCGAACGAATGCATCAACCGAGCCAATGACGAAGGGGATAATTTATCCATCAACCGGGCCGAAATCCAGTTGTTCGAATTGGCCAACCCCCAGCGCAAAGTAACCATCTCGCCGACTCTCGCTTTCGAAGAGTTCCGAGGCGACCACGGTTTCCCATCTTCGGTAATCAATGTGGGTTGCTCGTTCAAGAACATATCGCACGGGGTGAACCCCTCTTCCATGGCCAATGTATAAAGGAACGGCTTTACCGTCGATCCGATTTGCCGACGCCCTACCGAAACCATATTATATTGGAAATGCTCAAAATCGGGACCTCCCACATAGGCTTTCACATGGCCCGTATGCGGGTCCATCGACATAAATCCCGTACGCAAGAACGATTTCTGATAGCGAATGGAATCCATCGGAGTCATAATCGTATCGACCATACCTTGATAGGTAAAGACTTGCATCTCGACCGGCGTGGCAAACGCTTTCTTTATCTGCTCTTCGCTGGCCCCCGACGCCTTCATCGCCCGATAACGGTCGGACTGTTTCATCGCCCGGTCCAAGATAGATTCCCGCTCGGATTGAGAAATACTCCAAGAGAACGGCGCATAACTACGCCCCTTTTTCTCGGCAAAGAAACGAGGCTGTAAATAACCCGCCAAATGTTCTGCAACGGCTTCCTCGGCATACCGCTGCATGCGCGAATCGATCGTCGTATAGATTTTCAAACCGTCGGTATAGATATTATATTTACTACCGTCGGCCTTCACATTTTTCTCGCACCAGCCATACAACGGATTGGTGGCCCAAGCGATGGAATCATCAACGAACTTTTGAGCCTCCCACCCCCGATAATCGGAGCGTACAGGTTTTTTCGCCGTCATCATCAGCCTCAACTGTTCTCTGAAATAGGGTGCCAACCCCTCTTTATGGTCCACCCTTGTATATTTCAGTTCCAAAGGCAATGCTTGCAACGAATCGAGCTCGGCTTTGGTGATGTATCCGGCCTTATGCATCTGGCTCAACACCGTATTGCGACGTCCGCGAGTACGCTCGTTGAAGCGGCGCGGATTATAATACGAGGGGTTTTTACACATTCCCACCAATGTGGCAGCCTCCTCGATTTTCAATTTGTCGGGAGTCGTATGGAAATAGATATAGGCAGCCGACTGAATACCCACCGCATTATTGAGGAAATCGAAATGATTCAGATACATATTGACGATTTCCTCCTTGGTATAAAAACGTTCAAGTTGAACGGCAATAACCCATTCCTGCGGCTTTTGGAACAAACGCTCCACAATATTGTCGGCACTGGGCGAATAGAGCAATTTGGCCAACTGCTGTGTAATCGTACTGCCCCCGCCGGCGCTTTTCTGGAACAAGAGCCCCCGTTTGATAAATGCCCGGAACAAAGCTTTCACGTCGATACCCGAATGGTCCTTGAAACGAATATCCTCCGTAGCAATGAGAGCATTGACCAGATAGGGCGAAATCTCATCGTAATGCACATACACCCGGTTGCTTTTACTCTGGTAGAACCGGCCGATCACCTCCATATCGGAAGAATAAATTTCCGAGGCGAATTTATCTTTCGGGTTTTCCAAATCTTCTATCGGAGGCATGTATCCGATCCACCCCCATGCAATCATGGCAAACGCCACCACGGCGAGGACGACGATTCCACCGAAAGCGATCCACATATACCGTATAATCCGCGAAGTATTCCAAAAAGATTTTCCTATTTTATCCTTTTTCATCTCAATTGCTACATGTTTGTACGACAAGACAAAAAACTATCAATTCCATGAAAGCCTATTTTTCAAAACAAAAGTAGTAAATATATTTCATTCAACAGCATATTGCAGATTTATAAAGAATATTTTTTATGCCTAAACATTTGCCTTTCGGCCTTTTTTTACTATCTTTGCTTATCGAAATGAATTGGCGGGAACAGACATATAATCCATTACAACAACGGCATTTTCACAAAAGCCAAGGAATATATTCTCTCCAAAAAAACAGAATGGCAAGCCAACGTGACTTTCATTGTCGTGTTGGCTTTTTCATTGGCAACTCATTTGTAACCACAAAAACAAATCATACCGATGATGAAACGAGAGAGTTTAGTATCTATTACCGATTTTTCGAAAGAAGAGATTTTGGATCTTCTCGAGAAAGCAAGCCGATTTGAGCAAAATCCTAACCGGAAAATATTGGAAGGGAAAGTAGTCGCAACTCTATTCTTCGAACCCTCTACCCGCACCCGGCTCAGTTTTGAGACCGCAGTCAACCGGTTGGGAGGAAGAATCATAGGTTTCTCCGACGCCAGTACGACCAGCTCCTCCAAAGGGGAAACGCTGAAAGACACGATCATGATGGTAAGCAACTATGTTGACCTGATCATCATGCGGCACCACCTCGAAGGGGCTGCCCGCTATGCTTCCGAAATATCTTCGGTCCCTGTCATCAACGCCGGCGACGGAGCCAACCAGCACCCGTCGCAAACCATGCTCGACCTCTACTCGATCTACAAGACACAAGGAACTCTCTCCAACCTGAATATCACCATGGTGGGCGATTTGAAATATGGACGCACGGTACACTCCCTGCTCATGGCCATGTCGCACTTCAACCCCACGTTCCATTTCGTAGCCCCCGACGAATTGAAAATGCCCATCGAATATAAAATATTCTGCGAGCAGAACCATATCCCTTATTTCGAACACTCCGAATTTTCCGAAGAGGTAATCAACCAAGCCGACATTCTCTACATGACACGCGTCCAACGCGAACGATTCACCGACCTCATGGAGTACGAGAAAGTCAAAAACGTATATACGCTTCACAACAGCATGCTTGCAAACAGCAAAGACAATTTGAGAATTCTCCACCCGCTCCCCCGGGTCAACGAAATCTCCTACGATGTCGATAGCAACCCGAAAGCCTACTATTTCCAACAAGCGAAAAACGGATTGTTTGCCCGGCAAGCCATTATCTGTAAAGTCTTAGGAATTGAAGTTTAACCCCCTATTTCGGCAATTATGAACGAAGAGAAAAAAGAACTGAAAGTAGCAGCTCTCGAAAACGGAACTGTAATCGACCATATCCCCTCGAACCAATTGTTCAAGGTCGTCTCTATTCTGGGACTCGAAAAGTGTACCAACAGCATCACCATCGGGAACAATCTGGCCAGTAAGAAAATCGGCAAGAAAGGAATCATCAAAGTGGCCGACCGGTTTTTTGAAGAAGAGGATTTGAACAAAATCGCATTGGTAGCCCCCGCCGCACAAATCAATATTATCCGGGACTACCAAGTCATCGAAAAACGCAAAGTATCGCTGCCCGATACCGTACACGGGATCATTCGCTGCGGGAACCCCAAATGCATCACCAATAACGAACCGATGGAGACCATCTTCCATGTAATCGACAAAACCAATATACAGGTAAAGTGTCATTACTGCGAACGAGCCATAACCAAAGATGAAATAGAAATCTGTTAACCGTCTCGAAAATGAAACAAAGCTGGAAACCGGGGACCATGATTTACCCCCTGCCGGCCGTATTAATCAGTTGCGGCAGCACCCCAGAAGAGTATAATATGCTCACCGTGAGTTGGGTAGGTACAATCTGCACCAACCCGCCCATGTGTTCCGTCTCGATTCGGCCGGAAAGGCACTCCTACGAAATCATACGCAAAAACATGGAGTTTGTCATCAACCTCACCACCGTCGAGATGGCCCGGGAAACCGACTGGAGCGGAGTAGCCTCGGGCAAAAGCTACAACAAATTCGAGAAAACAGGACTGACTCCCCGCAAGGCTCAAATCGTGCAAGCTCCATACATCGAGGAGTCACCCCTCTGCATAGAGTGCAAAGTGCGGGAAATTATCGGTCTGGGGTCTCACGATATGTTCATAGCCGACGTGGTGAATGTTTTGGCCGATGACAAATATATCAATCCCGAAACCGGAGCATTCGACATGGCGAAAGCCAATCTATTGGTCTATTCCCACGGCCATTATTACGAAATGGGAAAAGAGATCGGGAAATTCGGGTGGTCGGTTCAAAAGAAAAACAAATAACCCACATGAAAAGATTTGCCACAGTCATCTGCGTCATGCTCTCGCTTGTCCTTGCGACACAAGCTCAAGTAAAAGAGTTGAACGTAAGCAAACGATTCAACTGGGGCATTCGGCTGGGGGTAAACGCACCCTTGGTCGATATAAGACATCTTACACTCGACGGGAACAAAATCGACGAATCGGACTCCGAATCGAGTTTAGGCCTGACCGGCTCTTTCATAGGCCGGTACAATTTCAAGAAGAATTACATACAGCTGGAAGTGGGTATGCACCAATCGCATACCCGATTATACAATCCCGATTACGGTCTGAACAAAATCAGCTCGTCGTCCTATGCCATAGACGTACCCATACTATACGGATATAACATCACCAAGCACGGGCCCTTTCTGATGAACCTGTTCGTCGGGCCCCGCGTCTCCTATATCTGCAACGAGACCAGCAGCATATCCAACAACACGAGCACATCGTCGCGCAACCTGCTGTACGACGAAAAGCCCAACAGTTTTTCCTTCTATGCAGTCGGCGGTCTAAGCACCACCATAGGGCACCTGTATATCGATTTCCGATATGCCTATTGCATAAAAAACTCCAAAGACCAATCGTTCAAGATCGACCTCGACAGCACCCAGCCCGGGCAGGTGAAACTCTCCCGCGCCGTCAACGAATTGAGCATTTCAATAGGATATTTATGGTAAAAACTTTAATACACTACACAAAATGAAAAGAGACAACATCATCTTCGACATTATCGAAAAAGAAAATCAACGGCAACGTAAAGGAATTGAATTGATTGCCTCTGAAAACTTTGTCAGCGAACAAGTCATGCAAGCCATGGGTTCCTGCCTCACCAATAAATACGCCGAAGGCTATCCCGGCAAACGTTATTATGGCGGATGCGAAGTGGTTGACCAAAGCGAACAAGTAGCAATCGACCGCATCAAAAAAATTTTTAATGCCGAATGGGCCAACGTACAACCTCACTCGGGAGCACAAGCCAACATGGCGGTCTTCATGGCTGTACTGAACCCCGGAGACAAATTCCTCGGATTGAACCTCTCGCACGGCGGCCACCTCTCGCACGGAAGCCCCGTCAACTTCTCTGGCCTGATGTTCCAACCTCTCGAATACAGCGTAAAAGAAGATACCGGATATGTCGATTACGAAATGATGGAAGAGGTCGCCCTGCGCGAACGTCCCAAATTGATTATCGGTGGAGCCTCGGCCTATTCCCGTGAATGGGACTACGCCCGCATGCGTAAAATCGCCGATGAGATAGGCGCTATCTTCATGGTCGATATGGCGCACCCGGCCGGGCTTATTGCTGCCGGATTGCTGGAAAACCCCTTGAAATACGCCCACATCGTCACCTCGACGACTCACAAAACCTTGCGTGGCCCTCGTGGAGGTATTATCCTCATGGGTAAAGATTTCGATAACCCTTGGGGCAAAACGACGCCCAAAGGCGAAATCAAAAAAATGTCGGCACTGCTCGACTCAGCCGTATTCCCCGGTGTACAGGGCGGCCCGCTCGAACATGTGATCGCCGCCAAGGCCGTTTCGTTCGGCGAAGCCTTGCAACCCGAATACGTGGAATATCAAACCCAAGTCAAAAAGAATGCCGCCGCCATGGCCAAAGCCTTCATGGACAAAGGGTACAAAATCATATCCAACGGTACCGACAACCACTGCATGCTCATCGACCTTCGCACCAAGTTCCCCGAATTAACCGGGAAAGTGGCCGAAAAAGCATTGGTTCAGGCCGATATAACTGTCAACAAAAACATGGTCCCGTTCGACAGCCGCTCGCCGTTCCAGACATCGGGAATACGGGTAGGAACCCCGGCTATCACCACCCGTGGAGCCAAAGAGGAGATGATGCTCGAAATCGTCGAACTGATCGACACCGTACTCTCCAACCCCGAGAGCGAAGCGGTCATCAAAGCCGTCCGCGAAAAAGTCAACGGCATGATGAAAGACTATCCTATCTTTGCCTATTAAACCATTCCTATTTACACCCGGTACACTCCCTTATACAACAGGGAGTGTACTTTTTTCTTTTCTCTATAATTGCCATGAAAACAGGTATAAAACTTTTTCTATCGAGTATTTTTTTATTCGGGCTTTCCACTCCGAATTGCGCCGCTCAAGACTGGCCCGACTTGAACCGTTATCGCAATGAAAATCAAGCACTTTTGGAGGCCCGCCGCAACGATGCCAACGACGCTCAAAAAAACTGGGTGGTCTTTATGGGGGATTCGGGGACTCAAGGCTGGACGGAAAAAGACCCCGACTTTTTCACCCAAAACAACTACATAGGACGGGGAATCAACGGACAGACGACCCCGCAAATGCTATTGCGTTTCCGGCAAGACGTCATCAAACTTTCGCCCAAAGCGGTAGTGATATTGGGTGGGGCCAACGACATTGCCGGCAATACAGGGCCGTCGAGTATCGAGATGATCATGGACAACATCATATCGATGGTAGAATTAGCACAAGCCAACCACATAAAGGTTGTCCTTTGTTCGACTCTCCCCTCGAACCATTTCTATTGGATTCCCGAACTCAAACCGGCCGACCTGCTCATCGAGTTGAACCGGCAAATTAAGGCCTATGCCGAAGCAAACCATATCCCGTTTGTCGACTATTACACCGCACTTGTCGATGACGAGAAAGGGTTGAACCTCGCCTACCGCATAGACACCGCCCACCCTTCGCTCGAAGGCTATAAACTCATAGAACCGTTGGTGGTCAAGGGTATCGAACAAGCCCTGTCTTGCCAATAACGAGAATACCTCTAAAACCCAACTGTATGAAAACAATTACCAGACTCCTCTTGTCGATCTCGGTTTTAGCCGGACTTTTCACCCCCGAATGCGCTGCCCAAGACTGGCCTAAACTGAACCGCTACCGCGACGACAATACAACCGTTTTGAATGCCCGGCGCAACGATCCCAACGACGCACAAAAAAACTGGGTGGTCTTTATGGGAAATTCGATCACCCAAAATTGGGCGGCTATGGACCCGGGATTCTTTACCGAACATAATTACATAGGACGGGGCATCAGCGGGCAAACCTCGCCGCAAATGCTGTTGCGTTTCCGGCAAGACGTCATCGGGCTCTCGCCCAAAGCCGTGGTCATACTGGCCGGGACAAACGATATTGCCGGCAATACGGGGCCGTCGAGTATCGAGATGATCATGGACAACATCATATCGATGGTGGAATTAGCGCAAGCCAACCACATAAAGGTTGTCCTTTGTTCGGTACTCCCCGCTAACCGCTACAACTGGGCTCCCGATGTAAAACCGGCCGACACGATTATCGAGCTGAACAAACAGATAAAAGCCTACGCCGAGGGAAACCATATCGAATACGTCGATTTCTATACCCCGCTCGTCGATGACGAGAAAGGTCTGAATGCAGCCTACGGAAAAGACGGCGTTCACCCCACGCTCGACGGATACAAAATCATGGAGCCGCTGGTGGTCGAAGGAATCAAACGAGCATTGTCCCGCCGATAAAAATCTTTTCTCCATAACCGGGAGGGCCCGGACAAATATTTGTCCGGGCCCTCCCGGTATTTCTACTATTCTATCCCATATTTTTTTAAGATCTCCAAGATCTGAGGTTGGTACTGCTTTACCATACGGTCGAAGCCCAAATCATTTGGGTGTGTCCCGTCGGACGAGCCTTCATGATCAACACCTATGGCATGATTGTCTCGAATCAGATATAAATCTTCCACCCCCTGCTCTCTCAACAACTCATATTGTTCTATAAAAGCCTTCCCTTGATTACGACAAAATTCTTGTACCTGCCGGTTACTATACCCGCTTTCATACATATAGGTCTCTATCATGATAATAGGCGCATTCGGGTGATGCTCCCGTATCGTATTGACCAAATATTGTGTACGTTCCCTAATCTCTTCGGGTGAAGGGTTAGGCATGCAATCCAAAACAAAAGCGTCGGCTTCAACATCTTTCAGCATATCGGCCACCGTCGCTTCCATTTTACCGCACCCGCTTAATCCGAAATTCACAAAATTAATTCCCGTATTCCTCGACATCCGTGCGGGATAAGCCCAACCCGCACGACTGGCACAAGCCCCATGCAAAATACTCGATCCATACATCAGTATCGTATGGCGGAACGGCGACGATTCGGCCTCGATAAAAGCATCGTCCTCCACCCCGACCTCCAACGAGACAATCTCATCAAACAACGGGAGATATAACAAGAACTTGTGTTCACCCGGAGCCAAACATTGCGCGAGCGTACTCTCGTGCCGCACCTCCCCGGCCCGAGGCGTACCCACCCCAACCGGAATCCATGCCCCATCGTCACACATGTACAAATCGAGCCCCCGATGGGCGATAGGTGTCATATTCCCCATCACCTCTTTTCCTTTGGTTGTCCAACGAACGGCCACCGTAGCACTGTTTGTTTTGAAACAAACGGCCAATCCGGCGGAATAGGTAAACAGGTCTTTTACAGGTATCGGCATATCATTATATTTTGCCGTATCGACCCGATGATACACATTCTCGGGTGTGGACATCGCCTTCCCGACAAGCGTCAGCCGAGAAGCCTCTACATACTTCATTTCGGCATTTATCGGTAACAAGCCAGCCGAAACGAAAAGGAATAGGGTTATTAAAATTTTGTGTTTCATAGATTATGATAATAGTTGTTACTCATCACAAGGGATCGACGTCATAATAGAGTTGCAGGGATTTGAACCGTTCGTCGCCCAACATCGACTCATAGACTTGCCGCAAAATCTCCTTCACCTTCGACATCGAGGCCAGAAGTTCTATCTTCAACATCACTTTCCTGATATACAACGATTGTATGCGGGCTACCGGCGGATTGTCGGGGCCCAACACGCGAGGGCCGAACACACTCCTCAACGCCGTGGTATAACGCACGGCAAGCTCCTGCAACAACGTTTCGTCACGATGTTTCAAATAGATATATATCAACCGGGTGTAAGGTGGATAAGAAAAGGCCTTGCGCTCGGCCAACTGTGTGGTGTACATACCTTCGTAATCGTGTGCCATCACCTGACGGATAAGCAACGATCCGGGCTCGGAGGTTTGCAACACGACAACCCCTTTCTTATCTTTCCGCCCCGCTCTTCCCGAGACCTGTTCCATCATCTGGAATGCCCGTTCATGCGACCTGAAATCGGGATAATTCATCATTTGGTCGGCACTCAATATGCCCACGACGCTCACCCGGTCGAAGTCGAGGCCTTTGGTAATCATCTGCGTACCGATAAGGATTTTGTTTTTCCCTTGCGAGAACTCCTCGATAATCTGCTCATAAGAACTGCGGGTACGCGTCGTATCCAAATCCATGCGCGACACGGCCACACCGGGGAAATGCCGGGCAATATCCTCCTCGATGCGCTCTGTCCCGAACCCCATCATGCCGATTGTAGGTTGACCACACGCCGGGCACACTTTCGGGATTTCATAGGTGAATCCGCAATAATGGCAGGTCAGCTGATTGTATCGCTTGTGATAGGTGAGGCTCACATCGCAATGCTCGCACTTGGGTATCCACGCACACTGTTTGCACTCGACCATAGGGGCGAATCCCCGGCGATTCTGGAACAAGATTATCTGCTCCCCCCTCCCCAAAGCGATCTGCATGCGATTAAGCAGTTCGGGCGTAAAATTCCCCTGCATGCGGTTCTTCCTGCGCATCTCCCGTACATCGACGGGGACAATCTCGGGCAACTCCACATCGTTGAATCGGGTTCTCAACTCCACCAGCCCATATTTCCCGCTCTTGGCGTTGAAATAGGTTTCGATTGCCGGCGTAGCCGTTCCCAACAAGGTTTTCGCCCCGTGCATCGAAGCCAATACAATCGCCGCATTACGGGCATGATACCGCGGCGCCGGATCGTATTGTTTATAGGAAGTCTCGTGTTCCTCATCGACAATCACCAGTCCCAAATCGCTAAACGGCAAAAAGATGGAAGAACGTACACCCAAAACCAAGCGGGGAGAACGGTCGTCGAGCAAAGAGTTCCAAATCTCTACCCGCTCGTTATCCGAAAATTTCGAATGATAAATCATCAGTTTCTCGCCGAATATCTTCCGCAAGCGGTCGGTCAGTTGAGTCGTCAAGGCTATCTCGGGGACCAAATAGAGGACCTGCCTCCCTTCGTTCAACACCCGCTGTATCAAGTGGGTATAAATTTCGGTTTTCCCGCTCGAAGTCACTCCGTGCAGCAAAGTTACCGCATGCGCTTTGAACGAGTCCAAAATCTGTCGGTACGCCGTCTGCTGCCGTTCGCTCAACGGGGCGATTTCCCGTACCGAATATATTGCCGAGTCAAACCGGCTTATCTCTTTTTTGTACGGTTCGAACAGCCCCTTCTCGACCATCGCCCCCAAAACGGCCGACGACACTCCCGAACGGTCGAGCAGACTTTTGCGGGAGACCTCCCGCAGTTTGCCTTTTTGCATAAAGAGGGATAAATCAAGGAACGAAAGGAGCATCACCTCCTGCTTCTTCGCCTGCTTCACCTTCTCAAAAGCCCGATGCAAAGCCTCCTCATCGCCTTGATGAAAAGTGAGTCGGATATAAGTCTCGGTCTTGGGCCGATAATGTGGCTTGATCTGTTCCGACACGAATACCGCCTCCCGTTCGAGCAAAAGGCGAAGCGTAGGCAAGATGTTGCGCATACCGCTCTCCTTTTCGAGTTCCTGCACCGTCATGCGCGATTTCTTGCTCAATGCCGCCAGCAACATCCACTCCCGCTCCTTCAAACGGTCGTCGTCCCCCTCTTCAAAATCGGGATTCAACGTCACCGTCGTCTCGCTTTCGAGTTTCAGTCCCGAGGGTAGGGCCGCCTTGTACACATCGCCCACCGAGCAGAGGTAATAGTCGGCAATCCACTCCCAAAACTGCAACTGCGGACGTCGCAACACGGGACGGCTGTCGAGCAACGAAAGGATCTCCTTCACTTCATACCCCTGCGGTTCTGCATCGTGCAGCCGTACCACAATAGCCGTATAATATTTCTTCCGGCCGAAAGGCACCACCACCCGGCTACCCACCGACAAGGAATCGTATCCATCGGAAGGTATCCGATAGGTAAAGTATTTATAAAGGGGCAACGGCAATACGACGTCGGCAAATCTGTTCATAACTATAAATATATTCCTCCTCCCCGGATATAGCCCGGCAATATAATCGTTAGCAAAGATAGTGAAAGGCGAGTGCAGAAAGTCAAGCTTGCTTGAACTTTTTGCCAAGCCGCATCCTATTTTCTGTAAAGATAGTGAAAGGCGAGAGTAATGGCAACAAACTTGTTTGATTGACATTACCAAGCCGCATCCTATCTTATCCAAAGATAGCGAAAGGCGAGTGCAGAGACAAATGAAAACACAGTTTTCAAATTCGGGCCATGCCGAGCCGCATCCTGTCTTATCCTGCCGCATCCTGTCTTATCCCCTCCCCCGAGCCGGTCGGGGCACTCGCAAACGAGAAAAACGGGGAGGAGAATCCCCGTTCTCCTCCCCGTCGTATCCTGCAAATATAATCCGTTGATCAGAATAAATAAGCGGCCGTAATCGTCCATGCGCGGCTCTTCCCGTTCAGGGCCGTATTCAGTAGTTCCATTGTTTTTCCCAATCCCCAGCCATATTGACCGGCAATCTGCAAATGGTTGAAAAGTTCGACTCCTATACCCACGTTGATAGCGGTCTCAAAACTTTTGTCCTTATACTGATCCTCGAAGTTATCGCCCACCTTGAAGCCGAAACTCGGACCGGCATAGACAAACGGGGCCAATACGGAACCTACCACCGGCAAAGAAAATTTATACTTCAAATTAATAGGAATTTCCACATAATCGGTATGTTGATTTTTCGAAGCCCCGGTAGTTACCTCTTTCAAAGTCGAGCCTTTGCGTGTGTACATCACACTGGCATCGAGGCCTACACCAATCACGGGAACCATAAACTCGGCCATCAAACCGCCGGTAAAACTCGTGATATTCTCCGACTTGAAAGTCTTCGACAAATCTCCTCCCAACGACAGGGTAGAGATATTCATACCTACCTTGGGACCAAACTTAAATTGAGCATTGGCTGGAATAGCCAAAAACATGGCAGCTACGAGAGCCACACAAAAAATCGACTTTTTCATAATCTTTTTTATTTTTATTCTGCAATCGAGTCACGGAGCATTTCTACATAAATAGTAACCCCGATTCGCAACCACGGTTTGCACAAAGATAAAATAAAAAAGATTAAAATCGCAAAATTGCCCGAGAAATTGACAAGAATCGTAAAAAATCTCCATCTCGTGCCTACAATCGGGAAAAATAACGTATCTTCGACAAACGAATGACAAAACAAACTTCTTATGGACAATAAACCCACTATCGAGGAGGAAATCGTAAAAATGCTGAGGACCGTTTACGACCCCGAAATCCCGGTCAACATCTACGACCTCGGCCTTATCTATAATATAGAGGTAAACGACGGGGCCGTAAAAATAGAGATGACCCTCACGGCCCCCAACTGCCCCGCTGCCGACTTCATTATCGAGGACGTGCGCATGAAAATCGAGAGCATCGAAAACGTGAAAAACGTAGATATTCAATTGGTTTTCGAGCCCGAATGGGATAAAGACATGATGAGCGAAGAGGCCAAACTCGAACTCGGATTCTTATAAAACATTTCCACACCATGCCCGGGAAGAAAACCTATTTTGCAGCCGACTTCCATTTGGGAGCGAAGTATATCGAAAACCCCATGGAGTACGAACGCCGCATCGTGCGATGGCTCGACAGCATCAAGCACGACGCCGGCGCGCTCTATCTGCTGGGCGACATTCTCGATTACTGGTATGAATACCGGTATGTCGTCCCCCGGGGGTTTACCCGGTTCTTCGGCAAATTAGCCGAGTTGAGCGACAGGGGCATCGACATACACTGGTTTATCGGCAACCACGACATTTGGATTTTCGACTACCTCCCGCAAGAGCTGGGCATCACCCTGCACGACGGGACGCTCATCACCGAAATCGAGGGGAAACGTCTCTTTCTCTCCCACGGTGACAACGTGGGGAAACGAGATTTGACATTCCGCCTGCTGCGAAAGATTTTCCGCAATCGCTTCTGCCAGCTCCTGTATGCCGCCATACACCCGAGGTGGACCGTCGCATTCGCAAAGCGATGGTCGGCACACAGCCGCAAAGCCGGCGAGGATTATGCCCAATATCGGGGTGAGAAAAACGAGCACTTGGTCTGTTTTGCCAAAGAATATCGCACCGACCATCTTATCGATGTTTTCATTTTCGGGCATCGCCATATCCTGCTCGACCTTGCCCTACCCCGGCAAAGCCGAATCATTATTTTGGGCGATTGGATTAAGAACCCCTCCTATGCCGTCTTGGACGAAACCGGGCTAAATCTCTTTGATTATATCGAGGGCGAAGAAGCAAAAAGATAGCGAAAAAAGCTTATTTAATATTTTTTATATATTCGACGATCATTTTAGAACGCTACTTAAAACAATATTTATCAATATTTTAACCAAAGTATCAAGCAAAAAGTGGTTGTAAAAACATATTATATAACATATAATTTTGTTTGCTTATCTGCAAAAAAAAGTTGTCCTTTGTGTCAATAACCTAAAACAATCTTTTTTACCTTAAAAAAATTAATACCTATTGAAAACCTATAAAAAAAAGAGCTTTTGAGAAAAAGCTCTTTTTTGTTTTTTTACAGAACCCTCCTCCCCCTCAAAAGGCCATAGAAACGTTCGCTCATAAAATACTATATATAAGACAATTTACCCACACCGCCCTCTTTGCGGAGGAGGGATAAATCCAAACAAGGGTCGTTTTATACAATATTTTGCAAAAATATATTTTATCATCAAATTTGCATTTATTCCAACATTTAGACAAAAAAACGTAGATTTTCATATCAATTTCTCAAACATATTTCTATATTTGCAAATTATATTGAAAAGGGAATATTAATATTTTTACATTAAATCTTCACTAATTTAATTTTTAATTATGAAAAAAATTACTCTCTTATTCACATGGGGGATTGTGATGTGTTCGCTGGGATTATCACCGGTGGTTCATGCACAAGAAGCTATCGAAATAACCGATAGCAATCCTCTTTTCGAGGACTTCAATAATTTGGACTCCTCGGCCGACAACCTCGGATTGGTCGGCTGGACATTGAAAAACGGTTATCACACCGGATCCACGGCTACTCAATGGTTGGTAGCTACCGGCAGTAGCAATGTCGTAGATGGTAAATCCTTGCAATCGAAGGATGTCGTAGCTACCGCCACAGGCCTTTTGATTTCGCCCAAACTGAAACTCGAAACCGGGCGACAAGGGAAGATATCATTCTATATGTACCGAAACTCGCTCTACGAGAACAAATTGCTTGAAGGGTTCAAAGTGTATGTCAACACTATCGGCGACATTTACAACTACGACAACGACGGCAATATAGTCATAAGCGAAGACAACACCGTGGCTACATTGAGTGAGCCTATCCTACATGTAACAAGACACTATCCTACGACAGGCTTATACCAAATGGAGGTAAACATTCCTTCCGAGATGGCCGGTCAAGAGTTCTATGTCATCTTCGAAGCCATTCAAGAATATGGAGGAGCCAACTATATCGACAACATCAAAATCGAGTTGATTCCCAACACGCCGAAATTAGGAGAGGTTATCGATGCCCTCAACTTCGGGTTTATAAAAGCCGGTGAAACCGCTTCTCAAGAGTTTACCCTTACCAACAACGGGACTCAGTCTCTGTCTGTAAGTTTCTCGACGTACAACACGCCATCGGCTTTCTCCGTTTCTCCCCAAACGGCCGAAATCGCATTCAACGAACAAAAAACATTTACCGTCAACTTCTCGAGCAGCGAAGTGAGTGCATTCAACGATACCCTCTTTATCACCACCAACGGCGGTAACAACACCATCGCCCTTGCTGCCGAGACCTATCCGACAACAGCCTATTACGAAAGTTTCGATGCCTCTACCAATATGCCGCTCGAATGGACGGTAGCGCCCAATGAAGGAGAATCCAGCTATACCGTGAAGAACGGGATTGGCGTAAACAATTCCAACGCCATATCGGTAAGCAGCAATTCCTATTATTCTTCATCAATCGACACACTCTATTCGCCGGTAGTTTCGGGTAAAGTATCGTTCGATTGCAAAAAAGAATCTTCGTATTCTTCCTCTTCTTCCTCATTCGAAGCCTATGTAGTCAATGCCTCCGGTGAATTAACCTCGATAGACCTCACCGCCACAACTTCGTGGAACACCATCACCA
Organism: uncultured Barnesiella sp.; assembly: GCA_944320995.1. Taxonomy (GTDB): domain Bacteria; phylum Bacteroidota; class Bacteroidia; order Bacteroidales; family Barnesiellaceae; genus Barnesiella. The sequence goes on along the minus strand of CALUJQ010000022.1, from coordinate 19,387 downwards.
TAGACAATGTACCCGAAGGTTCGCGCATTGCATTCCTGATGAACTCGGCATACCTCGACAACTTCCTTGCCTTCTCGCACGAAGAGATTGCCAAAGGAGTTCAACTCATCAAGAAGTCGGTCAACCGCCCGGGCAGTTTATATACGCTATATGCCGGACTCGAGAAAGCGACTAAAAATGAGCTACAATTCTCATTCAAGAACATCGGTACCCAACCTATCGAAGCCGGCACCTACAACTTCACGACCCAACTGGTCGATGAAAACGGAGTCGCTGTCGAGGGTGTGACTTATAAAACCTGTATTATCGCCGGAAACAATACGACAACCTACGAAGACAACGTAATTCCCGGCCCCGAACTGATTGTTAATGAAGAAAAAACAATAAAAGGTTATCTGCTCATCGATTGTGAAGATGAATTTTCCAAACTGGCATTCAATGTCAACGTCAATGATGTGGAGAATACCCACTTCACCGCCTTGCAAACCGGGAAAAGCATTACAATCAAGCCCAACAAAGGAGATGCTTCATTATCCGACTTGGAAATCGGATTAACCAACAAAGCCATCACGGTCGATTATTCAATCCGAAACAGCAGTTCCAATGGAGCGTTGACCGTATCGGCCATTACGGTCCCCGAGAACTCGGCTTTCTCGGTCAATGCCGAATTGCCTCTGGTCATTCCCAATAACTCCTCGGCCACGATACAAATCACCTTCGATGCCGCAGCCGATACTTATACCGATACCATTACTGTCGTACATGACGGTATAGGCGATACGGAGTTTGTCGTTTCGGGTACGATGTTATCGTCCACAGCACTGCTCGAATCGTTCGAGGGCGAAGTATTCCCGCCCATCTTGTGGGAAGTAAAACAGACCTATTTCAAGAGAAACACCAGTGAAAAATTCCACGGCTCCGCCAGTGTCGCCAATACAACATCCTCGACCGACACAATCGTGACTCCGTTGCTCCACTTGGCCGCAGGCGATTCTATTGCATTCGCGATCAAAGGATATTATAGTAGTTATTCAAGCTACGAAACCAATATACTTTACTCTTCCAATGGAAGGACTTGGACTCTGTTGAAAGAGTTGAAAGGAAGTAGCGATTATTACACCACGTGGAAAGAGATGGCGGTTTATATGCCCGAAGATTTCATCGAGGGAGATTACTACATCGGTTTTGCCAGCAAGAATTCGTACCTCGACATGATTTACGGCCCGCAAGTGGTTTACCAAGACCACCGCATCGACATTAAAGGATTCTCGGGCAAGAACACAGGTATGGTCAACTACACCCAAGAGTTCACCATCGACGTCGCTTGTTTGGGTACAGAACCCGAAACGGCCGACAGCTATTCGATTGCCTTGATGAACGGCGAAGAAACCATCGGTAATTACACGGTTGAACCTATGGTATTAGGCGACAGAAAGACCTATACCTGCTCATGGACTCCGAGAGCTGCCGGCGAAGCCTCTATTTACGCTTTGCTTACACTCAACGGTGTTGTAACCTCGACCGACACCATTACTGTGAATGTGGCCGAAGAAAAATTCATTTCAGCTATCATGGTAGGTGATTTATCAACCCCCACATCGACTACTTATTACGAACATTTGCTATACGAGACACTCTATACTCCTGACTTGCTCAACGGACTGGAAATTGGCGATATTATCAAATCGGTAAATTTGCCCTATATTGCAGCCGACGAAACAGTAAAAGGTTATAAAATAAATGTATGGATCGGCAAGACAGAAAAGACAGCACTAACTACTGAAAAAATGTCGGTAGCCGACATTGAAAATCTTGCTCACATTGGTGTCGATTTGAGATTCGAAGTAGGAGGCAGTCAAGACTCGCCCATATACTTTGAGATGCCTCTCGAAACACCTATTACCTACGAGGGCGGAAACTTAAGCCTTATCGTTTCTCTCGATTCAATCGATTATGCTTCGCGCGACAAAGCTAAGTTTTTCCTAACGTCCAGTAATTCACAGTCGATGAAGAGCTACAACTTTGATAACGATGACTTTTCTAACTATATGGATATATGGAACAACACTTCTCCTTCCATAAGTTTAAAACAAAGTATCATGACCATCGAATTGGAATTAGCTGCAGAACCTTCTGTCGTTCATGGTATTGTAACCCGCTCCGACAATTCGAGTCCGATTGAAGGTGCTGTTGTAACGATGCAATCGGGCGAGGTAATCTACACCGCCACGACCGACGCAACCGGTGCTTACAGCATCGACGTATTGCAACCGGGTAAAGATTACACCATGTCGGTTAGCCACGAAGACTACTCCTCCATCGAAGGTATAATCGTTCCGGTAGCAGACCAAGACATCGAACAGAACTTCCAAATGGCTACCACCACGGGGATTGACCACACCGCCGAAAAAGCGATGAAGATATATACCCACATGGACAATATCCACATCGAAGCCGGTGCAACAATCGAGACCGTAAAGGTTTACTCGATGAGCGGAAGCCTGTGTATAACTGAGGCTCCGGCCAGCGAATCGGCAGTTATCAATGCCGGCGGTCTGAAAGGTATCTATGTCGTAGAGGTTCAAACGACCGGAAGCGTGAAACGCGTGAAAGTGAAACTCTGATAAACAATCTATCAACCATAACCAACGGGAGCGACTCGCAACGGGGCCGCTCCCGTTTTTTTATACCTCCATATCGGCACAGCGATTTCTCCATACCGAAATAAATTGTTATTTTTGTCTTCACAGTAACGTGCGACAACGATGAAACGATATGCAATCATAGTAGCCGGAGGCAAAGGGACCCGCATGGGCAAAGAGATTCCCAAACAGTTTATCGAGATAAACGGGAAACCCATACTGGCTCACACAATCGAAAATTTCTACCGCTTCGATCCCGAGATGGAACTTGTCGTCGTCCTTCCCGCCGAACAACAAGCATACTGGCAGCAGTGGTGCAGAGCCCATGACATGGCCGTGCCTCACCGGATCACCAACGGCGGAGAGAGCCGTTTCTACTCGGTCCGTAACGGATTGTCGCTCGTCCCGGGCGACGGGTTGGTCGCCATTCACGACGGTGTACGCCCGCTGGTATCGCACCGGGTGATTGCCCACTGTTTCCAAGCCGCCGAAGCCTATGGCGGAGCCATACCGGCAATGCCTCTCATCGACTCGTTGCGCCAAATCGGGCCCGACGAGACAAGCCAAGCGGTTGACCGCTCCCGATTTGTCACGGTACAGACCCCGCAAACCTTCCGCGCCGAAGAGATCAAACAGGCCTATACCCAACCTTACGACCCGTCGTTTACCGACGACGCATCGGTCTATGAAGCCGCCGGATACGCTCCCCGATTGGTCGAGGGGAATCGCGAAAACCTGAAAATAACGTTACCTGTCGATTTGGCTCTGGCCGAAATATTGTTGTCCCGATGACCGACTTAGCCGGACTGAACATAAAATACCTCCCGGGAGTAGGGCCTAAACGTGCCGAACTCTTCAACAAAGAATTGGAGATATTCACCTATCTCGACCTGCTGCATTATTATCCTTACAAATATATCGACCGCAGCAAGACCTACAAGATAAGCGAAATCGACGGCTCCATGCCCTATATCCAGCTACGGGGAAGAATCGTATCGTACACGACCCACGGCGAAGGGGCCCGACGACGGCTCACCGCGCTCTTTTCGGACGGGTCGGGTGTCATCGAACTCGTTTGGTTCAAAGGGATACGCTATATCACCGACCGCTACAAACCGGGCACGGAATATACCCTCTTCGGGAAACCGACACTCTTCAACGGCAAACTCAACATCGCCCACCCCGAACTCGACCCCATAGACGACCGCATAGACGGCACGACCGGATTGCAGGGCTACTACTCCACGACCGAGAAGATGAAAAATGCCTTCCTCAACTCGAAGGCGATACAAAAAATGGTCTATACCCTGCTCTCGGGAATCCAATCGCCCCTCCCCGAGACTCTGCCCCCCTCGGTCATTTCACGATTGCAACTGATGGGATTGACCGACGCGCTGCGCAATATCCATTTCCCGGTATCGGTCAACCACCTGCGCCGGGCCGAATTAAGACTCAAATTCGAGGAACTGTTCTACCTGCAACTCAATATCTTGCGATATACCCGGTTACGGAATCAAAAATTGGGAGGATTCCGATTTGAACACGTTGGGGACTACTTCAACAACTTCTACCACCAAATACTCCCTTTTGAACTTACACAGGCTCAAAAACGGGTCATCAAAGAGATTCGGGCCGACATGGGCAGCGGCCGACAAATGAACCGACTGTTGCAGGGCGACGTCGGCAGCGGCAAAACTCTGGTCGCCCTCATGAGCATGCTCATCGCCGTGGACAACGGCTTTCAGGCCTGTCTGATGGCTCCTACCGAAATATTGGCTTCCCAGCACTATGACGGATTAAAAAAAATGGTCGAACCGCTGGGGCTGCGCATCGAACTGCTCACCGGCTCTATTACGAAGAAACGGCGGGAACCGATTCTAAACGGATTGATTACCGGGGAGGTGAATCTGCTCATCGGCACGCATGCCTTGTTGGAAGAGTCGGTCAATTTCGCCAACTTGGGTTTTGTCGTCATCGACGAGCAACATCGGTTCGGAGTCGAACAACGCGCCCGGTTATGGAAGAAAAACAGAATTCCTCCACACATCTTGGTCATGACAGCCACCCCCATTCCCCGCACCCTTGCCATGACGGTCTATGGCGACCTCGACGTCTCGGTCATCGACCAGTTGCCTCCCGGCCGCAAACCCATACAAACCCTGCTCCAATACGACAACAAGCGAGGAGAACTCTATGCCTCCCTGCGCAAGCAATTACAAATTGGACGACAGGCTTATATCGTCTATCCGTTGATACAGGAGAGCGAGAAAAGCGACCTGAAAAACCTCGAAGAGGGGTATGACCATATTCGGGAAATCTTCCCCGAATACCAAGTCTGCATGGTTCACGGCAAAATGAAAGCCGCCGAGAAAGAGAGCGAGATGCAAAAGTTCGTCTCGGGCAAAGCCCGTATCATGGTGGCCACCACAGTTATCGAAGTAGGCGTGAATGTCCCCAACGCCTCGGTCATGATCATCGAGAATGCCGAACGGTTCGGCCTCGCCCAGCTGCACCAACTACGCGGGCGCGTAGGACGTGGAGCCGACCAGTCGTATTGCATACTCATGACCTCTTACAAAATCACCCAAGAGACCCGAAAACGATTGGAGATCATGGCCGAGACCAACGACGGATTCCGCATTGCCGAAGCCGACATGCAAATGCGGGGCCCCGGCGATATGGAAGGCACCCAACAAAGCGGCATCGCCTTTAACCTGCAAATCGCCAATTTGGCCAAAGACGGACAAATCTTACAAGCCGCCCGCGACGAAGCTAACCGACTGCTCGATGCCGATGAACAACTGACTCTCCCCGAAAACCTTATCGTACGAAAAGAGTTGAACAGGATCTTCAAAAGACAAAAAAACTGGGGACTGATTAGCTAATATGTAAAAACTCCTTTTTATGTTGTAAAACATATTATTCGCAACCTGCTTATTTACAATATATTAATCAAAGATTTGAATACCAACCGCCCGCGATCAACCTAAATTTTGTTAACCGGCAAGAACACTTCTCTATAAAATTCACTATCTTTGAAAAGTGTGTACAAAAAACAAGCACCCTTTACCTTAATTTAGCTGAGTAAAAAGCTATTTTATATTATCATTTTAGGACGTGGCATGAGCCAAAATTGAATAAATTAAAATGCATTTCGGGAACATAAAACATTACATTCTACCTCTCCTAATCATATTCTCGTTAGGCAACCTGAGTGCCCAACACAATAGGAATCTCTCTACTCACTTACATTCCAAACAACACCAAGACCTTATTGCCGGGCAACAGAATATCCACAAAGCCATCAATTTGGTCGATTCTATCGCCCTGCTTGAAATGATCGAAGAGGAAGAAGAAGAATTTCCCGGTATCGACATCTATGGCGACAATTGGGATCAAACATGGGTCAATCCCTACAAAGTCCCTATCGAAAAATTATCCGAAACCGAAACAATCGATGTCTCGGAATATTGTATGCCTATCATCAGCCACATCACTTCGAACTACGGTTGGCGTCGTCGGCGCATGCACCGGGGGGTAGATTTAGCCCTCCATATCGGCGATACGGTACGCGCCGCTTTCTCGGGGAAAGTACGCTTGACCCGCTATGAACGCCGGGGATATGGCTACTACGTAATTATCCGCCACAATAACGGCCTCGAAACCATATACGGCCACCTCTCCAAATTCTTGGTACAGCCCGACCAAATCGTAAAAGTGGGTGACCCCATCGCTTTGGGAGGAAATACCGGTCGTTCTACCGGTCCGCATCTCCACTTCGAGACCCGTTATTTGGGAATGGACATCAATCCGAACGAAATCTTCGACTTCGTGAACCAAGTGCCCCACACCGATTCCTACACATTCAATCCCAAAGAGCTGGCAAGCAGTTTAGGATATGGGAAATATAAAAACAGCAAGGGGACCAACAACGGTGCGAAATATGTATCCTACCGAGTGAAAAAAGGCGACTCGTTATCGAGAATCGCCAATAAATACGGTGTAACGATCAACCAATTATGTAAACTGAACGGTATCACCCGTAATTCCATATTACGCGAAGGTAAAGTTCTGCGAATAAGATAAAGATATTTCCGAAAGACAAAACATTTTCATTAAAACAAATTGCTTCATTCCATAAAAGGCATTAACCGATGGGTTAATGCCTTTTTACTTTATCCGGGGGCAGACTCCAAATTGCACCCGGCTTACTTTCCGAATAAAGCCCGATATTTGGTCAACAGAGCGCTATACTGCGACAGATGCCTGATCGGTAACAAGGTAACTCCCGAATAGCGGTCGATTTGTATCTTATAATAATCGCCATATCCGTTTTGCAAAGCCTTCTCGAGATAAGCGACCGCAGTATCGGCATCGGTCCCGGCATAAATACAAGCCAAATAAAAGTAATCGATATTGCGGAGCGGGCCGGCAGCGACAAGCGACTTTACCCATTCCCCGACGGCCTCTTGCTGGTGCAGTCTTGCCCAAGCTATACCTTTCAAATTATCACCATAAAAATGGGACTTATCATCTAAACTGAGGACCTTTCGGTAGTCGGCCTCTGCCGCCGCACGATTATCCAATCCAAATTCCTGCGTATAGGCTCTTAACAAATATGGATAAGGATTGTCGGAACCCGCAACGACGGCTTCGTCGTAACAGGCTATTGCCTGTTTGAAATCTCCCCTGTCATAGGCATTCATACCCCGTTCCAAACATATCCACACATTCGAAGGGTCATAAATAGATGCCTGACGAATCGCCTGCTCGGCCGCAGACAGATTACCAGCACCACGCTCTATCTCGCACAACAGCCGATAATACTCGGGATTCTGCGCATCTTTTTCAAGCGCCCTCTTTATATCGTTTCTCGCCTCATCGAAACGCCCTAACCGCGACAAGCAAAAGGCTCTATTATAATAGACGCTATGGAAATTGAAAAAATTCTCCTTCAATATCCTATCCCAGTCACGTAACGAAGAGAAATAGTCATAATGGTCTTTATAAATCGAAGCTCTCACGTAATAGAGCATTCCCTGCCGCGGGAAACGTTCGATATTCCTGTTCAAGCCGGCAATAACCCCGCTATACGAATCGTTACTGTAAGCGACAAGTTTCTGAATAGCTCCCGAGCGACCATCGTCGAGAGAAACGGCATAAACCAAATCATCGACTGCCTCGGTAATCAGCCCCATCTCTTTGTAAATTTCGCTACGCTCCAAATAAATATTCGGGTCTTTCGGCGAAAGATTCACCGCCTGAGCCAATAAGTCTTTGGCTCTTACCGGTTGCCCTATATGAGCCTCGACCCTTGCCAAACCCATATAAGCGCTCTGGCTGCGGGTATCCATACGCAACAACTGGTTATAATCCATTTTTGCCATGTCGTACTGCCCCAAACGGCACAACAAATCGCCTCTGTCTTTCAAGGCCAACCGATGGTTGGGGACCAAACGCAACGCACTGTTCAAATCGGACAATGCCGCTTTATCATTGCCACCTCCCGTCAAAATCTTTGCCCTCAACAAATAGGCTTGAGCCAAATCGTCTTTTTCCCTCCGAGGGAAATATTTGATTGCATTATTTATATCCGACAATGCCCGCTCCATATTCCCCTGCCCGAAATAGGCCATTGCCCGGCTATAATAGGTCCGGTAATCTTGCGGATTGGTAGCCAGCTCTTCGGCATAGACTTCCATCATGGCTTTCACCAAATCGTCGTCTCCCGCCGCACAGACGGGCGGTGTAGAAGCAACCAGCCCCAACAGTACCAGCCCGACAATATAATTTAATCGTAAAATCATTTCAAAATCCCCTTTTCTCCCCAATTTAGCCTATTCGCTTTTCTCTTCAAACGACATGATCGTCTGTCGTATTTGCACCAATCGAGTCAATACCCCCTCCAAAAGCGACAACGGCAACATATTGGCGCCATCTGACTTGGCTTCGCTCGGATTGGGGTGTGTCTCCATAAACAAACCATCGACACCCACAGCGACTCCAGCCCGGGCTATGGTCTCGATCAACTCGGGCATTCCTCCTGTCACACCGGAAGATTGATTGGGCTTTTGCAAGGAGTGCGTGGCATCGAGGACCACCGGAAATCCAAATTTCCGCATCACCGGGATACCCCGATAATCGACCAACAAGTCTTGATAGCCGAATGTCGTTCCGCGCTCGGTAATCATCACCCGCCCGTTACCGGCATCGACCACCTTTTGAGCGGCAAACTTCATGGCCTCGGGCGAAAGGAACTGCCCCTTCTTGATATTAACAACCCGGCCCGTTTGGGCGGCAGCCACCAACAAATCGGTTTGGCGGCAGAGAAACGCCGGGATTTGCAACACATCGACGTATTGGGCAGCCATTTGAGCCTCTTCGGCAGTGTGAATATCGGTCACCACAGGAATTCCATAAGTCTCACCCACCTTTCGCAACACCCTCAAAGCCTTCTCGTCGCCTATCCCGGTAAACGAGTCGAGGCGGGAACGGTTGGCCTTCCGATAAGAGCCCTTGAACACATAGGGAATCTGCAATTTATCGGTTATCGATACGATTTTCCCGGCAATATCCATAGCCATGGATTCACCCTCGATCACACAAGGCCCGGCTAATAGGAAAAAATTACCGCTATCGGTATATTTAAGTTTATCGAGTTTCATTCTTTCGCGTTTATTTGGTTCAATATTTGAATCGTGTGACAAGCAACGACACCGGCTGTTTCGGTACGCAACCGACTTGGGCCCAACATGACCGGACGGAATCCGTTGGCAATCGCCATCTCTACCTCTTCGGGACTGAAATCGCCCTCCGGGCCTATCAATATCAAAGCATTTTGTCCGGGTTCATACAACCGGCTCAACTCTTGCCGCTCCCCCTCCTTATAGCAATGGGCGATAAACTTCTGCCCGTTGAAAGGACGAGAGACAAAGTCGGCAAAAGGTACCATCTCGGACAACTGCGGCAATACGGCTTTCAGCGACTGTTTCATGGCCGAGACCAATATCTTGCCCAACCGGTCGGTTTTCAACTCCTTCCGCTCCGAAAAACGGCACTTCAACAGCGTGATGGAATCGATGCCTATCTCGGTCACCTTCTCGGCAAACCATTCGATACGATCGAGATTTTTTGTGGGAGCAATCGCCACATGAACCTGAGCGGTCCAAAAACTGGGAGCAGTCTCTCTTTCCAAAATCTTCACGCCACAACGCTTCGGGTGAGCCAAGACAATCTCGGCTCTGTATCGACTCCCCCGACCGTCGATAATTCCAATTTCGTCACCCTCTTTCATGCGCAACACCTTCACACAATGCTGGCTTTCCGCCTCGGGCAACTCATGAACCGTCTCTATTTCGGGGGCATAGAAGATCTGCATGGTCTTTTCGAACTATTAAGCGTTAGTTGTTTTTACCCGTTGATGTTTGTAATGGAACGTCAGGGCAAACAACACACCGATAACCAGCGCGTAGGCGGCGAATATAGTCCAACAAGCTGTCCAGTCGGTTACTTTATCCACCGTGTGCTGTTTGATCACCCAGCCAGCGCCATAACCGCCCACAATAGAGCCCAAACCGTTGGTCATCATCATAAAGATTCCTTGTGCACTGGCCTTAATCGAAACGGGAGCCTCATCGGCAATAAAGAGGGAACCCGACACATTAAAGAAATCGAAAGCCATACCATAGACTATCATCGACAAAATAAAGAACACGACTGGAAATCCTTCCGGCCCGCCTATGGCAAAGAAACCAAATCGCAAAACCCATGCCGAAAAACTGATGAGCATAACCCGTTTAATACCATATCTGCCCATAAAGAAAGGTATGGCAAGAATAAACAACGTCTCCGAAACCTGCGACAGGGAAGAGAGAATAACCGAATATTTCACGGCCCAAGCCTCGGGATGTGTCTCTTTAAAACTGTCGAGGAAAGGCACTCCATACATATTGGTCACTTGAAGCGCCGCTCCCAGCAAGAATGAAAAGAGCAGAAATACCGCCGTACGGTAATTCTTGAACAGTACCAATGCATCTAATCCTAACATAGACATGAGACCGCTGTTCTTCATCGCCTTGGCCGGAGGACAAGCCGGCAGGGTAAAACAGTAAAATGCCATTACCACCGAAGCACAACCGGCCATAATCAACTGGCCGTTGTTGGAACTGAATCCCGTAAAGTTATCGATCCACATAGCTACGATAAATCCGACAGTTCCCCATACCCGAATGGGAGGATAGTCCTTGACACGGTCCAATCCGGCCTTATCGAGAGCATTATAAGCTACGGTATAAGAAAGCGAAAGCGTGGGCATATAAGCCAGCATATTGATCAGCATTGCGATTTTGAACAAATCGTAATTCGAAATAAACGCTGCGCTGAAAAGGGCAACCGCTCCTACACCGTGCAAAAGGCCCATCAACCGCTCGGCATTTACCCATTTATCGCTTATCACTCCGATAAGAGCCGGCATAATGAGCGACGCAATGCCCGACAAGGCAAAGACACTGCCCACAAGGGCGCCATCAAAAGCCAATCCTCCATCGGCTACCGGAGTCGTCATATACAATCCTAAAGTACAAAGCCATGCTCCCCAAATGAAGAATTGGAGGAAATTCATTACTATCAATCGAATCTTTACATTTCCCATACGTCTGTGTTTTTACATTGTTTTACTATCTCCCCTCGCCGGGAAGACGGGTTTAGATTATTGCAGCAAAGCTACCAAAATATCGCTGTTTTTACAAGTTATTGGACGCTCTTTTATTCAACTCATTCTGTATACGAGCCGCCTCTTCGTAGGCCTCTTGTGCAATGGCCTTTTCCAGCCGCTCTTGAAGTTCTTTACGAGAGCATATCGACAAACTCTTTTGAGCATTATCCCTCTCTGGTTCAGGTTCGGTTTCACTTTGCTCTTCATAGACAAAGCCTGCCTCTTCTATAATTTCCTGCATCACATATATATCGGAGCGGGTTCGTAAAGCAATGGCTATGGCATCGGAAGTGCGGGCATCGATCCGGATCTCCCGCATACCGTCGTCGAAAAGCATCTCCGACGAAAAGACTCCATTCTCAAATTTATAGATACACACCTCTCTCAACCGTATGCCGAAACCATGCGCAAAACTCACAAAGAGGTCATGAGTAATGGGACGGGGCGGGATAATACCTTCGAGAGAAATAGCAATCGATTGCGCCTCGGAGACCCCTATAACAACAGGTATGCGGCGAGGGCCCGCTTCTTCGGCAAGCACCAAGGCATAAGCCCCTTTTTTCACTTGACTGTATGTCAGCCCCAACACCTTCAATTTTATGCGATTTTCCACAGCGTCTTCTTTTTATATCTCACAAATATAGCCAGAGGCGAGAGCAGAGGCAAATGAAAACAATGTTTTCAAATTTGACTCTGCCGAACCATATCCTATATTTTACAAATATAGCGAAAGACGTGAACAGAGACAAACGAAAACGGAATTTTCAAATTTGACTCTGCCACAATCCTATTAAATGTTACGAAACACCCTAAAATTCCGACGAATTTAGATTAGAATGGAAATAACAAAAGCTGTTTAGGTACAGGAAACTTACTTTACAATTTATAAACTCTATCCATCAGTATCCCATACAATAAGCCTATAATGTGATAACCGAAAGACAAAGGATTGCAATACCTCCACAGAGGGCTCAATCCTTTTCTTCTAATCATTTCAACTCGGGTTTTTTATCCAATGTTCCACCTTCGTTGTATTGTTGATTATTGGGCAACCCTTTCATGCCTGTACCTTCCTTCATAAGATTCTTGAGTTCTCCCAAATAATCCCTATATACATATCGCGGAGTCACTTTATGCTTCTTGCAGATTGATGCGGCCATACCGACGACTTCACCCATCATACCCGTAGTTCGCATTACACGGACGGTTCCAAGAACCACATGGGTTACGCTAATGTTTCTTCCAGCCATGAATAGATTATCTATATTACGAGAATAAAGGCAACGATACGGGATAGGATAAGGATAAATGTTCATTTGCTTTGCAATAGACTTGAACTCTTTATCCTTAAAGTTCTTTGAATTTTCGGGGTCGGGATAATGAAGATCTATTGACCAAGTGGTAGAGGCCGTGGCATCTTCATGTACCACATATCGACGAATATCATCTTCTTTGAGAATGTAATCTCCCATCAAACGGCGCGATTCTCTTTTCCCGGACACATAGGCTACCCAACCCAGTTTTCTATTGGCATAGGAATCATTGTCTTTAAGTTTGTTTTTTAGGCAACTCCAATTGCTATAAACGACCAAGAGCCCGTAATCTCGTATGCGTTCAAAATCGGTGATCATGTCATAATTCATACCGGTCTCCCAAGTCCATTCTCCCATGGTCACTTTTTCACAATTCGTATCATTGAATTCGACACCATAATCGAAAGAGGGGAACGAACATTTTTGCCCTGCATCGACAGAATACCATTGGACAGAGGCTCCCATGACCATTTTATCGGCCACTTCGGGCGCTGTACTTTCGCCGAATTCTTCGCGGCTTTCACGCCCCATCTTATAATCTGCACCTGCAAGGTATCCCAAAGTCCCATCTCCGGTACAGTCGGCAAATAAGGGAGCTTTGAAACTCAGTCTTTCTCCGGATTCTATATGTTGGGCAACCACCTCATTGATACTGTTGCCTTCCATTTTTACGGCATTCACATGATAGTTGCAAAACAGACTTATATTCTTTTCTTGAAGAATCCAATCCATCTTCTTTTGATCCTCATAGTAATCGGCAGGTTGGGCATTTCCTCCTTTTGCAGGACCGAATTCTTTAATAAGATTACCCAATTCCTTGTAGGGGCCGACCTCTATACGGCCACCCAAATGGACGCGAATTTCAGAACTATTGTTCCCCCCGATAACCGGCCGATCATTGATAAGAGCAACCTTACACCCCAAACGAGAAGCCGATACCGCAGCACACATTCCTGCAACGCCGGCACCAACAACAACCAAATCGAACTCTCCGGCCAAAAGAGGTTCGGCTGGCATATTGAGTTTATTCCGCCTGAAATCTGCCAATTCCGCGTTTTCAGACGGAGGCATTTTATTTTTATCCTTTACAAAATAAATGGCATCGCAGCGACCGTCAAACCCGGTAAGGTCTTTCAGTCGCAAGGTGGTTTTTAGTTGCTTGATGGAAATCTTCCCGGCATATTGCCAATCCCATTTCGTACCGGTACAACCAAGTGGAGAATCAAGTTTTTTATTGCCTACGTATAAAGAAAATTTACCGGCCCCCTCCTTGCTACTCCATGGAGAAGTCCAATTATACGTACGCACATAAGCATAATAAATACCCGATTCAGGGAACTCAACCTCGGTATAAGCATCATCGACAGGGACACCCAGTCCATGTGCCATAAGATATGGAGAACCCATAATATCCATAAATTGTTGGTCCACTACCCAACCGCCTTTATGTTCAAAGCTTTCGGCTTCTACAAATAAATCCTGCGAGAATGACGATAGGAAACTTGTTACTACGGCCAATGTGACGATTAATCGTTTCATCTTATACTATAATATCTTAAAATTATCAAATGTTTTTTACTATTATCCTCCGCAAACATAAAAATCACTCCTCTTACCCGTTCCCAAATTCAATAACGGCATTCTGTTCATAAGCCGGGCATAGAGTGAATCATCATGATTGTTCCTTATCCTAAGATTATTGAGACAATGTTTTGAAATTTATTAATCCTACGCAAATTTATAAAAGTCGCCATTTCAAGGCAATCCCATTTATACCAAAAAAACAATCGAAATGTAACAATTCTGCTATTCCGCATTTTATCGCATCTCTTGGCAAGACATCTTTAATGCAAAAACATCTGAATAGGTGTAGAAACAAACCTCCTTAGATACAAACAATACTTTCCCGTAATCGTCATTCAAATCTTGAAACTCTGTTTGTCAGGAGTATAAAACTCTTTCCTTATATCCAATAAATATTCTGCAAAAATATTTATTGGATATAAAAACAAAACCTTGTGGCCGATTCTTTCCTTTCAGGTGTTATTGGGTCAAAAAAACTATGCTCACGCACAGAGGGGATCTCAAGATACAACGATTCACATCGTTTAAAGAATCAAAAGCCACAAGGTTTCTTATTCCTCTTTCAACTTGTTTTCGACCTCTTCCAATGAGGTATTCCGTAAAATTATTTTTTTATCCTTATCCAGCAAATAAAGCGCCGGCATAATTCTCAAATCGAAACAACGGTCTCCATTTTCCATAGAGGCTACTATCCACTCTTGGGGATAATCTTTGACGGCGTTCAACCATTCATCGGTTTCTCCATCGGGATAGACCGACAGAACCATGAGGCGTCCCGCTCTTATCTCCTTCAAAAGTGCTTGCGACACACTCAACCGCAAGGTCGTCAGCGAGCAATCTTCACACTCGGGATCGTTGATATATAGCAGGATAAACGGAGATTTCAACTTCTTGATGCGATTCTTCTTATCTTTCCCCGGCAATTTATATTCAAAGTCGGTTATCTGCATGCCCAATTGGTTTTTTGTCAAAACATCATATTGGTAAGAATAGCGCAATTTATACAACTTATCTACTTTTTTCGAGTCGAGAACGGCTTCCAAGAAAGGCAAATAGGCCTCCTCGCTCACAAAATTCCCTTCGCCGCTATATAAATACTTATCGGCTATGTCGGCATACATCAGCAATATATCTTCATCGGTCGAAGCGCGATCCAATAAAATGGCTATCGCCTTCATCGTACTTTCCCGCGAGGCAATACGCATAATCGACGTAAAATCGACAAATGCCTGTTCCACAATATCCCGGGCCTCCAAATAAGCTCGATTTTCTATTTCGAAACCGTCCCAATAGTGTTCTATCAAATATTCGCTCCGCACATCGGGTGTAACCAAACTATCGGGGATATTGGGCAACTGGTAAGGGCGAACCGTCTCTCCTTGTGCCTTCGAAAGCACAAAAGCACATGCAAACACACACAACAGCAAAGCTTTTCTTACCATAAGAAAATGTATACTAACAAAGTAGAAGTAAAATCTCTTAATTTTTGAATCCCGTTTATGCAAAGATAAACGATTTTATCCTATTACAAATCGATTTCACCTCTTTTTTGAATCTTTAAACGTTAATATTAAGTAATATTTAAGCAAATATAGACTGGTTAATTATTCAAATTCTTTTATTTTCCCAATTTCCCCACCTCATATATGCTCCCGAAAACAGAAGAATACCGATGGCATAGACATGCTCGGTGGTCCAGCAAAGAGCCACATCGACCTTCAAATAAAAAATCATCACTACCACATAAACGATATAAATCAGCAGCGTGATCAACTCCAAGAAAAATGCCACACGAGTATTGCCAGTCCCCGAAACCGCTTGAAAATAGACATTCCCCGGCACAATGAACAGATAGGCCGAACAGAGGACAAACAAGGAAGGTATCGAGGCCGATACCAAATCGGGTATATCGGTATAAATTCGCAATATGCACGTGGGGAAAAGGACAAAAAACAGAATCAACGGCGCCTCAAAAAGATAGGCCATGCGGATACACTGCCCCAACGTACCCCGTACATATCGGGTATCTCCGGCACCTATCAAATTACTGGTAAGCGTACTGCATGTCGAAGCAAACGTAATGACTATCATAAACGGCAAAGCCGATACATTCCGGATAATATTGGTGATTGCCAGTGAACGTTCACCCAAATGCTCGACGGCAATAAAAAAGAGAAACCAAGTGGACATCGACACGAAATTCTGTATCATGGTCCACACCGACGTATTCAAGATATGTCCCAATGAATCGCCGGCATGCAGCCCCAACGTGTTCAATCCATACTTTTTAATATCGATATGAAGGCGGGTATAGATGATAAAGAAGAGGAGCGAGACCAATTCGGCCAACGAAGACCCGATGGCGGCTCCCGCAATCCCCATAGCCGGAAAGCCCAGCTTACCGAATACCAGAATATAATTAAATATCACATTCGACAACACCATCACCACCGAGTTGAGTGTAAGGGTTTTGGTTTGGGTCGTCCCCACAAAAAAGGCCCGAAACATCACGGCCACAAACGAGAAAAAGAATCCATATGCCCGCCAATGGATATAGCTCATAGCCGCCTCATACACATGGGGAGAATCGATAAATCGGTCGAGCAAAACGGGGGAGAGGTAATAGGAACAGCCGAATAATGCCAATGCCACCCCAAGCAAGAAGAGTGTCCCTTTATAAAAGATAGGCCCTATCCGATTATAATTACCCTCGCCGTTGCGCCGACCCATGATGATTTGAGCGCCCAGACTAAACCCGAAAGCAATCATGTAAAAGGTCATGTAATAGACCCCGGCAATGGCCGCCGCCCCCAACTCCACCTCGCCGACCCGTCCCATAAAGGCCGTGTCGGTCATGCCGATAAGTTGCTCCATGACCAAACTGATCAGGATCGGATAGGCAATGAGCCAAATCTGTTTATAACTGAATTTTACCGGATTATTTGCCATACTCTTGCAAATAGGCCTCGGCGGCCTCGCAAAGTTCGTGATACCATTCCTCGCCAAAACGGCGGATCAACGGTTCTTTCAAAAACTCATACACGCGCACTTGTTCGTGACGTCCCAAGACCTCGCCGGCCTTACAAATTTTCCAACGATGGTAATTCACTGCCGAGAAATCGGAGTACTCTTTCAACCGAATAGGATACAAATGACACGAAACAGGTTTATAGAAATCGATTTTCCCGGCCCGGAAAGCCTTTTCGACAGCACACCGACACATACCGTTCTTGTCATAACAGGTAAACACACAATCCTTACCATTGACAATCGAAGTTACCAAATCGCCCTCCTCATCGACATAGGCTACCCCTTGCCGTTCGATCACCTCTTTGGCTTCGGGGAGCAGGTCGTCCCAAATCTCGGGCAGAACTTCTTTGAGTTTCTGCCGCTCCGCCTCGGTAATGGGCGCACCGGCATCTCCCTCGATGCAACAAGCACCCAAGCACCGCTCGAGGTTACAGATAAAGAAGCGTTCTATCACGTCGAGACTTACCAACGTACGGCCTATTTGCAACATAATCTCCTCGCTTACTACTGATTTCATCGGTTTTTATAAGGCAGAAATGCCGGGACGCACGTCATTTACGCCCCGGCATACTGCTATCATTGATTCCTATTATTTCAACAAATCGCGACCCGTCATTTCGGCCGGTTGGGGCAATCCCATGATGTGGCAGATCGACGGTGCCACATCGGCCAAAATACCATCTTCCACACGGGCCTCCTTGTTCTCGGTCACATAGACAAACGGCACGGGATTCAACGAGTGGGCCGTATTGGGAGTTCCGTCGGCATTCTCGGCGTTATCGGCATTACCGTGGTCGGCAATGATAATCACCTCGTAACCGTTGGCTTTGGCAGCCTCGACCGTATCGCGCACACAGGCATCGATGGCAACCACAGCTTTCTCGATAGCCGAATAAACGCCGGTGTGGCCCACCATGTCGCCGTTAGCGTAGTTCACGACAATAAAGTCGTATTTACCCTCGTTGATGGCGGCAACCAATTTGTCTTTCACCTCATAGGCACTCATCTCGGGTTTCAAGTCGTAAGTAGCGACTTTGGGCGAAGGGACCAAAATACGGTCTTCACCTTCGAACGGAGCTTCACGGCCACCGTTGAAGAAGAAAGTCACATGAGCATATTTCTCGGTTTCGGCTATATGCAACTGGCTTTTGTGCGATTTCGACAGATATTCGCCCAGCGTGTTGTGTACGTTCTCTTTGTCGAAGAGGATATGTACCCCCTTGAACGAGGCATCGTAGGGAGTCATGCAGTAATATTGCAACCCGGGAATGGTGTGCATGCCGGCCTCGGGCATATCTTGTTGCGTGAGTACGATAGTCAGCTCTTTGGCGCGGTCGTTGCGGTAGTTGAAGAAAATTACCACATCGCCCTCTTTGATGCGTCCATCACAAGTCGTGTTGACAATCGGTTTGATAAATTCGTCGGTCACATCGGCGTCGTACGACTCCTGCATGGCCTGTACCATGTTGTCCGATTTACGGCCGATACCGTTCACCAACAAATCGTAAGCCTCTTTCACGCGTTCCCAACGTTTGTCGCGGTCCATCGCATAATAACGGCCAACGATGGTAGCCACCTTGCCGGCCGACGTAGCGCAATGAGCCTCCAATGCCTCGATAAAGCCCTTGCCGCTGCGGGGGTCGGTATCACGTCCGTCCATAAAGCAGTGGATAAAGGTATTCTCCAAGCCATACTCTTTGGCAATGTCGCACAACTTGAACAAATGGTCGAGCGAGCTGTGTACGCCGCCATCGGAGGTCAATCCCATGAAGTGGATATTCTTGCCGTTGTCGCGGGCATACGAGAAGGCCGAGACAATCTCTTTGTTCTGCATGATGGAGTTATCGGCACAAGCCTTGTTGATTTTCACCAAATCTTGGTAAACGATGCGGCCGGCACCGATATTGAGGTGCCCTACCTCCGAGTTACCCATCTGACCGTCGGGCAAACCCACATTCTCGCCGCTGGCCTGCAACTGCGAGTGAGGATAGGTTTTCAACAAATAGTCCCAATAAGGTGTAGGAGTATTGTAAATTACATCGGCATGGGTGTGATTACCGATACCCCAGCCGTCGAGAATCATCAAAAGTGCCTTTTTGCTCATA
>CALUJQ010000021.1 GCA_944320995.1 uncultured Barnesiella sp. | reverse complement strand
AAGTGGTGCCACCAGGAATCGAACCGGGGACACAAGGATTTTCAGTCCTTTGCTCTACCATCTGAGCTATGGCACCATCATTTTTGCGTGTGCAAAGGTAATGGATTTATTTGAATCCTCCAAATTTACCGTCTATTTTTCCATAAAAAAAAGAGAATCTAAAAGTATAATGGGTATGCTATGCAGGAGATAAGCACTAACTATCAACCGATTAAAAAGGAGAACCCGGGGAAGGTATGGATTGCATACTCCACTTTTCCCCGGGATTTTCTCATACAATGGTTATCTTACTACTCCTCTTCGGCGAGGGAATTCCACCCTTGTGCCCGCAAGGTTATTTCGGTATCGTCGCGGGTAATCATGCAACAGCCCAATTCGGGTTTGGTCATGTGCCCTATGACTCTAATGCCGGGTATAGCGGCAACGGTGTCATGTTTTTCGAGGGGCACGGTGAAGAGTAGTTCATAGTCTTCGCCCCCGTTGAGGGCGGCAGTGACGAGGTTCATATTGAACTCCTCGGCCATGACGGCAGTCTGGTAGTCGATAGGGATACGATCCTCGTAGATGCGGCATCCTGTGTGGCTCTGCGAACAGATGTGCAGCAACTCGGAGGAGAGGCCGTCGGAAATGTCCATCATAGCGGTGGGGACGATTCCAGCCTTGTCGAGTTCGGCGATGATGTCTTTTCGGGCTTCGGGTTTCAGTTGTCGTTCGAGCAAGTATTCATGGCCTTCAAAGGCTGGTTTGAACTCGGTTTCGCCAGCAAAGACGCGTTTCTCGCGTTCGAGCAGTTGCAGGCCCATATAGGCGGCCCCCAAGTCGCCGCTTACACAAATGAGATCATTCTCTTTTGCGCCATTGCGATAGACTACTTTATCGGGGTCGCCCTCGCCGACGCAGGTGATGCTGATTGTCAAACCGGTCATCGAAGCCGAGGTATCGCCGCCCACCAAATCGACACCATAGATGTCGCAAGCAAGCTGGATACCGGCATAAAGGTCTTCGAGATTCTCGACCGAGAAACGTTTGGAAACGCCCAACGAGACGGTTATCTGCCGGGGAGTGCCATTCATGGCGTAAATGTCGGAGAAGTTGACGACGGCCGATTTATATCCCAGATGTTTCAAGGGCACATACGTGAGGTCGAAGTGTACGCCTTCGAGCAGCAAATCGGTGGTAACCAAGACGCGTTTGCCCGAATAGTCGAGGACGGCGGCATCGTCGCCTACGCCTTTCAACGAAGAGTTGTTTTTGAGTTGGATATGCTTCGTAAGCCGGTCGATCAAGCCGAACTCTCCCAGCGAAGCTATTTCGGTACGTTTTTCTGTTTCCATAAAAGGTAAACGAAGCCCGTGGCGTAATCCACGGGCTTCTGCGGTTTTATATTGAAATTAAAATTGTTCTACCAGTTCTTTCATGATGAAACTCATCTTGGGTTGAGCGGCGGCAGCGGCTTTTTGTACCTCCTCGTGTGAGCATTTTTCCACAACGCCTTCCACCCCCAAATCAGTAATCACCGACACGGCAAAAACCTCTATACCGGCATGCCGGGCGACAATCACCTCGGGAACCGTACTCATACCCACGGCATCGCCGCCGATGATATGGAAATAGCGATATTCGGCCGGAGTCTCGAAAGTGGGACCTTGTGTACCCACATAGACACCTTGTTGTACCTTAATGTGGTTTTTCTCGGCGATTTCGAGGGCTTTGTCAATCAAGCGGTGCGAATAGGCTTCGCTCATGTCGGGGAAACGCACGCCCAGCTCGTTGTAGTTGCGGCCATGGAGCGGATGCTCGGGAAAGAGATTGATGTGGTCGCGAATGATCATGATGTCGCCAATGGCAAAATTGGGGTTCATACCGCCTGCGGCATTCGAGACGAACAGATGTTCGATTCCCAACTCCTTCATCACCCGTACCGGGAAAGTGACTTGTTTCATATCATATCCCTCGTAATAGTGGAAGCGGCCCTGCATGGCCATAACATCTTTTTTCCCCAGTTTCCCGAAAATGAGTTTCCCTTGATGCCCTTCGACGGTCGAAACCGGGAAGTTGGGAATTTCGGTATAGGGAATCTCTTTCTTATCGGTAATGTGGTTGACCAATTCGCCCAATCCGGTCCCTAATATAATTGCGGTTTTAGGCAATACTTGCACTTTCGAAGCAATGTAGGCAGCGGTTTCTTTAATTTTTTCAATCATCACATGAATATTTTGGTGAATACTAAATTTAGGAAAACGGCTCTCTTCGGCAGCAAAAGCCAAGTTTTATTGTTTTGCCCCGAGTCGGCCATTTTTCATTTTCACAAAGATAGTACAATAAGGGACAGGAACAAATATTCCTTGCATTTTGTTATCTTTTTGCCACTCATTTTGTGCTGCAAATATAACAATGGGGGCTATATTTCGCTTCGGATTCGATTTTTTTATAAAAATTTCAATAAACAGAGTGACTGATATATGCTTTTTCCGTACCTTTGAAGATAATACCATGAAACGTGAAAACTATATTTGCACTCCTTCATACGACATAAACATCAATAAAATCAAAAACATACTACTCATGAAAGACTTGAAAGAGATTTTATCACATTTTGTGCTGGCCGGCGATATTGCCGAAATCAAGCCCTTAGGTACAGGGCTCATCAACGATTCGTACCGGGTTTCCACCGTTGCCCCCGAGACACCCGACTATGTGTTGCAACGTATCAACCACATGATTTTCACCAACGTGGGAATGTTGCAAAACAATTTCTACCAAGTGACCACCCATATACGCCACAAACTGGAAGCCCGGGGAGAGACCGACATCGACCGCAAGGTATTGACCTTGATCCCGACAACCGACAACAAGCTCTATTATTTCGACGGTGAAAACTACTGGCGGATACTTCTTTTTATCCCCAATGCCAAAAGTTACGAGGCGGTAACCCCCGAATTTTCATACTATGCCGGGCAGGCTTTCGGCGATTTTCAAGCCATGCTGGCCGACATTCCGGTAGAGTTGGGCGAAACGATTCCCGACTTTCACAACATGGAATTCCGGCTGAAACAGTTGCGCGATGCCATAGCCGCCGATGCCGTAGGCCGGGTAGCCGAGGTGCGCCCTCTGCTCGACGAAATCGAAAAACGGGCCGATGCCATGTGCTTGGCCGAGCGTCTGCACCGCGAGGGGAAACTGCCCAAACGTATTTGCCATTGCGACACGAAGGTGAACAACATGATGTTTGACGAGAACGGACGGGTATTGTGCGTGATCGACCTCGACACCGTGATGCCCAGCTACATCTTCTCCGACTTCGGCGACTTCATGCGCACGGCGGCCAACACCGGCGAAGAGGACGACCAGAATCTGGACAATGTCAGCTTCAATATGGAGATTTTCAAAGCCTTTACCAAAGGCTATCTGGAAACGGCCCGCGTATTCCTTACCGATGTCGAAATCGACAACCTGCCCTACGCCGCCACCCTCTTCCCCTACATGCAGGCCGTGCGGTTCCTCGCCGACTACATCAACGGCGACACCTACTACAAAATTAAATATCCCGAGCACAACCTCGTGCGCACCCGCGCGCAGTTCAAGCTGCTGCAAAGCGCCGAGGCTGCCGTACCGGCCATGAAGGCTTATATCAACGAATGCTTGGGGCGATAATCCCTTCGGAGATTAAAGGAAACAGACTCCGTTCAATCGAGATAACCCAACCGATCCCTGCTGCGCGACATGCCGCACAGCTGGGATCTCTATATTTGCCCAACGATTCCCCTCCGCACATTGGCTTTACCCATAAAGAAAGGGGACGACCGCAACGGCAAACGGGCAAGTCTATCGGGAAGTGCCATCGGCACTCCCGGCGGGAGCGTCTTCAAACAGGAAATCGTGCCGTTTCCAGTACGCCCACACCACAGCCAACAACGTAATACCTAAATTGAAACCGAAAGCAAACCGCTGCGTGTGGATATGAAACAGGGTTTGAAGAGAATCGATAATCACCGGACAGAGCAAAATGGCCAAATAGTTCATGGCCATGACCAGCGCCAAAGCAAATGTCGTTCTCGACGCATCGGCCGCCCGGGTGGTCTGGTCGTAAATCACAGGCTGCATCACACCATAGCCCAACCCGATGAGAACAGCCCCGGTTCCCAGCACCCACTCGCTACCCGACAGGAGAATAAGCAACAGCCCCAAGGCAATACACGACAAGCATGTAAACTTGGTAAGAGAGCCCAAAAACGACAAGACGGGATTAAGGAAAAAACCGGGAAGCATAATCGCAAGGAAAAAGAGTGAAATGATTACCCCCGACGCCCCTGTGTCGAAATGATACTCTTCCATCAAAAACGGCAAATTGAAACTGACGATAATCACCAAATAGGTAATAAGCCCGTAGAAAGCCATCAAACTCGTGATTCGCTTCACATGGATATGTCCGGTCGAAGTCTGCGTCACCGGTTGTGCCGAAGTATTATCGCTTTTCAGGAAAAATGAAAGCAACAGCGAAAACACTGGGGCCAAATAGACGATAAAGGGCAGATGCCAGTTCACTTCGGCCAAATAGCCGGTGAGCATTGTGGCTAAAACCAACGTCACATTGGTAATAGCCGAGCTTAACCCGAATTGTTGGGTACGGTACCGCCCCTCGAAGTGGCGTGAAATCAAACCCGTCGAAAGCGGTACGATGATACCCGCCCCGACACCCAACAGGGCACTCACGGCAATCAACTGCCACATTTGCCCCGAGAAGAGATAAAGCACGCCACTCAGCGCAAAGATGACCAGTCCCACCTGCAACAGCAGTACGTTGTTCACCCGCTCGGTGAGCTTACCCGAGAGCAGGATAAATGGAATCGTCAATAATGAGGGTAGCGAAGAGAGCAACTGTATGTCAAACTCCGAAGCATGAGGGAAAATGGTGGACAACTGCCCGAGAATAGGCGAAACCGCCAACCCCGGCAGAGCACTCAGTGCCGATATGGACCATATTCCCAACAGCGTAATGAACGGGATCGTACCCCGTCCGGTCTCTATTCTCATAAATGATCTTTTTTATTGTCAACTCTTTTATCAAGGAAAACAACACACTCCCAAGAATGTTTATCCGACAATCTTTTAACAAGTGCCAAATTGTGTGTGAATAGACAAACGGCCTAAACTTTCGCTCTCCGGAGCTGTTGTTTCTTCAAAAAGCCGCACCAGACAAACTCGGCTTTTTATAGTTCTAATTCAAAAAAAATTATACAATGAAAGATTTGTTTTTAAGAGAAGGAGACGCCAAAACAAGTGTCTTCGGGTCCAACGAAATGTTGAAACCCTCCCCGGTAGATCGCATTCCCGATGCTCCTACCACTCCCGAAATCGCTTACCAAATGGTTAAGGACGAGACCTTTGCCCAGACACAACCCCGACTGAACCTCGCTACATTCGTCACCACTTATATGGACGAGTATGCGACCAAATTGATGAACGACGCCATCAACATCAACTATATCGACGAGACGGAATATCCGCGTATCGCCGTGATGAATGCCAAATGTATCAACATCATGGCCAACTTGTGGAATTCGCCCGAGAGTTCGAAATGGAAAAGCGGGGCCGTGGCTATCGGGTCGTCCGAGGCTTGTATGCTGGGCGGTGTGGCTGCATGGCTGCGCTGGCGCAAAAAACGGCAGGAACAAGGGAAACCGACCGACAAGCCCAACTTTGTCATCTCTTCGGCCTATCAAATCGTTTGGGAAAAATTCGCCCAACTGTGGCAAATCGAGATGAGACAAGTCCCCCTGACGCTCGACAAACCTACCCTCGACCCGGAGGCCGCGCTGAAAATGTGCGACGAAAACACCATCTGCATCGTTCCCATCGAAGGGGTCACATGGACGGGACTGAACGACGACGTGGAGGCTCTCGACCGTCAACTCGACGAGTTCAACAAAAAAACCGGATTCGATATTCCCATTCACGTCGATGCCGCATCAGGAGGGTTTATCTTGCCATTCCTCAATCCGGACAAGAAATGGGATTTCCGGTTAAAATGGGTTTTGTCCATCAGTACCTCGGGGCATAAATTCGGACTGGTATATCCGGGATTGGGCTGGGTCGTATGGAAAGACAAAAAATACCTGCCCGGCGACATGTCGTTCAGTGTCAACTATCTGGGGGCCGACATCACGCAAGTCGGGCTCAACTTCTCACGACCGGCAGCTCAAATTTTGGGCCAGTACTACCAATTTATCCGACTGGGATTCCAAGGGTACAAGGCCATTCAATACAACAGTATGGAAATTGCCAAATACCTGCATGACGAAATCGGCAAGATGAAACCTTTTGTCAATTACAGCGACCGGGTAGAAAACCCGTTGTTCATCTGGTACATGAATCCCGACTATGCACAAACGGCGAAATGGACGCTGTATGACCTGCAAGATAAACTAAGACAAAGCGGCTGGATGGTTCCCGCCTACTCCCTGCCGGCAGATATTCAAAGCTATGTGGTCATGCGGCTCGTCGTGCGCCAAGGATTCAGCCGCGATATGGCCGACATGTTGCTGGGGGATATTCGCGATGCCATCACGTCGCTCGAGAGTTTGGAATACCCCACCTCCTCCCGTATCGCACAAGATAAAAACATTGAAGTGAAAGGTTCGGTATTCACCCATACGGGAAACCGTCGGAATTCTAAAAAATAATAACAATGGTCAAAACAATTTCCGTTTCGCAAATCGAGCAGACCGTCCACGAGGCCCATGAGATTTACAGCAAGAATCTCAACGGGAAAAATGCCGACTACATACCTTATCTGGCGCATATCGGCAGCGACCTGTTCGGGATAAGCGTGTGCCTGACCAACGGGAGAACAATCGAGGTCGGTGACAGCCGGTACAAATTCGGCATCGAATCGGTATCGAAAGTCCATACCGCCATACTGGTATTGCGCCAATATGGAGCCGATAAACTTCTCTCCATGATCGGCGCCGATGCCACAGGATTGCCTTTTAACTCGATATTCGCCATCTTGCTCGAAAACGACCACCCCTCTACTCCCCTAGTCAATGCCGGAGCCATCGCCGCTTGCAGCATGGTGCAACCCACCGGCAACTCGGAAAAGAAATGGGAGGCAATCGTCAACAACATCACGCTCTTGTCGGGCAGCGCTCCCGAATTGATCGACGAGTTGTATCGCTCGGAGTCGGATACGAACTTCAACAACCGCTCTATCGCTTGGCTGCTGAAAAATTACAACCGTATCTACGACGAACCCTCCCTGTCTCTCGATCTTTACACCCGACAATGTTCCTTAGGGATCACTGCCGAGCAGCTGTCGGTATGCGGGGCGACGATCGCCAACAAAGGCCTCAACCCCAAAACGGGAATCCAAGTATTCGAGGCTGCCTTTGCACCGAAAATTACGTCGCTCATTGCGACAGTGGGATTCTACGAACATACCGGCGACTGGCTGTACTCCTCGGGAATCCCTGCCAAATCGGGGGTAGGCGGAGGCATTATGGGTGTGCTTCCCGGGATCATGGGTATCGCGGCTTTTGCCCCTCCTATCGACGAAGCCGGCAACTCGGTAAAAGCCCAGTTGGCCATCAAATACATAATGAACAAACTGGGGTTGTCGGTATTCAGCGGCGACTC
Organism: uncultured Barnesiella sp.; assembly: GCA_944320995.1. Lineage (GTDB taxonomy): Bacteria > Bacteroidota > Bacteroidia > Bacteroidales > Barnesiellaceae > Barnesiella. The sequence continues at coordinate 41,274 of CALUJQ010000021.1, read as the reverse complement.
GGTATCCATAACGGCCTGACGCTTCTCGACCGTATAAGCATAGAGAGCCACCCCGTAAACCGGGGGTGGCTCTCTATTTGTCCAATCAAACAAATATACCGGTTATCACTCTTCCGATTTGTGTTGTGCCGTCTGCTGGACCAAATTGGTCACATATACCGTAAAAATAGGGAACATCATCATGCCCAATGCCGCCAGAACGACCGATAAGATTTTGCCGGTAGCCGTGACGGCATAGATATTCGAACCTACCGTCGTCACGTCCATGAAAGCCCACCACAAGGCGTCGGTATATTGCTCGACCAACGGGTTGACCGTATGCTCCAAGACAAAAAATATAAGGCTCGAAAAATAGACCGTAGCCAACAGCATGGCGAGGTACGACACCAAAAGGCTCGACGCCCGGTTGCGGGTAAACCAGCCCACCACAATCGCCAAGGCATAGCCGCTCCGCACCAATGGTATGAATCGCAAGAAATAGCCTGCCTGAGGCGAAAAATCGACATTCATGTAGGTGATGATATTGAGATAGGGTATCGACACGAGAAAGAAAATAAAATGAGTTTTCAAATACCTCCATTTGCGGGGCGACAAAACAAATTCCAGCCAAAAGTCAAACATGAAAAAGAAACATATCCACAACTGGATCGTCATGTAATTCCCTTGATTCAGGAAAGAGAGATTACGAAATGTATCGACAGAAATCGTTACGATAAGATATATCGACAGAAATAAAATCGAGACATGCAAGGCATCGCATATTCTCGACACATAATCTTTCGGCGTTGGATTGATTGGCTTTCCCATTATTTCTTCCCTTATAATCGTACGTCGATAAAACAACAAGCCGCCAACGTTTGTTTATCTACACAAATGTATATGCTCCCATTGGTAAACTTTAATATAAACAGATATGGCAAACATCGGAAAAACTGTAAAATTGGGCGTATTTACGCTGGCAATCATGAATGTAACGGCGGTTGTTTCTCTTCGGGGACTACCGGCCGAAGCCGAATATGGCGTCAGTTCGGCTTTTTATTATCTATTTGCCGCCTTGGTATTTCTTATCCCTACGGCCTTGGTCGCTGCCGAACTGGCGGCCATGTTCCAAGACAAACAAGGTGGCGTATTCCGCTGGGTGGGCGAAGCCTTTGGCAAGAAGGCCGGCTTCTTGGCCATCTGGCTGCAATGGATAGAAAGTACGATTTGGTATCCTACCGTACTGACCTTCGGTGCGGTCGCCATCGCATTTATCGGGACGGACCATACCAGCGATATGCTATTAGCTTCGAACCGGTTTTATACCTTGGCCGTCGTACTTTTCATCTATTGGCTGGCCACATTCATCTCTTTAAAAGGATTGGACTGGGTGGGGAAAATAGCCAAAATAGGCGGAATGGTGGGAACAATAATCCCTGCCGGCCTTTTAGTACTTCTGGCAATCATTTACCTGTCTATGGGAGGGAAATCGCAAATGGACTTTTCGGGAAGTTTCCTCCCCGACTTCTCCAACTTCGACAATCTCGTACTGGCCTCCAGTATCTTCCTGTTCTATGCCGGTATGGAGATGGGCGGTATCCATGTGAAGGATATAAACAATCCGTCCAAGAACTATCCCAAAGCCGTTTTTATCGGGTCGGCCATTACGGTACTGATTTTTGTGTTAGGCACTTTCGCCCTCGGCATTATCATTCCTCAAAAAGACATTAACCTCACACAGAGCCTATTGGTAGGATTTGACAACTATTTCAACTTTATCAGAGCCTCGTGGCTGTCGCCGGTCATTGCCATAGCCCTTGCATTCGGCGTACTGGCCGGGGTGCTTACTTGGGTGGCCGGGCCGTCGAAAGGTATCTTCGCCGTGGGCCGGGCCGGATACCTCCCGCCTTTCTTTCAAAAGACCAACAAGATAGGCGTTCAGAAAAATATTCTTTATTTACAAGGTATCGCCGTCACGCTGCTGAGTCTGTTATTTGTCGTAATGCCCTCGGTACAAAGTTTCTACCAGATCATGTCGCAATTGACCGTCCTGCTGTACTTAATCATGTACATGCTCATGTTCTCGGCCGCCATCTACCTGCGCTACAACATGAAAAAGGCCAACCGCCCGTTCCGTATCGGGAACAAGGGTAACGGCTTGATGTGGTTCATCGGCGGACTGGGCTTCTGCGGCTCTCTGCTGGCATTCGTTTTAAGTTTCATTCCTCCCAGTCAAATATCGGTGGGAAGCAATACGGTATGGTTCTCGGTTCTTATTATCGGTACCCTAATCGTCGTAATCGCCCCGTTTATAATCTATGCCTCACGAAAACCCGATTGGACAAACAACGACAGCCAATTCGAGCCGTTCCATTGGGAAGAGGAAGCTCAACAGGCAACGAAATCGTCGACAGCCAATCCGGCAAGTTCATCGGCAACAAAAACAAACGATGCTTCTCCTGCAAGTAAATAACCTCATGCAAAAAGCCGACATTGATATGTCGGCTTTTTGCATATAAATCTGAAAAGCAACGGCTTACTCGGCAGGTTTGGCATTCCAGACAAAGAGAGCCAGCACAAATGAGAGCACCGAAGCTCCTATCCAAAAAATCGACACCGGCAGGAAATTATACTCTACGACTTCTCCTGTCACAATTTTAAAATTCTCGATAAGAGTTCCCGAAATGGCGTCCTGCAAACCGGCGGCTATATAACTGGCCATGCCCACTACACCCAGCGCCGCACCCGTGGCGTTGCGGGGAACGATGTCAACAGCCATCAATCCTCCCAAAAAACAAATCAACACGCCGATGGCAATGCCGAAAAGCACCATGCTTATCACATTCAAGACAAGGCTGTCGCCGCCCAACAAAAAGAGAGTCAAGGCAATCGTATTGAGTATGCCGAAAATCAATGCCGGCACATTTCTCCTCCCTTTGAAAAACTTATCGGAAAACCACCCCGAAAGCACCGTACCAAATATTCCCAACAAAGCATTGATGCCAATCACCGTCGTTGCCAGCTCGAGGGTATAGCCTTTCTCCATTTCGAGGAAACGCACACCCCAACTGTTCACGGCATACCGGCTCACATACATAAACGCGCTGGAAAATGCCAAAATCCAAACGTATGGATTGCGCAGCACCCCTTTTTGAGCCTTGTTTGTCGATTCTTTCGGAGGATTCCCCACAGCAGGAAGCCCTTTGCTCTGCGGGCTGTCATGCAAATAAAGAATGATAATGACCACCCCTATCGCACCCGCGATGAACGAGCCTACAAAACCGGCCTGCCAACCGAGCCACCCGACAACCGACCCGACAAAGATGAATGAAAAAAATTCTCCCAAATTGTGGCTTGCACTGAAAAATCCATAATATGTACCCCGTTTTTCAGGCGGGAACCATCGCGACAGGGCTATGATGGCGGGCCCTACGCCCATCGATTGAGCCCACCCGTTCAGGGCCCACATGATGAAAAAACAGACAAAAAACGCCATGGAAGACAAGCCTATCAATCCCTTGGTCAAACCCAATGCTCCAACGACAAGGTTGGCAACCGACGAGACAATTAACCCCGTGGCCATAAACCGCTTGATGTTGGAGTGGTCGGCCATAAAACTGTTGACAAACTTCCCGATGGCATAGGCAAAAAGGAGAGCCGAACCAATGATACCCAGTTGCTGATCATTCAGCATACCGCTTTCGACAATCGGGGTCTTCACTACGTTCAGCCCGGTGCGGCATACATAATAAAGACTATACCCGAGGGTACCGGCAAAAAAACTTTGCAACCTCAATTTCTTCGTGAGCTTCTCAACCTCCTCGTCACTTAACGAGACAGGCCTATCTGCCGGAGGTAAGGCCCGATAAAAATTAATAATTCTCTTCAGCATCTTTCTTTGTTTTTGAATTAGATTTAATATGGTTTTCCGTCAGATCACCACTTTCACCAGCAAATGAAACGGGGAAATAGATTCCGGCGGACTTTATTCTCCTACTCAAACATCTATATTTTTTATACCGCTCACACAGCACAAAATTCTCCTCTTCCGCATTTTTTTATATTTTTTTTACTATCTTTGGATAAGACAGGATGCGGTTCGGCATAGTCAAACTCGAAAATTCCATTTTCATTTGCCTCTGCACTCACCTTTCACTATCTTTGGATAAGATAGACGGTAACTCGAATTACAATTAATCCTTAAATCTTACCACGATGACCAAGCGCCTGCAATTACTTATTTTCCTATCGATATGGTCTGCCTCATGTATTGCCGAAGGATGGTTCACGGGAGAGAGTGATTTCCGCCGAGCCTCCTTTCAAAAAAATGTACTGAGCGATTATAATTACCAACAAGGGGTCGATGCCGTCAACCTCACCGAAACGGGAATAGCACCGGGCAAAGGATTGCGCCCGACCCTCTCTTTGGATTTGGCCAACCTGAATAATCGGGCCCACAAAAAATACCACGTATATCGATACGACGAAACCGGTTCTATCCAAAAAGCCGGAAGCGTGAAAAACCCGGTATGGGGTGTCGTATGGGGATACCGCGACTCATTGAATTTCCATGCGCTGTTGCTCCGCGGCGGAACTCCCGATCCGTATGGATACAACAACCCCGAGCTGCAATACCGCATCTTTACCGTCGCCGAGGGGGATACCCTTTCGCACACGGCATGGCGTTCGTTATCGTCGCCATATATCAATGCCGAGACAGATTATAACCGCATACATATCGTCCCGACCGACAACGGCTACGAGATATTTTTCGGGACAAAGCGCGAATGCCGTGTCGGCACTTGTCGCGACAATCGTTTGTTCGGAAGTTTAGCCGGCGTTTATTTGGGAAGCGGCGCTCAAATCAAAATGAAAAACTGGACGGCTTCTCCCTGCGAATATCACGAACCGTCGATTTTATGGAGCATCGAAAAACTCACCGAATATTTCAAGACAAGCACGAACCCCACAGAGGGGTACTACGAACTGCTACAAGCCTCCTCGTCGAACAGCAATATACGATTGGGCGGAGAATACCGACTGGCATTGGTCGCAGACAAAGAAAACGTACTCCTCATCTATATAAACGGGGCACAACGGCTTCAAGAACAATGGCAGCCCGGCATGGTGAAAGCGGTATTGCAACCGACCGGTATTTCGAACCTGTTCAACGTCACTTGGTTCGACGCCGAGCATAAGCCGCTGAGCGAAGGCGTGAAGGCTGTAATCTCGACCAACGGGATTCTCACGATTCATTTCGTGCGGGAAGGTGTGAGACTGGAATGGAACCAAGCCTTTTCGCCGGGGAAAGATACCGGAAAGAAAGGTCCATTCCACTCGACATGAATCCCTCCCGATGCTCTCGCCATTACTTTCCCGACCTTAACAAAAAAAGGGTGTATGCACTACACCCTTTTTTGTCTATAATGAATAAAGTCCTTTAATAAGAACGGGCAAACAATACCCGGCGAGCCGAGGGTTTGCCGGTAACCATGCAGACTCCCGGTGTGGTATCGCCATCGAACGGGATACAGCGGATCGTCGCTTTGGTCTCCTCCTTGATACGTTCCTCGGTTTCGGTCGTTCCGTCCCAATGGGCCAAGATAAATCCGCCTTCTTCGATTTTCTCCTTAAACTCATCGTAACTGTCAACCATAATCGTGTGTTCTTGACGATATTTAAGCGCTTTTTGGAAGATATTGGCTTGAATTTCGTCGAGCAGATTCTTCACGACTTGTTCGATGTTATCGACCGAAATAGTCTCTTTTTCGAGCGTATCACGACGCATGATCTCGATAGTACCGTTTTCGAGGTCGCGACCACCCATCACGAGGCGAACGGGCACACCCTTCAACTCGTAGTCGGCAAATTTGAATCCGGGACGTTTGTTGTCGGCGTTGTCGTATTTTACCGAAATGCCCAAAGCCCGCAGTTTGTCGGCGATTTCGCCGGCTTTCACATCGATAGCCTGCAACTGCTCGGCATTCTTGTAAATAGGAATTATCACGACTTGTATGGGGGCCAACTTGGGCGGCAGTACCAGACCGTTGTCGTCGCTGTGGGTCATGATGAGAGCTCCCATCAAGCGGGTAGAAACACCCCACGAGGTAGCCCATACATATTCGAGTTCGTTGTTTTTATTGATAAACTGTACATCGAAAGCCTTGGCGAAGTTTTGCCCGAGGAAGTGCGAAGTACCCGATTGCAAGGCTTTTCCGTCCTGCATCATCGCTTCGATGGTATAAGTATCGAGAGCACCGGCAAAACGTTCGTTGGCCGACTTTACACCCTTGACCACGGGTACGGCCATGAAGTTTTCGGCAAAGTCGGCATAGACATCGAGCATGCGGCGTGCTTCGGCTTCGGCCTCTTCACGGGTGGCGTGGGCGGTATGCCCTTCTTGCCACAGGAACTCGGCCGTACGCAGGAAGAGGCGGGTGCGCATCTCCCAACGGAACACGTTTGCCCACTGGTTGCACAGGATAGGCAGATCGCGATAAGATTGTATCCAGTTTTTATAGGTATTCCAAATGATGGTTTCGGAGGTGGGTCGAATGATCAACTCCTCTTCCAGTTTTGCAGCGGGATCGACTACGACGCCCGAACCATCGGAGGCATTTTTCAGACGGTAGTGTGTCACCACGGCGCACTCTTTGGCAAATCCCTCGACATGCTCGGCCTCACGGCTTAAAAACGATTTCGGTATCAACAAGGGGAAATAGGCGTTCACGTGGCCTGTCGCCTTGAACATGTCGTCCAACTGGCGTTGCATTTTTTCCCAAATTGCATATCCATAGGGCTTGATAACCATACAGCCCCGCACGGCCGATTGTTCTGCCAAATCGGCTTTCACGACCAAGTCGTTATACCACTGGGAGTAGTTGTCGGCTCGCTTGGTCAATTCTTTCAACTCTTTTGCCATTATTTATGCTTGTTTATTTGATTCCACAAGAATGTTTTTTCTCTGTTTTTGCAAACAGTTTGCAAAATTAGAGAAAAAGCCGTTAAGTTAAAACTATTTTGGGGAAACAATTAACTCTACCTTTTATCCAACTGTCCCCGGCGGGCCATTTCGATCATGGTTTCACCGGGAATCAAATAGATATCGAGCCTGCGGTTTTGGGCGCGTCCTTCCATGGTGGTGTTCGATGCCACAGGCGAAAAGGGGCCTGCGTCGTAAACCACCACATAGTCGGTATTTCCCCCGTTGCGGGCAAACCAGTTGCGCACAGCTTGTGCCCGGGATCGGGTCAAATCGAGATTATATGCTTCGGAACCGGTATCGTCGCTGTGCATGACCAACATGACGTGATAGTAATCGGGTATGCGCAAAGCCGACAGGAAGGGTCTCAAATATATATCGGCCCGGTCGCTCAACACGGTGTCATTGGGTAAGAAGAGATTAGAGGCCGATATGGTCGCTTTGATTACTTCATAATTGCGTATCAGTTTCAAACCGGACAGGCGGGCTTTTTGAAGCCGCTTCATCTCCCGCGACTGTACGGCTCTTATTTTACGGGCTTGATTTCCCAAATCGGGGATAGAGATGTTCTCGTCGAGTGTCAACTTCGTAATATCGATATGCTCCGCGGCAAGAGCGTCACGGCCGCTCCCCTCTTTCGAAAACCAAGAAGAGATTTTATCGGCTGCCTTTTGAAAAATATTTTGCGCCACGATCTCGGCGGGAAAAAGAGAGACCGTGCCCAGCAATGCCACAAAAACTATTTTCCTATTCATCGAACTCCTGTTTATCAGAAAACGCCCAGCGATTCTTCATAATCCAACTCGCCTCGTACCAAAAACGGCATATCTTCGTCGTCGATCTTCATTCTGTCTTTGCGGGCACACTTGCGGGCAAACTCAATAATATCCTCTTCGTCGAGTTCCACTTCATCGCCGGCCTGCTCGTCGAATAGTCCTTTTTGTTCGTAATAGTCATACACCACGTCGGTAATATAGACTATATCGTCGTGGCTGTACTTTTCTTTCAACTCTTGGGGCAACACATTTAATATATAGCGAACGGCTTCGTCCTCGTCGTAGGTAAACAAATCCTCTTCCTGACTCATAACTTTTCTGTTTTTTTGGTTGGGTAAAAGTACAAATCCTAAACGGCTTTTGCAAATCGATAGAAAAAAAATAAGTTTTTTTGTTGCTATCCCAAAAAGTTTATATACATTTGCAGTGTACTATTAAACTAATACACTAAAACAGAAGACTATTTATCCTTCAAATATTATGTTACAGATTGAGAATCTTGAATTTAGTTACCACAAAAAGAAATCGCTCATCTTCGATGGAATAAATCTGTCGATACACCCGGGTGCGGTTTACGGACTTTTAGGTAAAAACGGCATAGGCAAATCGACGCTGCTCTACATGATGAGTGGTTTGATGTTCCCTCACAAAGGTTCGATACGACTCGACGGCGTGGAAGTAAGACGCCGCCTACCCGAAACCTTGGAAAAGATATTTCTCGTCCCCGAGGAGTTTGACCTTCCTTCCATATCGGTCGATGCCTATGTGCGTCGCAACAGTGTGTTTTATCCTCATTTCGACCGCAGACAATTCGACCAATACTTGACCGACTTCGAGTTGGAGAAGACCAAGAATCTGGCCAAAACCTCGATGGGACAAAAGAAAAAATATTTGGTCAGCTTCGCCCTCGCCACCAACACCCCGCTGCTACTCATGGACGAGCCTACCAACGGTATGGATATTCCATCGAAAAGCCAGTTCCGCAAAGTCATCGCTTCGGGCATGAACGAGCAAAAGAGCATTATCATCTCGACCCACCAAGTACGCGACCTCGAAAACATGATCGACCGCATCGTCATTCTCGAAGGGGGACGGTTGCTGCTCGATGTCGATACGGACACCGTCACCTCGCAATTACAGTTTGTCAAAGGAGCAACCGAAGCCGACACCGCAGAAGCGCTCTACAAGGTATCGACCATTGCGGGATACAGTGCCATATTGCCCAACGAAACCGGCAATGAGTCGCCTCTCGACATCGAAATGCTCTTCAACTATGCCATCGAGAAGCCAGAGGAGATACTACGTACATTTGCCAACCCTGTAAAATAACACAACTATGAGCGAATATGATATAACCGAAAATGGCATGACAGCCACAACCGCACCCACACGCCCGGTGACCAACAATTATTTCAGCCCGAAACGGTTCGGCCGGTATTGTTCCAAACAGATACACGAATGGAAACGGGGGTTGCTACTTCAATTTTTTGCCTTGGCAGGGGTTTACGCCCTCTTGATGTTTCTCTTCCACTCGACCGACAAAGCTGCGATGACTCCCTCTATCGCCTCGACCGGGATACAGATGCTTGTGTGGTTCGGTTTTTTCATCTACACGGCCAAAAGCGGCTCGAGCCTTGCCGAGCAGATAGGCCTCCGCTCCAAACGGGTCCTCTACTTGGTAGTTCCCGCCTCGACGGCCGAGAAATATATCGCCCACCTGCTGTGGACCTTGATACTCTACCCGATTCTCTTCTTTGCAGCCATCATCGTGGCCCAGTATGTTTCGGAAACAGCCTCCGCTGCCATACGAGGCGAAGCGTTCAATCCGGGGACTCCGTTACAAGGGCTGCTCACGGTTTGGAACGACCTGTACAGTATCTCCACAGTCATCGTCTGGACCATCAGCAACATCGTCACTTTCACACTGGGAGCTACGCTGTGGCAAAAAAACAGTTTCCTCAAAACCATCGCGGCGCTCTTCCTGCTGGGTATTATCATCATCTTTTTTTACACCGTCTTCGTAGGGAAAACCGAATTGGAGTCGCTGTTTACCTATCTGGTCATAGGGAATTATCTCGACAGGCTACACAAGATCGACATCTTATGGATAATCAACGGAGTCACCATGATCGAATCGGTCATACTGGGATACATCGGCTACATGCGAATGAAAGAGCTCGAAATCAACGAAACCAAACGATAAATATGCAATTCAAAGAGAACCAAACCATCTACCTGCAAATCGCCGAACGTATCAGCGATGAGATCCTGCTGGACCACTATGCCATAGGGGCCCGCATCCCGTCGGTGCGCGAATATGCGGCCCTCGTGGAGGTAAATGCCAACACGGTAATGCGTTCTTATGAATTTTTGCAGGCCCAAGGCATCATCTTCAACAAACGGGGAATCGGATTTTTCGTTTCGCCCGATGCCAAACACAAGATCAAAGAGTACCGACGCAACGAGTTCCTTAAAAACGAACTGCCCCGTTTCTTCATGCAACTCTACACCCTGCGTATCCCCATGGAGGAGATCGACTCCATGTACCGGAAATTTATCGAAAACCTCACGTCAAACCTCTCAAAACAACAATCATGAAACGCTCGACCATAGCCCTGTTAATCTTTCTGGCCGTGATGATATTCGTCCCTATCATCGCCATCAAAATCATCAGTAACCTCTCACCCGAGGCAAAGATAAAAAGCCTGCAAGAGTTGCTGGATTATAAAGAAGACTCCGACGCCCCCGTGCGATACCTCGTTATCGACGATACCGACAACGGCCCGGTAAATACCCACATCTTCATCTCGACCCGGAATAAAAAGGATTCCCCACAGGGCACCACCCTCGTCGGAGGAGAAAGCTACCCGGGCGACACCTTGCATATCACCGGCCGGTGGCTGGGACAATCGTCGGCCGACGACACCGAGACCTCGGTACCCCAATCGTGGTTCGACCACCAGACACTCGACTACGACCACAATACGCGACTCATCGTCGAGAACCACAACCCCAACGTCACGCTGTATTTCTCGGAGGCCAACTTCGAGAAACTTATCATACGATCACCGGGCGACATCGTAGTGAGAGAATCGAACGTGGGTATGCTGGTCGTACAAGACAGTATCGGGCATAGTGGAATCTCCTGCCAACAATGTAACATCGGCACATTATTTGCATATCTCAATAACAAATGTTCGTTGGCTCTCGCAAACAACAACATAGGCACGGCCTTTTTCCCAAAGGTCCTCGACGGCCTGTCGCTCATGAGGAACAACATCGGGGTGACCGGCACCACCGAACTCATGGAGTTCAAGTTGTCGAAAACCCTCGGCAACGACAGTACCGACGCGGTGAGTTTAGGTGTTAATATCAGCTATACGAACGACAATAAAGAAGATAAAGAGTAAAACAGATAGTATAAACAATTCATCACACACTTTAATCGACAAACAAACCGATGAAAAGAGTTTTCAAACTGGGTATTGTACTGGGAATATTGTTCTCGGTATTCACTGTGGCCCAAGCCGCCGCGGCCGATTGCAAAATAAGCGGCACCGTAACCGACTCGATCAGTCATGAGCCTATTCCTTTCGTCACCGTAGGAATAGAGAACAGCTCCGGTAAGATATTGACCCGCGTGGCCTCGGACGTACAGGGACACTTCACCGTCACTGCCGCACAGGGGAATAAATATGTATTGGTCGTCTCGTCGGTCGGCTACACGACCCGTCGCATCGACGTGCCGATCGAGAACAACGAACGCTCCAAAGATTTGGGGAATATCATTCTTACCGAAGGCACTGAACTCAGCGAAGTTACCGTCGTGGCCCAACGACCTCTTATCAAAAGCGACATCGACAAGATCACCTACGATATGGAGGCCGATCCCGAAGCCACCAGCAACAATGCGCTCGACATGTTGCGCAAAGTGCCCATGATTACGGTCGATGCCGAAGAGAATATCCGCCTCAACGGGCAAAGCAACTACAAGGTGCTGCTCAACGGCAAAAGTTCGGCCATCATGTCGGGCGACAACGTGAAAGAGGTACTCAAAAGCATGCCAGCCAGCTCGATTAAAAATATCGAAGTGATTACCAACCCCTCGTCGAAATACGAAGCCGAGGGTGTGGGCGGTATCATCAACATCGTCACCGTAACCCGTCGTGACACGAACGGCGTGGTGGGCAGCGTAGGAGCCAATGCCGACAACCGCGGGGGATTCGGGGGGAATGTTTACCTCTCCTCCCAGATAGGCAAGCTTGCCTTCTCGGGCCGCTACTCGGGCAACCGCTATACCAATGGCCACGGCGGCCGCTCAAAAACTTTTGCCGAAACCTTCGACAACGACGAGTTCAATCACTCCGAAGGTTATGGCAAATCACGCTTCGAAGGTCTCGGTCACAACATCTCACTCGAAGCCAGCTACGAAATCGACACCCTCAACCTTATCAGTTTCTCGGCATGGGGATGGCTGGGTAGCAACAAATCGACCAACGACCTTAACTATACCTACTACAACCGCGCCAACACCATAAGCAGTCAATACTCTACATGGGGACACTCGCGCAGCGAGTACGGCTCGGTGTCGGGGACTCTCGACTACCAACGTTCGTTTGCCAAAAAAGACCGCACCCTCACCGCCTCGTACCAGTTTGAATATACCCCCAACAACTCGGACTATACGACCGAAAGCAACGGTATCGTCAACTGGGACAGTTATGTCGAACGAAGCAACAACAAGGCTCACGGCACTGAACAAACGGTACAAATCGACTATTTCGACCCCCTTACCGATATGCACCAAATCGAGGGCGGCGCCAAATACATCATGCGGTGCAACGTGAGTGACGGCGACCGTACCCAAAGCCTGTGGGACGAACCTACCGACACGTGGAACGACATTCTGCTGCCTGTCAACAACCTCGATTATACGCAGCATATATTGGGACTATATGCCGGCTATGTGTTGAAAATCAAAAAATGGAGCGGCAAGGTGGGTGCCCGCCTCGAATCGACTTGGAACGACGGCCGTACCACCAACCACAACGCAACCGAACCGGCACAAGAAACACGTTTCGACAACGACTTTTTCAACATCGTGCCCTATGTGACGCTCTCGTGGCAGCCGCGCGACATGCAGACTTTCAAACTCTCCTACACGCAACGGCTCAGCCGGCCGGGTATCTGGCAACTCAATCCTTTCAAAGACAGTTCCAGCCCCATGCAACTGACCTACGGTAACCCCAACCTCGACTCGGAGATTTCGCATACCTTCTCATTAGGCTATACCCTCTTTACGGCCACAGGCATGAGTCTGGCCGCCGAACTGAATGGCCGCATACAGAACAACGGTATCGAACAGACCATCTTCATGGACGAGAACGGTATCGCCAATGTCACCTACGACAACATAGGTCGCGCCCGCGAGTGTAAACTCAATGTATTTTTCTCGGGCAACATATTGCCTACCCTCAACCTCTACACCAACCTATCGGGCGGATATGGCGATTACAGTTCGACCCAAGCAGGGTATTCCAACAAAGGGTGGGACTACAACGGATTCCTCGGAGCCCGCTGGAACGCATGGAAAGACGGAGCTCTCAGTGCCAATTTGGGCTACTACTCGGGATTCCGCATGCTGGTAGGGACCTCGGCTCCCTTCGCTTTCTGCGGGTTCAGTGTGAGCCAATCGTTCTTCAACAAACGTCTGCAAGTAAATTTATCGGTAAGCGATCCCTTCTCGAAAGACCGAAAATTTACCATGCACCTCAAAAACGAGGCCTACCGCATCGACAGCTACAACTATAACCCTTGCCAATATGTACGGCTGGGTATAACTTACAGCTTCGGGCAGATGAAAGATTCGGTCAAAAAGGCTCGCCGCAGCATCAACAACGACGACCTCAAAAGCAGTAGCAGCGGGACCGGAACCGGCAGCACTCCCGGTGGAATGGGTAGCGGCGGAAGCATGTAACGGAAAATCTTTTATGACTTCCTAATTTAAATAAACGAAAAGGCCCGGGTTTTACACGACGAGAATCCGGGCCTTTATTTATTGGCCCGAAAATCCCCGTTATCAAACAATTTGCTTTTTATACGCCCTCAACTCTTGTTTTATCCGAAATATTTTCACTTTGACAGTCCCCAAAGGCATTTGCAGACGAGTAGCAATCTCTTCATAACGGTATCCGCGCAGATACAGGTTAAAAAGCATGCGGCTATCGGCCGGCAACAAATTCATAATCCGCTTGAAATCGGGGCCTGAGAAAGAGTCCTCCAAATCTATTTTACATTGCGTATCACACGACTCGGGGATTTGGAAATCGGAAATCAAAGACTCCTGTTTGGAAGAATGGCGACGACAATTCAAGAAAAGATTGAACATGATGGTGTATAACCAACTCTTAAAACTTCCGGAATCGTTGTACATCTCTTTACTTACCAATGCTTTGAGAGATGTTTCTTGTAACAGGTCTTTTGCCTCGTCTTCATTATGGGTGAGACTTTTGGCGAAACCCAACAGAGCGCTTTGTAGTTTGACTACATTCTGCTCAAAATCTTCTTGAATCATTCTTTTTATTAAGAATATAATATAAGCGGTAAAAGTAGTGCATTATTTCCGCATTAAGAAATTTAAATCGATATTTGTTTAAAAATGAGGGAAAATATTTTTTACTTGGGGGCTTTCTTATACAAAACCACTGCAATAACCGTGTAGATAATATTGGGAATCCACATGGCCAACAAGGGCGATGTAGCACCCGATACGGCAAACGTGGAAGTTACCGTCGAGAAAAGAATATAGGAGAAGCTCAACAACAACCCGATACCGATATTGATCCCCATACCGCCTTTCACCTTGCGGGAAGAGAGCGACATGCCTATGGCCGTGAGGATAAAAGCGGCGGCGGCCATTGCAAAACGGCGCTCATATTCGATTTCGAAATTCTTGATATTGGCGACTCCCCGTTCTTTCTGCCGGGCAATATAGCGTCGCAGGTCGGGAGTGGTCATCATCTCGCTGTCGTTCTGCGAAATAAGGAAGTCGGAAGGTTCTATGGGGACAATCGTGTCGAGCGAAGAGCCCTTCACCAACTCTTCGCGCATGCCGTTGAAATTCCGAATCATGTAATTGTTGACCCGCCAATGGTAGGCCGAATCGTAATTGATTGTCTGCGCGGTAAGCCTCGATTGCAACACCTTGTTGTCAAATTTCTCCAAAGAGAAGCGATACCCGGTCTTGTTGCTGTTGTCGTAACGGGCAATGTAGGCAATCACTCCCGGCTCGACCTGCAACTGGATATTGCTGGCATAATCGACCCGCTTGTTCTTCACATAAGTATTCATATACTCGATGCGGGTGACATTGGCCGGAGGAATGACATAACAACTTAAATAGAGGTTCAATGCCGCAATAATCGCAGCCGAAATCATATAGGGGACAAACAACCGTTTGAAACTGATTCCACTCGAGAGCATGGCAATAATCTCGGAGTTATCGGCCAGCTTCGAAGTGAAAAAGATAACGGCAATAAAAGTAAACAGCGGGCTGAACAGATTGGCAAAATAGGGAAGGAAATTGAAAAAGTAGTCGAATACCGTAGCCGACAACGGCGCTTTCAGGAAAGAATCGAGCTTCTCGTTGATGTCGAACATCACGGTAATAGCCAGAATCAAGGCTATCGCAAAGAAGTATGTTCCCAAAAACTTCTTGATGATATAGAAATCTATTTTTTTCAATACCTTCATCGTGCAAACTCTTTACAGGCGTGCGGTCACCCGACGCATCATCTCGTCTTTCCACGGTTTGAATGTCCCGGCGAGAATCTGCCGACGGGCCTCTTGGGTGAGCCATACATAAAACGCGAGGTTGTGAATCGAGGCGATTTGCATGGCCAAAATCTCTTCGCTGATGAACAGGTGGCGCAAATAGGCTTTGCTGTAACAAGTATCGACAAACGACGTGCCCTCGGGATCGATGGGCGAGAAATCGTCGGCCCATTTCTTGTTGCGCATGTTCATGATGCCGTTGCGGGTAAACAACATGCCGTTGCGGCCGTTGCGGGTGGGCATCACGCAATCAAACATATCGACCCCGCGTTCGATTCCCTCCAAAATGTTGGCGGGAGTGCCCACTCCCATAAGGTAACGGGGTTTGTCTTTCGGCAAAATATCGTTTACCACCTCGATCATCTCATACATCTTCTCGGTAGGCTCGCCCACGGCCAACCCTCCAATCGCATTCCCATCGGCGCCCAAATCGGCCACATGCTTGGCTGCCTCGGTACGCAAGTCGGGATAGACACACCCCTGTACAATGGGAAAGAAAGTCTGTCGATAACCATAAAGGCCTTCGGTTTCGCAAAAGTGTTTCCAGCCCCTGTCAAGCCAGCGGCGCGTCAAAGCCAGCGATTTCTTGGCATAGGCATAGTCGGCATCGCCGGGCGTGCACTCGTCGAGCGCCATCATGATGTCCGAGCCGATGATTCGCTGGGTATCCACCACATTCTCGGGGGTAAAGAGGTGCTTCGACCCGTCGATGTGCGAACGGAAATAAACCCCCTCCTCGGTAAGTTTCCGGCGGTCTGAGAGCGAGAATACTTGAAATCCTCCGCTATCGGTGAGGATAGGACGCTCCCACCCGTTAAACTTGTGTAACCCGCCGGCCCGGTGCAGAATATCCAATCCCGGCCGCAGGTACAAGTGGTAGGTATTCCCCAGAATGATTTGGGCTTTTATGTCATCGCGCAGTTCACGCTGATGCACGGCCTTGACCGATGCCACGGTACCCACGGGCATAAATATGGGAGTATGTATCGTCCCGTGGTCGGTCGTAATGACACCCGCCCGGGCGCTGCTATGTTCGTCGGTATGTACCAGTTCAAAATCCATTGTCTCTGTTTCAAATTCAAAAAACAGGCTCGATGCCGGATTTACTTCGGGAAGCGATTTCCTGCCTACCTTTGCTCCGTCCTATTTTTCGGGGGCAAAGATAGTGCAAGCAAAGGGCAAAATCAAATAAATTCGATTTTTGCTAAAAGAAATAGCCGCATCATGGCCCTATACGACGGAATCTCGTTCTATCGAAGCGATATTCCCCTATATCGAGGGCTTTCATAAATATATTTATAGAGTATTACCATCGGTTAATTTTCACTTAAATCACCAAGAATTTTTATCAATTAAGGATATATTTGCACCTGTTATGCCAAATCCACGAACCACAAGACGGTTACGGCTATGGGTGTGCGGAGTGCTTCTCTTCGCAACCTGTACACTGTCGGCCGAGTCGCCCGCTCCGCCTCCCATGCGTCCCGGCAACGGGTCGGAGCTGGAGATTAAGGGTGGAGAATTGTCGTGGCCCCGCACCGAACAGATGCCGACTTCTACCCCCAACGACCGTTTCATACAGAAACGGCTGGACGAGCATTTGGAAAGCGCATCGCTCCAAATCATGAAACCTTCGACCCTCTTCCCCGAGAACCCTTCGGAGTTCATGCTCAACGTCATCTTGCTGCATGCCGTAAAGGATAGCATCGCCAGCCTGTACGACGAAACAATCGCCCGTATGGTCGATATGTTCTTGGTCCGCAATCTGCTACAACCGATTTCGGACGACCGCCCCGCACCGGTCAACAGTTTCACGATGGGGGCTCCCAATACCATGCCGATAGGTGCCGGTATAGCCTATGTGGGTATAATCGATCCGGTGGAACTTTACCGCGAATGGCAACGTAAAAAGCGGGCCTTACGCACCCAAATGGTATTGATGACACTCTTCGGCGACGACAACCGCCTGCTCACCAAACAGGAGACCGACTCGATCGAACAAAGCCTCGACAAAAAACGGAATGCCCCGGTGAGCCGCATCGCCAATCCCATACTCATCTCGACTCTATTGGCAAACGATACCGTCGTCGCTCCGTCGAAACCAAAATTTACCGCCCCGCTGTGGGGCAAGGAACGCCCGAAATTCAACCTCAAACCTACCTTCTCTCCGACCGATTCGATTCCCTCCCGGCCCGGAACTGCGCCTATCCTGTCCGATTCGACAATTTTCCAACCCGACTCCGTTTCGGCCCGCAGCCGGGAATAAAGGCTACGCACACGCCCGACTCCGATCCTTGCCGCGAACGAACTTTCACGGTCCACGTTTGTTGTAGAGAATACCATTCAGACATTTTGTCAGAAAACAAAAACTCTACAAATGACCTTTTTATGCACCCTACGACAAAGAAGAGTCGGGAAATATAGACATTTTGTCATATTAACAGACTGATTTTCAGACAATATTTCGCGTCTCTGCAACTGGCATTTCTTTTGACTATACAAAGGTGTAAACCCTAAAAAGAAAAAGAAAGGAGATTAACAATATGAACTTCGACAATTTTACCATCAAATCGCAGGAGGCTATTCAAAAAGCCGTGGAGATTGTTCGCAACCACAACGAACAGTCCATCGAGCCGGTACACCTGCTGAAAGGGATTTTGCAGGTAGGCGAAAGCCTCACCTCGTACCTCTTCCAGAAACTGGGTGTCAATGCTTCCCTGCTCAACAACTTGGTTGACCGCGAAATAGAGTCGCTGCCCAAAGTGAGCGGCGGCGAGCCCTATCTGAGCCGGGAGGCCAACGATGCACTGCAAAAAACTATCGACTATTCGAAAAAACTGGGCGACCAGTTTGTAGCTTTGGAGGCCATGCTCATGGGGCTCTTCCTTACCAAAAGCACGGTATCGGCCATTATGAAGGATGCCGGAATCACCGAAAAAGAGTTGGGGGCCGCTATCGACGAATTGCGGAAAGGCAAGAAAGTGACCGCCGCATCGGCCGAAGACACTTACAACGCATTGAGCAAATATGCCATCAACTTGAACGAACGTGCCCGCGAAGGCAAACTCGACCCGGTAATCGGCCGTGACGACGAAATACGACGGGTATTGCAAATTCTGAGCCGGCGTACCAAAAACAACCCTATCCTCATAGGTGAACCGGGTACCGGTAAAACGGCTATCGCCGAAGGATTGGCTCACCGTATCGTGCGCGGCGACGTGCCCGAGAACTTGAAAAGCAAGCAAATCTACTCGCTCGACATGGGCGCATTGGTCGCCGGTGCCAAATACAAAGGAGAATTTGAGGAACGGTTGAAATCGGTTGTCAACGAAGTGATTCAAAGCGAAGGCGAGATAATCCTCTTCATCGACGAAATTCACACGCTGGTAGGGGCCGGCAAAGGCGAAGGCGCCATGGATGCCGCCAATATCCTGAAACCGGCTTTGGCCCGAGGCGAATTGCGCTCGATAGGTGCCACCACCCTCGACGAATATCAAAAATATTTCGAAAAGGACAAAGCCCTTGAACGCCGGTTCCAAATCGTCATGGTCGATGAACCCGACGAAATGAGTACCATATCGATTCTGCGGGGATTGAAAGAGCGGTATGAAAACCACCACAAAGTGCGTATCAAAGACGATGCCATCATCGCTGCCGTGCAACTTTCGGAAAGGTACATTACCGACCGGTTCTTACCCGACAAGGCCATCGACCTGATGGACGAAGCGGCCGCTAAACTGCGTATCGAAGTCGATTCGGTGCCCGATGCTCTCGACGAAATCTCACGTCGTATCAAACAGCTCGAAATCGAACGCGAGGCTATCAAGCGGGAAAACGACACCGAGAAACTGCAACAACTGGGCAAAGAGATCGCCGACTTGAAAGAAGAGGAGACCAAATTCCGCGCCAAATGGCAGTCGGAGAAAGAGTTGGTCAACCGCATACAGCAGAACAAAATCGACATCGAGAACCTGCGTTTCGAAGCCGACAAAGCCGAGCGCGAAGGCGACTATGGCAAAGTGGCCGAAATACGGTATGCCAAGATCAAACAAAAGGAAGACGAGATCAGCGAAACCCAACAGAAACTGCACGAAATGCAGGGCGACAAGGCCATGATCAAAGAGGAGGTCGATGCCGAGGATATAGCCGACGTCGTATCGCGTTGGACGGGAATTCCCGTAAACAAGATGATGCAGAGCGAAAAAGAGAAACTGCTCCACCTCGAAGAGGAGTTGCACAAACGGGTCGTAGGCCAAAACGAAGCCATCACCGCCATCGCCGATGCCGTGCGCCGGAGCCGTGCCGGATTGAACGACCCCCGCAAACCTATCGGATCGTTTATCTTCCTCGGGACCACCGGTGTGGGAAAAACGGAGTTGGCAAAAGCATTGGCCGAGTATCTGTTTGACGACGAGAATATGATGACCCGTATCGATATGAGCGAGTATCAAGAGAAATTCAGCGCTACACGGCTCATCGGTTCGCCTCCGGGATATGTAGGTTATGACGAGGGCGGACAGCTGACCGAAGCCATACGGCGTAAGCCCTATTCGGTCGTTCTGTTCGACGAAATCGAGAAGGCTCACCCCGACATCTTCAACATCTTGTTGCAGGTTCTCGACGATGGCCGGCTCACCGACAATAAAGGCCGGTTGGTCAACTTCAAGAACACGATTATCATCATGACCTCCAACATGGGTTCATCGCTGATACGGGAAAACTTCGAGAAGATGACCGAGGCCAACAAAACCGAAGTAATCGAAAAGACCAAAGAGGCTGTATTGACCATGTTGAAACAGACCATACGCCCCGAATTCCTCAACCGTATCGACGAGACGATCATGTTCACCCCGTTGAGCGAAAAAGAGATCGAGGAGATTGTTTCGCTGCAAATCAACAATGTGAAAAACATGTTGGAGAAAAACGGCGTTACCCTCGAAATAACCCCTCGGGCATTGAGCCTGATCGCTGCCGAGGGTTACGACCCCGAGTTTGGCGCACGTCCCGTGAAACGGGTAATCCACCGGCTCATTCTCAACCAGCTCTCAAAAGACTTGCTGGCTCAGAAAATAGACCGGTCGAAACCGATTGTGGTCGATGCCGAGAACGACCAAATCGTTTTCCGCAACTGATAACGACCTTTTTGTAAGCCACAAAAAGCTTATACCAAAACTTGAACCGCCGTCCAGAAGTAAAAAAACTTTCGGACGGCGGTTCTCTTATTTCCCGAATGCGAAAACTCCATTTTCATTTGCCCCAGCCCACTCCTTTTTTTATTTTTGCAAAATAAATGAAATCGGCGGTCGGGAATCCCGACGGCACATTACACCATATTATGAATATCGTAGAACAACTCTATTTGACATATACCGGACACGAAGCCACCCATGTGCAATCCATCGCAGGCGCAGGTTCTCCACGCCACTATTACAGACTTTTTCACCTGCCGGTACGCTGATAGGCGTACAAGGATCGTCGGCCGACGAAAACCGTGCATTCATCGCATTGTCAAAACATTTGCCCAATAAAGGGTTCAACGTGCCGAAAGTGGTTGCTACGAGCGATGATGGAATGGCCTACTTACAAACCGATTTAGGCGATCTATCCCTCTATGACCGCTTGGTAAGCTGCCGGACCACCGGCCACTACGACGAAGAAGCCTGCCATTTGCTGGAAGAGACGACAAGACAACTCGCCGCCATGCAGATACGCGGTGATGAAGGGCTCGACTATGACAATATTTGCTATCCGGCGAGCCCATTCGACAAACTGGTTGCACTGCCCCGCTTCTCCTTCAAGGCTCCTCGTACGACGTTGCTCGTCACCGTGTACAGTTTTTCATACCGCATGGGTATCCCCGACGACCCGAGCGGAAACGGAGGAGGATTCGTGTTTGACTGCCGCTCTATACACAATCCCGGACGGTATCCTCAATATGCTACATTGACAGGATTGGACGAACCAGTAATACATTTTCTCAAAGAAAAGGGCGAAATAACCCCCTTTATCGAACACGCTGGTGCTTTGGTTGACGAAGCGGTAAAGAAATATGTCAAGCGAGGATTTACTCATCTGCAAGTTGCTTTCGGATGTACCGGAGGCCAACACCGACTGGTATATGCCGCACAAGCCTTGGCCATCAGTTTACACGAGAAATATCCCGAAATAGAGGTGCAACTCATACACCGGGAACAACACATTACAACAACTTATCCGTCCCGCAAAGCACAATGAGAGCTATGATTTTTGCCGCCGGCTTAGGCTCTCGCCTACGCCCGCTCACCGACCACTTGCCCAAAGCCCTCGTACCCGTGGACGGTGAACCGCTGTTACACCGCCTACTCCTAAAACTGCATGCGGCAGGATGCTCCCATGCCGTAATCAACGTGCACCATCATGCCAGTCAAATCACAGACTTTCTTGCCTGCCACGACTATGCCATGCGTATAGACATATCGGACGAGAGTGAAATGTTGCTCGACACAGGAGGTGGGTTGCGCCACGCTGCCGCCCTCTTTCCCGGGGACGAACCTATACTGCTGCATAATGTCGATATTCTTTCGAATCTGCCTCTTGACCGCTTTTACGCATCGTTCCGTCACAACTGTTTAGCCCAAGTGGTTGTGAGCGAAAGAGCTGCCAGCAGGCAATTACTCTTTGACCATGACCTGCGCCTCGCCGGGTGGCGCAACACACAGACAGGCGAGACGCGTCCGCCGTGCATCGATACCTCTCTGTTACAACCCTATGCCTTTGCCGGCATACACCTCGTATCGCCACGCATCTTTGCCCTTATGGACAATTGGCCCGACAAGTTTTCCATCATAGATTTCTATTTAGAAGCCATGCACACCGAACGTATTGCTGCATACCGGCCTGCAAACTTGGCCATACTCGACGTAGGCAAGGCCGATACCCTCGCTGCCGCAAACGACTTCGCCATGCGGTACAATTTATGACATGCCGCACAGCGGCGCTATCGGCCGGGGGCAATGTCCTCAACTTACAAAAAGAGAAATGGAGTTGAACCTTATTCGATTCAACTCCATTTCTCTTTTTACCTATCTAAAAACCTATAAAACAGTCAGTCGTATGTTCCTATCGTATTATTTCCCGGCAGGCGCTTCGGGAGTCGGTGCAGGAGCCTTAGGTGCAGGAGCTTCGGGAGCAGGTCTATTGAACGGGCAATCGGGTCTCTTGTGATGTTTCCCGTCGAAATGACGATTCATGGGACGTGCGTTACGGTCGACGCTGCCATCGGGCCGACGGCCACGACGCTCCAATCGCTGTTCGAGATACTGGATGTATTGGTCTTTGGTCAATACCGATTTCAGGGTAGAATCACGACGCTCTTTGGCCTCCTTCATCGACTCCCGGTTGTTGTTTTGAAATTCCCGTCTCTTCTCGCGTATGGCTTTCACCTCGGCGGCAAAAGTCTCGTCGGCCTCTTTCAGTTGTTTTACCTGCTTGTCACTCAGGTTCAAATCTTTCACCATTTGCTCGCAAGGGAATTCACAACGTTCCTTACACTCTTTTCTATCTCTGTTCCCTGCAAAAGCACTCATCGACAAAGCCAAAACCAATGCTACCGATACAATTGTTCTTTTCATAATTCAAATCTTTACATTAAACATTCTTTATTTATCTATTCAATCTTGCAATTTCAATTGCGTTTCTGTTTATATGACTCCGGTTCTTCCCGAAAGTTTAATCGGACTTCTCTTTTAATTCTTAAATTTAGCACTTTTAACAAAAAATGCGAAGCCGTCTTTTAATGAGCGGTTTCGCATTTACACTTATAATCAAACATTTAAGCTACTCTTGGCGAATCAAATCGGTCAATTTTACCGTTTGGAAAGTCATGTGAGCCACACTGCTCTCATACAAGATACCCACGGTCTCGCGGTCGAGCATCGTCAGGCAGGTATATCCCCACCCCTCTTCCTCATCGAGCATGACCCGATTTTCGGGCAACCACGTCACCCCTTTATCGAGGCTGGCCTTAATCGTGATGTGGTTCCGCCCTTTGGTTGTATCGGGATTGGAAAAAAGCAGAATATCCCGATTGAGTACATTTTCCCCGGCCTTGACAAAAATGAGACTGGCCATACACACCGGTTCACGCAAAGCCTTGCGTGATGAGACATGATCGCTCCATGTTTTCCCTAAATCGGAAGTCGTAGCCACGGCCCGGCTGCCCCCCCGGTTATCGCGCATGTTCAACATCAATACCCCCTCGTCGATCTCCACGACTTGTGACTCGGTAGTATTGGTGCGGGCCAACTGATGGATATGCCATGTCTCTCCCGAGTCTTGGCTATACATGACTCCGGCATTGGGAACATTCTCCGCATCGATAAACTGAATGGGGAATACCAATGTGCCGTCGTGCATGGTAATGCCACGGCCCGGGCCTTGCAAAAGGAAATACCACGACGAGTCTTTCACCTGTTCGGTAATATTGATAGGCTTCGACCATGTTTTCCCATCGTCGGTACTTTTGGTCAACACGAGTTGTCCCGTATGGTTCATATCCATACCCTGCCGGGAACTCCGCCAAGCTCGCCGATTCCCCATACCATGAGTCCACGCCGCGGCAATCCACACCGTATTGGTTTTGGTATCGACCAATATCGAGGGATCGCCCACTCCGTTTTGTGCCGCAGGCAAACCTCCATACTCTCCAAAAGAGAGCGGCAGACGCATGGGCTCCCATGTTTCCCCGCCGTCGGTACTGCGGCTCAACCCTATATCGATATGTTCCTGCAAATCGACACTGCTGTTGTAACGCACATCATATACAGCCAACAATGTCCCGTTGTTGGTCGTTACCAACCCGGGGATACGGAATGCCGCCACTCCGTCATCGCCGGCATGACGGACACCGACACCCATGCGATGCACCACCCCGTCGGGCGAAACCTTTTTACACAAGGCCTTCTTCCCATCGAGCGAAACCGATGTCAACTCGACATTCACTTTTGCCGCGAGCGGAGTCGAAGGTTTCATCTGCAAACTCACCCAAAAGAAATTGACACCCGGATACAAATTGTAACCGGCTTTCAAGACCACCTGTCCTGCCGGGCCACCGACCTCGGCACACCGAATCGAATAGGAAGGATCGGCCGACAACGTGCGACCGGGGACCGCATTCGAAATGTACCCAACCGGGGCAAAACGATTCCGGTTCTCTTCCTGCCGCGCTTCGACTCCTCCATAGTAAAGTCTTACTGCTGCTATATAATCCCTATCGACACAATTCGAAAAATCCAATACGACCTCATCGAGGACCCGGCTGTCTCGAGCAGGGATACGCAGATAAAACAGTATATTGTCCTGCCGGTCCAACAACACCGGTATCTGCGCCTCCTTCACAAAAACCGTGTCGGAAGCTCCCGACAACAGCCAACAGCCTATTGCCCAAAAAAAGAGGAAAAATCGTTTCATGATACATTTCATAAATTACCGGAATAAAGATAATGTTTTTCTTTCTATAAATCCAAGTATCCGGCAATTTTCGGCCAACTTCCAAAAGAGATGAAACATCGCACGGGAACGACTATCTTTCTCGTGCTTTCCTTGCAAGAACGGCCCGAAAGGAGTATATTTGTATCAACAGAAACAAGCAACGTATGTTACAACCGCTGGCAGAAAGACTAAGGCCCAAAAACTTAGACGAATATATCGGGCAAGAACATCTCGTAGGCCCGGGAGCCGTATTGCGCCGCATGATCGACTCGGGTAAAATTTCGTCTTTTATCCTATGGGGGCCTCCGGGAGTCGGCAAAACCACATTGGCTCATATCATATCGCAACAATTGCAGGCTCCGTTTTTCACGCTTAGTGCTGTACAATCGGGGGTAAAAGAGGTGCGCGAAGTAATCGATCGCTGCAAAGCCAATATATTTTCCAAAACGCGTCCCATCCTGTTCATCGACGAAATACACCGGTTCAGCAAATCGCAACAGGATTCGCTACTCGGAGCCGTCGAATACGGCACGGTGACACTTATCGGAGCCACTACCGAGAACCCGTCGTTCGAGGTAATTCGTCCGTTGCTCTCCCGATGTCAGGTGTATGTACTCAAATCGCTCGAAGTCTCCCACCTGCAACAACTTCTCGACCGGGCAATTCATACCGACACCTATTTAAAGACCCGTGAATTTGAGGTAAGGGAGACCGACGCCCTGTTTCGTTACTCGGGAGGCGATGCCCGCAAACTGCTGAATATCATCGACCTCGTGTCGCAAGCCGTCGGAGAGAACGAAAAAATCATTATCGACGACGCCATCGTTACCGAACGGCTGCAACAAAATCCGGCCGCTTATGACAAAAACGGCGAAATGCACTACGATATCATATCGGCATTCATCAAATCGATTCGCGGCAGTGACCCCGATGCCGCCATCTACTGGCTGGCCCGCATGGTCGAGGGAGGAGAAGACCCGGCATTCATTGCCCGCCGGTTGGTTATCTCGGCATCGGAAGACATAGGGCTGGCCAACCCCAACGCCCTGTTGCTGGCCAACGCCTGCTTCGACGCCGTACAAAATATCGGGTGGCCCGAAAGCCGAATCATCATGGCCGAAACCACGATCTACTTGGCCAGCTCGCCCAAAAGCAACTCAGCCTATATGGCCATCAACCAAGCGTTGGAAACGGTAAGAGAGACCGGGAATCTGCCCGTCCCGCTACACCTGCGCAACGCCCCCACCCAACTGATGAAGGAACTCGACTATGGCAAGAACTACAAATATGCCCACGACTATGCCGGGAATTTCGTCAACCAGCAGTATCTGCCCGACCACTTGAAAGAGAAGGGCTGGTGGAAACCGCAAAACAATCCGGCCGAAAATAAGCTAAAAGAACATTTGAACAGTTTATGGAAAGACCGGTATAAATAATTATCCCGAAATGCCATGTCAAGCTATCAAATAGACACCATTTTGCATTTTATTGTGACAAAAAAGTACAAACAAAGCAACATTATAGAAAAAAAAAGAATTATTTTTGCACTTTATCAAAACCAAATTTATACCAAACACTAAACAAATATTGTTATGAAGAAGCACAATTTCTATGCAGGCCCCTCGATTCTGAGCGAGTTCACCATTAAAAACACGGCCGATGCCGTTCTCAACTTTGCCGGTACGGGTCTGTCATTGATGGAAATTTCGCACCGCAGTAAAGAATTTACAGCCGTCATCGAAGAGGCCAAAGCACTGGTAAAAGAGTTGCTCGAAGTTCCGGCCGGATATGATGTCCTGTTTTTGGGAGGAGGAGCCAGCATGCAATTCTGTATGGTTCCTTACAATTTGCTCAATAAAAAAGCGGCCTATCTCGAAACCGGCACATGGGCCGTCAACGCCATAAAAGAGGCCAAGCTGTTTGGAGAGGTCGATGTAGTAGCCTCTTCAAAAGAAGCCAACTTCTCATACATTCCCAAAGGATATACCGTGCCCGACGATGTCGATTACTTCCATTTCACGTCGAACAACACCATCTACGGTACTGAAATGCGTTTCGACCCCGATGTGAAAGTGCCCCTCGTAGCCGATATGTCGTCCGATATTTTCTCACGGCCTATCGATGTATCGAAATACGACGTCATCTATGCCGGGGCGCAGAAAAACTTGGCCCCTGCCGGTGTAACGATCGTCATTGTCAAAGAAGATGCCCTCGGTCACGTAAACCGGGCCATTCCCACCATGCTCGACTACCGCACCCATGTGAAGAAAGGCTCCATGTTCAACACGCCTCCGTGTCTGCCCATCTACGCCGCTTTGCAAACCTTGAAATATTACAAAGAATTGGGCGGAATCAAGGAGATGGAGAAACGCGATTTGGAAAAAGCCGCTATCCTTTACGATGCTATCGATGCCAGCAAGATATTTGTCGGCACAGCCGCTCCCGAAGACCGTTCGATCATGAATGTATGCTTCGTCATGAGAGAGGAATACAAAGACCTCGAAAGCGAATTTATCGAATTTGCCACCTCGCAAGGCATGGTCGGCATCAAAGGACACCGTTCGGTAGGCGGATTCAGAGCCTCGATCTACAACGCCATGCCTAAATCAAGCGTAGAAGCCCTTGTCGCCACCATGAAAGAATTTGAAAAGAAACACTAATATACACCCTTGTCATGAAAATATTAGTAGCCACCGAAAAACCGTTTGCCGCAGTAGCCGTAAACGGTATTAAAGAAGTTCTCGATGCCGCCGGTGTCGAAATGGTTTTACTTGAAAAATACCCCGACAAAGCTACACTGCTCAAAGCCGTGGAAGATGTCGATGGCCTTATCGTACGCAGCGACATCGTCGATGCCGAGGTACTTGCTGCCGCAAAGAACTTGAAAATCGTCGTACGCGCCGGAGCCGGGTATGACAATATCGACCTCAATGCAGCCACCGAAAAAGGTGTGTGCGTAATGAACACCCCGGGCCAAAACTCCAACGCCGTAGCCGAACTCGTATTCGGCATGGCCATTTTGATGATACGCAACCACTACAACGGGACATCGGGGACTGAGTTGAAAGGGAAGAAACTGGGAATCCATGCCTATGGGCAAGTGGGACGAAATGTCGCACGCATCGCCAAAGGGTTCGGCATGGAAATCTATGCCTTCGACCCCTATTGCCCCAACGAGGTGATGGAGAAAGACGGCGTGAAACCCGTGGCTTCGGCCGAAGAGCTTTATCGCACTTGCCAATACGTATCGCTGCATATCCCGGCGACTGCCGAAACCAAACAATCGATCAACCGCGCATTACTCTCTCTCATGCCCAAAGGTGCCATGCTCATCAATACAGCCCGTAAAGAAGTCATTCACGAAGAGGAACTCGGACAGGTTCTCGAAGGACGTCCCGATTTCCGCTACGTGGCCGATGTAGCTCCGGCGAATGCCGACTCGCTCAAAGAAAAATTTGGCGACCGCGTGTTCTTCACCCCCAAGAAGATGGGAGCCCAAACAGCCGAAGCCAATATCAACGCCGGTATTGCCGCCGCCCGTCAGTCGGTAGGATTTCTGAAAGACGGTATTGACAAATTCAGAGTCAACAAATAAGGTCGAAAATCAAATAAAAAGAAAAATCCTGTGTACGAATCCCGTATATGGGATTTTTCTTTTTAAGGCCATATCGGGGAAACAGCATCACTTACATACAAATCCAATGTAACAGAAAGATAGAGAGGTGAAATAAATTTAACGCACAACTATCCATTCCTATTTTTTTCATATTTTTGTACTCCTTTTTGAACCGGGAAACAACCTTTGTGTTCGAATATTACTTATCCATCTCTAATTAATATATATTGATTATGAAGATAACAGAAATTGTAAAAGGAATACACTATGTAGGGGTCAACGACCGCAACAAACACAAATTCGAAAACCTCTGGCCGCTCCCTTACGGAGTATCGTACAATGCCTATTTAATCACCGGCGGGAAAAACGTATTGATAGACACCGTAGATGCCGCCTATACCGATCGACTGCTTGACAATATACACGAGATAATCGGTGACGGAAAGATAGATTATCTTGTTATCAACCATATGGAGCCCGACCACTCGGCTTCAATTCAGTTCATTCGCCAAAAATATCCCCAAATGACAATCATAGGGAATGCGAAAACGCTCGAAATGGTAAACGGATATTATGGCATAGACGACAACACCCTTTGTGTCAAAAACGGGGAATGTTTGTCCATCGGGAACCGGACTCTTACCTTCTACTTCACCCCGATGGTACACTGGCCCGAAACAATGATGACCTATTGCCCCGACGAGAAGGTGCTTTTCTCGGGCGATGCGTTCGGTTGCTTCGGCACGTTGGACGGAGGAATCACCGACAGCCAGCTGAATACCGAAAAATATTGGGGCGAAATGATGCGCTATTATGCCAACATCGTAGGGAAATATGGCTCGGCCGTACAAATGGCTCTCAAAAAACTGGCCGGAGTCGAGATAAAAACCATCTGCTCTACTCACGGCCCCGTATGGGGAAAAGAGGTAAACCGGGTCATTGGCATTTATGACCGATTGAGCCGCTATGAAGCCGAACCGGGCGTTGTCATCGCCTACGGCAGCATGTATGGACACACGGAACAGATGGCCGAAGAGATAGCCCGGGAGCTGGCAGCCAACGGCGTGAAAAACATCGTGATGCACAATGTATCGCATGACGATCCCTCGTTTATCCTCCAAAGCATATTCCGCTATCAAGGCCTCATCATCGGCAGTCCTACCTACTCCAACAAACTGTTTCCTGCGGTCGAAAGCCTCACCCACATGATTGCTACGCGAGAAATCAAAAACCGCACGTTCGCCTACTTCGGTTCTTATACATGGGCGGGTGCCGCAGTAAAACATCTTGCTTCGTTTGCCGAATCGATGAAATGGGAAACACTACCGTGCTGTATCGAAATGAAACAGAGCATCACCCCCGAAATAAAAGAACTTTGTCAAGTCCTTGCGCGAGAAATGGCAACTCGATTGGATAAATAACAGAGAAAACATCCATAAAAAAACAGGAGCGAAATTTATTCACTCCTGTTTTTTTATGGATGTTTATTTTAAAACTTTTTCTTAAACCAGCGTTTATACCATGGATAAGATTCCTGTTGAGCGGCATATCCATAGCCATAACCATATTTTCCACCACCATGTTGACGATAAGAATAAGTTCTCGTATTCATATTCACATCGTTCAATATAAGATATGTGGGGACATCGATTCGCTTACTTTTGAGCCAGGCATTGAGCATTTCAATCGAAGTTTTATTGGTATAATTGGCTCGTGCCACATAAATAATAGCATCGACAACCCTTGTCAACAAGAACGTATCGGATACCATTCCCAACGGGGCCGTATCGAGTATCACATAGTCGTAATGAGCTCTTGCGTAGTCAATTAAAGCATCAAAACGAGGACTCATCAACAATTCGTTCGGATTGGGCGGAACCGGACCTGCTGTTAGCACATCTAAATTGGAATCGACACCCGAAGGTTGAATGAGCGACGGTAGATCGGTATTTACCCCCGATAAATAAGTGGTCACTCCACTCTTGTTGAGAATGTGAAAATGTTGTGCCAAACGGGGACGACGTATATCGACACCGATCAGGAGGACCCGTTTTCCAGTGAGAGCGAAACTCAATGCCATGTTTGAAGCAATAAAGGTCTTCCCCTCGTGCATGATCGAAGAGGTTACCGCCAAGACTTTCTTCTCGGGACTGGTAAGCACAAATTGCAGATTGTTACGTACCAATCGGAACAATTCGGCAATAGGCTCTACACTCTTCTTATCCACCACAAAGAATTTCCCTTCGGGCTTTTTCGAAATTTCGGCCAATATAGGCACATGTGTCAAACGTTCCAGCATCTTCTTATCCTTCAATACGGGGAAGAAAGTCATTCTGCAATAAATAACAAATGCAGGAATCATAACCCCGAGCAATACAGCCGCAAAAAGAAATAACATTTTTTTAGGTGAGACCGGTATCCCTGTCGAATCCGGATCGTCGATGATGCGGGCCACCGGCACAGTCATACTCTTCGCAATAGCATTTTCCTCTCGTTTTTCCAATAAAAAGATATATAGATTCTCTTTTATCCTCTGTTGACGCACAATATCGGATAGCTCCCGTTCATACAGAGGCATATTCTTGATCTTATTTTCTATCTTCTTATCTTGAAGGACAATATCTTTCTTTTTAATTTCCACCCCTTTGCGAATACTTTCAACACCTTTCAACACCAAAGTACGTTGAGTTTGAATATCTCTCGTCAACTCAACGATAATCGGGTTAGAATCTGACGAAGAATGCAACAGCCGCTCCCGCTGTTGCAAACTTTTATTATACTCGGCAATCAGTTTTGCCAACTCTTCATCGTCGATACCCAATACGGGAATAGGCATATTCTCATTTTGGGGAATGGACAAAAACTCCTCGACATAATCGACTAGACTCTTTTGCAATTCCAATTCTGCCAATTTTTCGTCGGTATATCCGGTTTGTTCCAAATATAATTTTGCTTCCGACGAAATATCAATTAAATTGTTCTGACTCCGATAACTCTCTACTTGTGCTTCGACAACCGCCAAATCGTCCGATATAGAGGCAAGACGGCTATCTATAAATTGCTGTGTATTCTCTGTTCCTTGATTTTTCAAGTTGGCGGCATCGATATTATAGAAATCGACCAACTTCCTCACAAAATCCTCTCCCTCTTTAATAAGGGGCGTACGATACACGACCGACAAAACCGTCGCATCTTTGGAGGCAAATGCAATGGTCAAATTAGAAAATATAACTTTGCTCACGGACCTCGGGTTTGACAATGAAATGGCCAAAGTTTTTTCTATGACAGGAATCGTATCGCCCGTATATCTCAACCGAACAGCGCCACCCTCGAAAGGCATCGAATAAGGAAACCCGTTAATAATCGTATCACAAACTTCAATCCTATCGCCCTTGACATTTTGAGTTTTAGCAATCAAACGAAAGGCATTTTTCTGTGGTTTTATTTCTATATCTAAGGGCGATTTGAGGATATGCACATCAATAGAATCCAGAATGGCTTCTATCGGCGAATTGTGATACAACGGCGTCTTACGTAAAAATGTCTTCCATGCATATGACGTATATAAGTTTAACGCTTCGACTACATCGGTAATTTGATTTTTCGAGCGCAAAACTTCTATCTCGTTATCGATATTCCCTTTGGAAGCCGACAAGCCTAAACTTTCCAACAAAACATTGTTTGTATCGCCATCGTTATCTTTAATATAAACAGCCGCTGTAACTTCGTATGTGGGGGTCTGCCTAAAACAGTAAAACATGGCTCCCACCGCCAATATGATTACACTGGCTACAAACCATTTCCAATGTGAGAGACACTCCAATAGGAAGCCGGTAATATCAAACGATTCTTCCGTATTGTTTCCTGTAGATATATTTTGCTTATCTTCCATAATCTTTATTTAGAAATACTCCAAGCCGAAATAATAAGGTTCGCGATTGTCAATAAAATAGAGGTAGCACTAAACACCAACGAAGTGGTAGGAGGAACTACAACCGCCGAATTGGCTTTCGATTTATTCGGTTCAACATATAATACGTCGTTCTGCTGCAAATAAAAATAGGGAGAGGAAATCAAATCTTTGTCATTCAAGTTTACTCGCGCCACTGTCTTGGATCCATCTGCATTAACTCTTACCAGCAACACATTATCGCGCCGGCCGGTTATCGCCAAATCGCCGGCAAGGGCTATCGCATCTAATATGCTCACACGCTCATCTTCTATCGTAAATGAACCCGGCTTATTCACATCGCCCAAAACCGAGATGGAAAAATTTTGTATCCATACGGTTACCTGAGGCAATTCATTCAGATATTTCGGATAAAGAGCCTCCTGAATCATATGTTCTACTTCGGTTTTAGTCTTCCCCCCTACATGAAGACGGCCTAACACGGGGAATTCAATATCGCCATTCTGATCGATCAAATAATATTCCATCGTTTTCGACATATTCCCTCTCAAATAGGCCTCGCCATATATCAATCGTTTATTAAACGGTATAGCAACCTCTTGATTCTTCGTCATAACCGATATGTCTATAATATCACCGGGAGATAAAATCGGAGAGGGCAATGAGGTAGAGGCCGTTAACACTTCAGCGGGAATATCTTCGATATTAACCATATAGGGTACCTTTTTGGACGAAGTACAAGACGTTATTATCAAAAGAAAAACTAAAAAAACGGTTAAATATAAATATTTCATTACATTCTTTTTTTTCGAATATTTCTAATATTTGCTACTGTTTAAAAAAGCCTTGCAAAAATAACACTTTTCGCATAGAGAACAATAGATTTAATAAAAAACCTTTCTCTGTATTATGATTTAAAAATGCTTCCCCATAAATCCATAAATGAATATTTTTAAGTCTACCGTAATATTTATACCCCTTTTTATTGAAACTACATTTCCTCAAAAATAACAACATATATATCTTCTAAAAACGGTGTTATTTTTTTTTACACCCCCCATAATTTCGACAATAGTTTGCAAAAATAATGCTTTTTACATAGAGAGCAATAGCTTTGCACAAAACAATTTCGCAAGATTTGCCTCTTCAAGACTTTTTAACGCCCGATCAACGGCAATACAGATTTTAGATTTTCAGCATATTAGCAAAACAAATATACAATTTTATAGTAAGGAAAACATCTCTATTTTTTGTCCTCTATTTTCAAAAACAAGAGGACGGAATCGAAAAAAATAGTATTCCGAAACCGCCCCACTATATATCCACCTCCACTCGGAGGAGCAATAGACTTTTTAAAAACTATATTGAATCATTGCATTAATACGATTGGCATGACCGTCTTCCCGATTGATATTGGAACGGCGTCCATACAAATATTCAAGACCGACACTGCAAGCCGGGGTAATATTGTAGAAAGCATTCCCCACGATATATTGGGCATATCGGTAAGCATTCTCGGGGAGAGCACCGGTTTTCCCATATACCCGGCATTGGCTATACGATGACGACATAAAAAATTTAGGCGAAAAAGCATAGCGCAGACCGGCAACATACCCCAATGTTTCGGGGGCGTAGAGTCTCCCTTGATTATCGGGATCGGGAATCAAATCGAAGCCTTCTCCACCCAATCCGTTCAGATATTCTCCATATCCGTAGCCATAAACCCCTTGATAGAAAAGAGTCATTTTAGGGGTAATGTTGGCCAGGCCCGAGAGTTGGACGGCCCACCCGAGTTCCGACTTGTTGCGAGACGTTACAAGATCCCGATAGGAAAGACCGCGAAGCAAACCCGAAGCTCGGATATGGCTATTCCCCCCATTCCATGCATATTGCAGGTAAAAAGGTATATCGGACATACGCTGGCGGATTGCCGTATTATAACCCTCGTCCAACGTATAAGTAACCGAGGGCGATTCAACCGCCATCGCCATTTGCCAATGAGAACTTAAATCGAGCGTATAACGCGCCATCACATTACGGACGCATGTCATACCATTAGGCCCTTCATAATCGATGGTCGGAGGTGCAGCGGCCGGATCGACAAAAGTACTCCATGCCTGTCCTACCAAGAATCCACGGGCATTTACATAGGCCTGATTCAACCTGAATCCGGCATGGTCTCCTCCACGGAAATCTCCTTCGACATACACCGTATATTTACCCAATGCCGCATTATCGCCGACCAATTTCAAAAACAAACGAGTAGTCGATGCGTCCATTTGATACTGGTTACGTTCTGCCGGATTGCCGGGTACCGGAATATCATAGGTAACAAAATCTTTATCGGGCAACGCTCCGTCAAAATCATATGAGGCGGTCGCCTTTACATACCCGCCGATACCCAACGCGGCTCTACCCTCACGGTCGAACCACAAAAAACGGGGAGCCCGGGGATCTTGGAAATGAATGTAACGGGTATCATAAAACATGCCCAACAGTTCATCGTTAGTCGAAGATTCGCTCCACAAAAAGAACGAACGCTCAACGGCCATAGGCGGAACTTGACCAAGCGCCTCATTCGACACGGAAGCCTGCTCGGCGGCCTTCTCCGTGGCAAAAGCCGGAGAGGAAACAACGACGAGAATGCAGGCACAAGGAATCAATAATTTTTTCATATTCTCTTTGGATTTAAAAGTTTCATCGTCATTTACAACAACAGCCCTACCGAATTGTTGAATCAATCATAAAAATAAGTACCTTTGCCACCGACCAAACAGACAATGTCGATGGATACAATTTTATTATCTCTTACTCCCGAGTTCGATGCAATCAGGGACGAGATGGGCTACGGCGAATACGAAGATTTCGATGCCTATGACATTATGTTTCAACAAGGATACGACCGACAATTGATCGAAGTTGCCGACGGCGAAACGTTTGAAGTTCCCGAGGGATACTCGGCGACGGTAGAGGAGGCCTCTCCCGACGACGAGTTCTACCTGCTCGAAAGCGAAGCCGATCTGCCCGACAAAGAGAGTTTCGCCACCGATGCCTTGCCGAGCGGCAATTACCGCTTCGACGCTGCGGAAAACATTTTCTGGAAAATCGATATGGAACTGGGCGACTCGTCTCTCTAACCGTTCAACCGCCACCGAAATGGAATTTCTACCGACCGAGGCTCACCCCTTGACACCTTTCCTTCCGTCCAACGCCCGTATGCTCCTGCTGGGCAGTTTCCCACCACCGCGCAAACGCTGGTCGATGGACTTTTTCTATCCCAACTATTCCAATGACATGTGGCGTATCTTCGGGCTTATCTTTTTTAACGACAGAGACTATTTTGTCGATGCCACGCAAAAACGATTCCGCAAAGGAACCCTCATATCTTTCCTGAGGGAAAAAGGCATTGCCGTAAGCGATACCGTGGCCGTAGCCAAGCGGTTGAACGGGAATGCCTCGGATTTGACGCTCGAAGTAGTCGAGCCGTGCGACCTCGGTTGGATGCTCGGCCAGATACCCCATTGCCGCATATTGGTCACCACCGGCCAAAAAGCGACCGACACATTGCTGTCTATCATCGGGGTCGAAGCTCCTGCCATTGGCCGATATGTCGATTTCGTTTACCAAAATCGTCCGCTCAGGCTCTACCGCATGCCGTCCTCGTCGCGCGCCTATCCCAAGCCATTACCCCAAAAAGCCGAGATATACCGTACAATCTTTCAAGACCCTTATTATCGGGAATATTAAAATTCTATTACATTTTCACGAAAATTTAATATTGTAACACGAATATATTACTTTTGCATCCGCAATTGTTCTTAACTCCTTTTTTATGGAATCATTATCTTTTATACAGTGGTGTCTCGATAATTTGAATTATTGGACCATCACGTTTCTCATGATGATCGAAAGTTCGTTTATCCCTTTCCCCTCTGAGATTGTCATCATTCCTGCCGCCTACAAAGCCGCTTATGGCGAACTGAATATGTATCTGGTTGTCCTCTTCGGTACGCTTGGCGCCGACATAGGAGCCATCATCAACTATTATCTGGCCCGTTGGATAGGACGCCCGCTCGTTTATAAATTTGCCAACAGCCGCATCGGGCACATGTGCTTGCTTGACCAAGGAAAAGTAGAAACTGCCGAACGTTATTTCGACAAACATGGCAGCATATCGACCCTTATCGGCCGTCTTATCCCGGCTGTACGCCAACTCATCTCCATACCCGCAGGTTTGGCACGTATGAAATTCTCGAAGTTCATTCTCTTCACCACATTGGGAGCCATGTGCTGGAATATCGTGTTGGCCACCATCGGATACGGATTCCACGCCGTTATTCCTGAAGACCAGCTCATTGCCAAGGTACAGATGTATAGCCACGAGATCCTCTATGTACTCATCGCCATCTGCGTGTTCATCGTAGGATTCCTCATCTACAAAGGCATGAAGAAACCGAAATAAGACTCCACTTCCACACAAGGAGGGGGGGGGGAAAATAGAAATATCGACTGTGGGAACAATATCCCGAAGAAGAGGTACTCAATCGCATTAAACATACAAAATCCCGGGAAAGCCTATTCAAAGAAAGGCCTTCTCGGGATTTTTGTTTCCTCTTGACTCTTTTTCTACAACTGCTTCAACCGGGCAATAGTCTCTGCCGGATTCTCGGCATGAAAAACAAAACTCCCGGCCACAAGAGCATCGGCACCGGCATCGACCAACTGGCGACCTGTTTCCAAATTCACCCCCCCGTCTATCTCGATAACCGCCTGTGAATTTCGACGGGCTATCATCTCTTTCAGAATCCTCACCTTATCCAATATACGGGGAATAAACTTTTGCCCCCCAAAGCCGGGATTGACCGACATGAGCAGGACCAAATCGACATCTTCGATAATATCTTCCAACAAAGAGACCGGAGTATGGGGATTCAGGGATACCCCGGCTTTCATGCCGGCGGCATGTATCTGCTGAACGACTCGATGCAAATGGGTGCAAGCCTCATAATGCACAGTCATAATGGCTCCACCGACCCGTTTCACCTCGGGTATGAATTTTTGCGGCTCGACAATCATCAGATGCACATCAAGCGGCTTCTTGCAACGGCGATTTACAAACTCCAACACGGGAAACCCGAATGAAATATTCGGCACAAACACACCGTCCATCACATCGATATGCAGCCAATCAGCCGCACTCTCGTTTATCATATCTATCTCGCTGTTCAGGTTCCCGAAATCGGCCGACAACAACGACGGAGAAATAATTACACCCATATACGATTCTTTTTATGTTCGTTTCTACAAAGATAAAAAACTATCCTGTATATATCGAAAAAGTATTCTCCTATTTATAAATTGGACTCTCTTTCTTCGGTAAAATCGCTTAGGAGATCTCCTTATTGAGGTATAAGAGGTGTTTATCGCGCACAGGCGACAAAGCTATTCTCCCTGCCGTAACCGATAACAAAATCGGTGATGCTCGAAACAGATGTCGAGAAGTCCGAACCGTACGAAGCGGGCTATGTGTTCAACGGCCGACCGATAGGAGATATGGGCCAAACGGCTGTACCTGCTCACGGTTATCTCTTGGTGAGCAGAGAGATAATCGAGTAAAAGCTGTTCCCGGTCGGTATATTTCACCAGAGAGCCCCGAGGGCTGTTCTTCTGTCGCCACACGGCTAAATGGACAGGAGTGGCCAATATGTTCTCATCGGCGACGCGCACATAAGCCATGTATTTATCGGGTTCGACTTGTGCCTGAATTGGTTTTTGAACGGCTTTCGGGATTTCGGCGACAAGTATGGTCTTTCCCTCCACGGTATAAGTCTGCATGGTAATCTCGACAGGCGGAGAGCAGTATAGTGTGGCAGCCGCCTCGATCATGTAAACCTCCTCTTCCGAGCGCACCCCGGCAATGCGACCATTATCCTTCACACCGATCAACAATCGACCACCATCGGTATTGGAGAATGCCGACAGCGAACGAGCGATTTTGCGGGCATCGGAAATCTCGAATTTGAAATCCTGCTGTTGATGCTCTCCTTCGGCAATAAGTCGCTGCAAATATTCTTTCTCGGAAATGGATTTCATGCATGAGCCTTTTTTATCAACATTCGCAACCGATAACGGAATCGCAGTCCAAAGAGGATTCCGGCCGAAAACAATCCCGCAGGAAATGCGACCCATACCCCCACGACTCCGCCGCCCCATGTGAACCCGCACAGATAACCCACCGGCAAGGCTATGACGAAATAAGCAATAAATGCAATCCACATCATCGGCTTGACATCGGCCGTTCCCCGCAGGGCATTGGCATAGGTTATTTGCAAGGCATCGCCAAACTGATATACAATCAATGAATATATCAATACGGCTACCATAGCCATCACCTCCGGGTCGTCGGTAAAGCTATACGTAATGGGAGTGCGCGCCAAATAAAAGAAGAGACTGGCCAAAACGGCAAGTATCATCATAATACCTATACCGGCATGAACCGCCCGACGCAAATTGGAGAAATCGTGCCGCCCCATAAAATGACTTACTTGCACCGCCAATGCCGCACCCATACCATAATAGACCATGAAACCGATGGTGCTTACCGAAATCATAATTTGGTGTGCCGCCAACGAGACACTTCCCAACCACCCTACCATAATGGCACTCAACGAAAATGCGGCGGTTTCCATACCCATCTGCAAAGCTATGGGCCACCCCAATGCGTTGAGTTGGACAAAGTCGTTCCGGTTCAATCGGGAATGTATAAGTGCATCGCGGTATATCCTATACCGCCGGGTGCAAGCAACAATTGCTACAAAAACCAGCAACATGACAATCCGCGAAACCAGCGTACTGACTCCGGCTCCGAACAACCCCCATTCGGGGAAGCCTAAACTTCCGTAAATCAACAGATAGTTTCCCAAAATATTCAACGCATTGCCTCCCAACAATATCCACATGGGAGTACGGGTATCGGTCAATCCTTCGGCAAATTGGCGAAATGCGTTGAATAACATGATAAACAATAAAGATACCAGTTGTAAAACGAAATAGGGACGTATGTGAGGCAACAGTTCCTCGGGTTGTCCCATCTTATCGACAAAACAATAAACGACATACATGACAGCCGTCAGTAAAACGCCAATAACGGCATTGGCCGCCAGCGCATTGCGAAAGACCCGGCCTATCCCTCGTGTGTTTCCGTTGCCTTGCAACATGCCTATCAAAGGGGTGAGCCCATAAGAAAAACCCGTCGCAAAAATAATAGCCAAATTGAAGACATTGTTGACAAACCCGGCAGCAGCCAACTCCTCGGTACTGTGATGCCCGATCATGATCGTATCGGCCAATCCCAAAATAATCATTCCCAACTGCCCCACGACAATGGGCATACCCAATCGAAGTAATGAAACGACTTGCTGTCGGTATGGAATCAACGGTACCGTATTCATATCTATTATCTCGGATTTAACGAAACAGTGCGCAAAGATAATGCAATCCCCGGGGAGAAACAAGACCATTAAGGATTGCAACGAGAGGTTTTTCTTTATATCCTCACAAAGACAGATTTTTACAATCAATCTTCTTTCCCGAGGGCGGTGGGAAACGATGGAAAAAGAGATGCGCGGCTATCTATTGAAATAGATGGCCACGCACCTGTTTTATGCGAACCTAAAAGAGGTATCGGTTAGAACAATTTTTCGGGGTATTCGCCGGCAGCAACCAAGGCATTGATTTTATCGACTACCGACTGACGGTCGGCGGCATAGGTCACACCAAACCATTTCGACGGCGTATCGAGTACGGTTACGGTAGCTTTACCCGATTGGATAAGATCATTTACCAACAGCGGGATAAAGAACTCGGCCTTAATGTTGGAGGCATTGTCTTTCAGGAATTGTACGAAATAATCTTCGGAATATTTGAAATAATCGGGAGTGAACCCCCACATGTTCATCGAAACCGGAGCGTTATCGTCGATAGCGGTCCATGTCTCACCCTCTTTGAACATGACTTTGCCGTCGCGTCGCTCTATTTGTGTACGCTCCACAACCGATGTCAAATGTTTGGCGGCATTGGTCTCGCACACACCGCGGGCTACCGAACCACTCTCGGACAAAGTGTTGCCTACACGGTATCCTACCATGCAATAGTCGTTCTCTTTGCCTTCCAAGTTTTTCAGATAGTCGGCCAATATGGCAAAACTTTCACGCCCATAGAAGTCATCGGCATTGATTACGGCAAAGGGTTCTTTAATAACATCTTTACCCATCAATACGGCGTGATTGGTTCCCCACGGCTTGGTACGGCCCTCAGGACAAGTGAACCCTTCGGGCAGATCATTGATAGATTGGAATACCAGTTCACAAGGGATATGGCCTTCATATTTAGAGAGAATCTTATCTCTGAAATCCTGTTCAAAATCTTTACGGATTACAAAAACGACTTTGCCGAATCCGCCTCGCAAAGCATCGAAAATCGAATAATCCATAATGGTTTCACCATTGGGACCGAGGCCGTCGAGTTGTTTCAAGCCCCCATAACGGCTACCCATACCGGCAGCCAATACAAAAAGAGTTGGTTTCATAGTAATTACTTGTTTTTTTAGTTTTCCATGAGTTGCAAAAATAATTAGAATTCGCGAAACTATGGCAATAAATGGGGAATAAAGTAATATGTTGAGAGTTAGGAGAGATCGGCATTGTTCGTC
>CALUJQ010000020.1 GCA_944320995.1 uncultured Barnesiella sp. | reverse complement strand
GAATATACAGTGGAAGAGAAGTTGAAAACCCTGTATGATTTGCAAACCATTCTTTCGGAAATCGATAGAATAAAAACGTTGAGAGGGGAGTTGCCTCTTGAAGTTCAGGACCTCGAAGACGAAATTGCTGGCCTTGAAACCCGTATTAAAAATTTCCATACAGAGATAGAAGATCTGAAAGCGGCTGTAGCGGCAAAAAAAGTAGAAATACAAAATGCCCAAACGCTTATCGACAAATACACCAAACAGCAAGATAACGTGCGTAACAATAAAGAGTTTGACTTTTTGTCGAAAGAGATAGAATATCAAAACCTCGAAATCCAGTTGTGCGAAAAACGAATCAACGAATTTATGGCCGCCCAAGAAGCCAAGAGCAATGAGGTAGCCGCTTCGGAAGAGATTTTACAGGACCGTCAACACATATTGAACGATAAAAAGAACGAGTTGGACGAAATCGTTTCGGAGACCAAACAAGACGAAGAGAAACTGAGAGAAAAAGCCAAGAAACTCGAAAGCAAAGTAGAGCCCCGTTTGCTCACCGCTTTTAAGAGAATCCGCAAGAATGCTCGTAACGGTTTGGCCGTAGTCTATATTCAACGCGATTCGTGCGGCGGCTGTTTCAACCGTATCCCGCCTCAAAGACAGCTCGATATTAAGATGCGGAAGAAAATCATCGTATGTGAGTATTGCGGCCGTATCATGATTGACCCCGAACTCGCCGGTGTGAAAGAAGACAATTAAGAGTTTTAAATAACAAGATTAGAGCCGGTCATTTCCGATGGGAATGGCCGGCTCTCTTTGTTACTTCACTCCAATTCTTATAGAAGAACATCTATTAGCGGACCTGTATGACTTCTATGGGCTGTTGCTTTACGGTGTCGAGAGGTTTGGCTTGATATTTCACCCGTTGAAAATCGATTGTTTTCAAGTCGAAGCAACGTATATCGCTGTTGTACATGGTGTGGTAATAGATGATACGATGGGTGAGATCGGACGATGAAGTCCATTGAGTCGCACTCGGTATATCGGTAGGAGTCTGGTCGGCAGAGAATTCTATTCCGATAGGTATATCGAAGTTGTTCAAGATATGGAAGCTTTGAATTACCGTCTCTATGGCTGTGTTTTGTTGCGGAGCGGTAGTCTGGTAGAATGCTGCGCGCACAAATCTCGATGGGGGAGTGACATCGCCGGGGATACCGAGGAAGCCGCTGCCGGCACCGAAGGGGGCCAACTCGATTGCTCCGAATGATTTTGACGGTGCCGCTCCGGGATACAGGTTCACATAATTGTTCAAATTGGTCGTTTGCCATTCAAAACCGGGAGAATTGGTAAGCACGCCCAATTTGTTTTCGTAGAAATTAGGCTTGCCATTCACAATTTCCAATACGACTTGTTTCCCCGTGGTGTCGGCGATTCGCCAATGGACTGTCGAACCTCTCGGGTCGATCGATATGACATGAATTTTTTGAATGGCCTGTACGGCTTCATCGACGGTCGAGAAGTTTCCCAATATCCACGATACCAATTGCAGGTCGGCGATGCTCGACTCGTTCAGTGCCGGGTTATAGTTTTCGTATTGACCATATCCGGGGAAATAAAACAGGCCCGACGATAATCCGGCTTCGTTCAACCCTTCGGCTACAAATTCTTTTTGTTCGACTGCCAATCCGATATAACCGTAACGGGCTTTGAAAGTCATTCCACCCAATTTGCCTCCCGGTATATACGATTGTTGCTCATAACCGCGAGGTACGACTACATATTGGCTATTGAGGTCACTGCCTCCCCATTCGATCGTGCGGGCAAGTATTTTAGAACCATCTTTGGCCGACAGGGTGATACCTGTACAGGCGTTAGAATGAGAAGCATAGAATGGGACAATGGCAAGAATGGCCCATAGAGAAATCGATTTTTTCATTTTCGTCATCTTTATAAGTGAGAGTAAATATAGTATAATTCTGTTTTAAGTGAAAAAATAGTACAAACTATCGTTATTAAAACAGCGATGAGTCCCGAAATGTTTGTAACGGTTGGCCTTTATGCTAAACAAAAAAATACCCATACCCGTGCGGGTATGGGTATTCCGTATCGGTAATACGGTTTATATCATAATCGGAAACTAATGTACAGATAAGTACCCGATACTTTCCATTCTTGTTTCTCTCCGTCTATTTTTAGCGAAGTCGTTCCCGAACGATATTCGACACCGAGCGATATGACTTTGTACGAAGCGGCCAAACCCGTGTTGAAATAGGAACCGTAATTCCCGTTAAAGTCATTTCCGTCGGTATTGAACATAGCCGAGTAGGAGGGATCGTAACGGAAATATACATTTATCTTTAAAAAATCGACTGGATTGATCGTAACCGAAGGACCGATTTGCATACCGATTTCGGCTTTGTAAATATCTCCGTCTTCTTCCAAATAATTACTTTTTTCCTTATATCTTGCTGCTGCTATGTCGAAGAAACTCCAATCCAACCCGAATTTCAACATCCCGAAGAGCGGTTGTTTGTGCAGATAGTAGGTGTTCCCTCGTGTCAATGCGATGGCAAAATCGCTGTTCAGTTTCTCCATTCCTTTGCCTCTATCCAACGTGGGCATACCATAGGCAATATTGAAGTATTTCCTCCGGCTCCAAATCTTCTCTTGTTTAGCTAAATAATCGAGTTTGGCGTTCATCTCATTGGTGAGGTTAACGAGCGAAGTATTAAGGCTGTCAACCTGTTCATTCAATTTCTTGTTTTCGCCTCGATAGATAAACAGCGAATCTTTCAGCGAAGTATTTTCGGACGATAAATTCTCATAGTTGGTCAAGAGCACCTTGTGGGCATTATCGAGAGAATCTTTACCGGCTTTCAACAACGCGTTCCGGTTTTTAAGGTCGTTGTTCTCTTGGGTTAAAACTGTGTTTGCCGAACTCTTTTCGTCGATTACTTTTTGCATGACCCCAATCGAATCTTTCAGTATCTGATTCTGTTTTTTTAAAGTCTGCGCCGATGCTGCAAATATCGATATACCGATGAGAAATAAAAGTAAAATTCTTTTCATGATTCCATATTTTCGGATTGATTCTTATTTATCGGCAAAAGTATAAAAAAAGAATAATATACGTATAATAATCTTTACTCTTTTTTATACGCAATATCGCCTAATGAATAACTTGAACCATAGGGGGAAACGCATTTAGCTAATAAATATTTCGGGCATTCCGACAGGGGTGTCGGGAATGGAATATTCTTTTAATAGTTGAAAACAGCGCCGTTG
Source organism: uncultured Barnesiella sp. (assembly GCA_944320995.1). Lineage (GTDB taxonomy): Bacteria > Bacteroidota > Bacteroidia > Bacteroidales > Barnesiellaceae > Barnesiella. The sequence continues at coordinate 50,110 of CALUJQ010000020.1, read as the reverse complement.
AGATCTTATTTCGGGCTGGTCGTTACGAATATAATGGTTGTTTAGATTTTCGTCTATGGAACAAGCCTTTACATTATCGTGCAGTTGAAGTTCCAAAATCGATAGGATCTCATTTTTAATGCGTTGGTCCAAAACCGGTGCCGCGGTTTCTATTCGTCGATTCAGATTTCTCCGCATCCAATCGGCCGATGAGAGGTACATATCTTCGTGACCTCCGGCATAAAAGTACCAAATGCGGGCATGTTCCAGATAAGAGTCGATAATACGCACCGTGCGAATATTGCGGCTATATGGCTGGTCGGGGACCAAACAGTTGATTCCTCTTACAATCAAATCTATTTGTACACCGGCCTCGCTGGCATCGTATAGAGCATCGATCATGCCTGTGTCGTGCAACCCATTCATTTTTAAAATGATATGGGCTTTCCGCCCATGTCGGGCCTCTTCTATTTCGAACCGTATTTTTTGTTTCAAAACGTCAACCATATTGAATTGGGCGACAAGCAATGTCTCGAAATAGCGGTCGGTCGATGACCCGTCCAGAATAGAGAACAACTTATCCAATTCGCTTGTAATATTGCGATTTACGGTAAAAAGCCCCATATCCGAATAAATTTGTGCCGTATCTTCATTGAAATTGCCGGTGCTTAAAAAGGCATAGGCCGGAGGCTGGGTGTTGTCGGTTACGGCGCATTTTATCAAAAGAGCCTTGGCATGGACCTTCAATCCCGGGGTGCTATATACGACACGGATGCCCGACTCTCGCATCAACTCCGATGTGATGATGTTGTTTTCTTCGTCAAACCGGGCTTTTATCTCTACATAGACAGTTACCTGTTTCCCTTTATGGGCGGCATACAATAGGCGGTCTATCACTTCCGAATTCTCGGCTACCCGGTACTGTGTGAGCTTTATATCGGTTACGGCAGGATTGTCGGCAGCTTCGGTGAGGAAGCGAGTGAGGTAGTCGAATGACTGGTAAGGGAAGTGAATCAAAAAATCCCGTTGCCGAATCACCTCGAACATCGACGGCGCGTTGTCGAATACAGGCAGCCGCATGGGTTGGGGCAGGGTTTCGGTCAGTACCTTTTCGGTAAGATTGGGCAATTTCGAAAGGTCTTCCAAATTCAAGTACCTTCCTGATCGAATACATTGGTCGTGAGGTATATCGTAGGCTTCGCAAATATATTCCCGCATATCGGCGGGCATGCTGCCATCATAGACCAGACGGTTGGCATTCCCTATTTTTCTCTTTTTCACCCGTTTGCGCACGGCATCGACAATGTTGCCTCCCTCTTTGGCTTCGATAGAAAAGTCGGCATCGCGCGACACTCTTATTGCATAGTGCGAGTCGATGTCGAATCCCGGGAAGACAATATCGAGATTCAAGGCAATCATATCGTCGATAAACATTACATAACTTTTCCCGTTGCAAGGAGTGAGATTGATGAAGCGGGGTACTTTGCTGAACGGTATTTTTATCTGAGCGTAAAAAGGTTGGCGGTCGGGAGTGTTTCGATCACTTTTCCGATACATCTTTATAGCCAAATACAACCGGTTGTCCCGAAGAAATGAAACGATGTCGTTTTTCAGAATCAAGACAGGTTGCAAAAAGGGGAATATCTCTTCTTTGAAAAAGTTGCGCACCTCTTGCCGATGGCACTCTTCGATTTTTTCTTGATGGTACAACACCATGCCGTTCCGTTCGAGGTCGGGGATAATGTCATTAAAGAAAAATCTGTTGAAAATATCGACTTGCCGGTTTACTTCTTGGTTGATAGCTGTCAAAGTGGCCGCGGCTTGTCGCTTTTCCTCGTCATCTTTTGAAGAGTCGGCCAAAATTTGGTGATATTCCGATACCCTCACCCGGTAGAACTCTTCTTGGTTGGAATGATATATCGATAGAAATTTAATGCGGTCAAACAGGGGGACGGTCTTATCCATCGCCTCCATCAATACCCGGTAATTGAAAGAGAGCCAACTTATATCTCGTTTGAAATACTTCCGAACCTTTTCCATAGTCGTCACCGTAAGGATTAAGTAACGGTAAATATACAAAGAATGTGCGGGTGTGCAAACTTTTCATGTAATTCTTCAAAGATTGTTCTTGTAGTTCTACACAAGAATCTTTAAAAAATTAAAGGTTTAATGGATTATGCAATCCGATAAGAATTTGGGAAATGAGTGCTTGATAACTATTTGTAAATAGAGTATTAATGAGAATTATTGGGCCATGATTCTTTTCAGATCTTTTGAGACTATAAGAGAATATAATTTTGCTCCTTTTTCCCATAGATGGGAAGCATCTTTAAAGTATTCAGGATGATCAATAAATGTTTTTTTAGTATGATAATCTAAAAAAGGGATATCATATTCTTTTGCAATATCCTGTAATGGCTTATATTCGTCGGTACTTGCAATAGTATACGATGGAGAGATTATGAAAACTAATCTGATATCATGTGTTTTACACAAGTTTATAAATTTATGGAGATATTGTATCTTTAACGGATCGATATTATTGGGAGTGTCAGATGCTCTAAGTATAGTTGGATATGAATGAGGGTCGGTAATAGGGTAATAACCGTTATCGAAATCGGGAACATATCTCACGGCTAATCGACTGAATATAGACAATGACAAGGAATTGTATCGATATAAATGGGATAATTGATATTTCCAATAAGAGCCATCAGCTATAAACACTTCATCGGCGCCTTTATTTTGTCCTACATAAGGAGCATATATATGAATACTCTTAAAAGGATCATTGGTTAATGTGTAGTCCGAAGTGATCAAATCTAAACAAACTATTTTGGGAGTGTAGTGAGCCAAAATATAATTCAAAACCATATAATAAGAATATATACAAGCTCCGTTAAATCCACCATTATATACACTCATACCTATTGAATCTGAAATAATAGACGGAACATAATGATGAGCACACCGAGAAGAGCCCAATATTAAAACATCTTGATTGACATTATTAACCACTTCTCGTGTTTTATAACAAGTTGTACTATAAGTGTTTTGATATGCATGCCACATCAAATTCCCACCTATACGGTCTATAATGAATAAACTTATAAAAATAAAAGCTAAACTAATAAATAGTTTTTTCATATTTCACGATATTATTAAAATTGGAAATAAATAAATTGTCCTCCATTCAATACACCAAACATAATAATATATATAATAATGCCTATTATATATAAATGCCTTATTAACCAATATGGAGATTTTGAGATTGATATTTTCCAACCGAATTCGTCAATACTTTCTTTGAAAAACACAATGAGTAATGCAATTGCTATCAATATCATATCGGGAATTGTATTGATAAATGGGTAACCAATGTTATAAAACATTCCTTTTATTATGGTAATGGCATCATCCATATTATTTGCCCGAAAGAATACCCATGCCAGACAAACTACACAGAATGTTAGTATCCAATGAATAAATCTTTTCCACATATTCCATTGTGATTGTAATTTATTCCACCCTAACCATTTTTCTATACATTGTAATACTCCATGAATTGATCCCCATACAATAAAAGTCCAATTGGCCCCATGCCATATTCCGCTAATAATAAATGTTGCCATGATATTGAAGTAACAGCGTGGAGTACTTACCCTGTTCCCTCCTAATGGGATATATACATAATCTTTAAACCAAGTAGATAAAGAGATATGCCAACGATGCCAAAACTCGGTAACAGTCGTTGAAAAATATGGCCGTTTAAAATTTTCCATTAGGTTAAATCCCATAACTTTTGCTGCGCCAATAGCTATTAGAGAGTAACCAGAAAAGTCGCCATAGATTTGGAAAGGGAAAATGAGTGATGCTAATAAAAAAGAGCCTCCATTGTGATGCGATACATTGTTAAATACGGCATCTACATATAAGGCACAACGGTCTGCCAATACTAATTTTAAAAAATATCCCCATAACATTAGATTGATCCCCGACATAATATTTTCGTAAGAAAATGGGTGTGTCTTTTTAAATTGTGGTAGCAGATTTGTTGACCGCTCAATAGGCCCAGCAACAAGTTGAGGGAAAAATGACACAAATAAAGCGTACGTGAAAAAATTCTTTTCTGCGGAAGTCTTTCCGCGGTAAACATCAATGGAATAGCCTAATGCTTGAAAAATATAAAATGAAATTCCTACGGGTAAAAGGAATCCGAACTTAGGCATCTGAATAGCAATTCCTAATTTCGAGAGTAATAAAGCTAAGTTTTCGGCTGCAAAATTATAATATTTAAATAGGAATAGCATGCCTAAGTTGAGAACTAAGCTACCAATTAAATACACGCTTTTTTTATTTTTCTCCGGATATTTGGCTATACCGAGAGCAGCAAGATAGGTAATTAAGGTGCTGGATAAAAGCAATAAAGCATAAATTGGTTCCCAATTCATGTAGAAATAATAGCTTGCTACAAGTAGGAATATATTGCGAGATTTTAATGAGGGTAAAAGAAAATAAATTACACATACAATAGGGAAAAACGCCAAAAAGTGTAGTGAATTAAAAAGCATAAAATTACTTTTAAACAGTCTTAAGTCCCCTAAGACTATGTGTATCAATAGAAAAACGTAGGACTATGATGCTCCTTTTTATAAAGATAATACCAATGAATATGTAGAGTAATAACAAATGAGTATAATTCCCTCTCTTTTATGTTAAGCCCGAAATCCCTTAGTACTCAGCTTTATAAAGCATAACGTTTCCTTTTTATTTGAATATCCTCTTTTAGTAGATGCAAAAATAATATATATTATTTATACTATATATCTAAGTTGTCTATTTATTTTTTTACTTATTTAAGGGGATATATGGTTTTGTTTTTGAATTTATTGTGGGTAATCTTTTCTTTTATGTAGATTTTCCGTAGAAAATAGCTAAATTTGCAAATAGACAACAACTCCCGGAGAGAGGGGGCTTGAAAAAGAAAAGGGCATGAATCATAAATCTTTTTTGGAACAGTTACAAATCCGATTGGGAAAAGATAGGGGAGAGATCGACGGTTATATGTCGGCATTCCTCCAAATCATGAAGGAGCGTTGTGCGCAGATGGACGTGGTGTCGATTCAAGGATTCGGGTCGTTTGAACCCAAGAAAAAGTTGGAACGGGTCGTTGTGAATCCGGCTACGGGTAAACGTATGCTCGTGCCGCCTAAAATGATATTGGCATTTAAACCGGGAAGCGCTATTAAAACCAAACTTAAAATGTTATCGTCCAAATGAACGAGAAAATATCTTTCCCCGACTTGGTCTCTTTGCTTGCCTCGAAGATGAATGTAACGAAGAAAGAGGCCGAAGCTTTTTTGAAGGAGTTCTTTACGATTTCGACCGAGGTTATTTCCTCGGGTGAGGAGTTGAAAATAGATGGATTGGGGCTTTTTAAACCGATATGGGTAGAGGCTCGCGGCAGTGTGAATGTTCAAACCGGTGAGCCGGTGGAAATCCCGGGACACTATAAATTGTCGTTTATTCCCGATAAAATTTTACGGGAAGCTGTCAATGCTCCTTTTTCGAGTTTCTCGGTAGAGATTCTCAATGACCATGTATCGACCGAGCAGATGATTGCCGTTGAAAGCGAAGCGCTCGAACAGGGGAGTGAGGTTATTCCCGACGAATCGGATATGTCGGTCGAAGAATCGGAGGGGGAGCAGGAATGCGATGCCGAATCGATGTCGTTTTCGGGACAAGACTCTTCCACGCCCGAGCATGGGAGCGAAGAACCCATGCCTCGTGAAGACGCCTCTTCGGAGAGCTCGCAACCCGAAATCGAGCCGGTTGTGGAACCGGTTGCCAAAGAACCCGTTTCCGAGCCGGAGCCGAACCCTGTCGAGACTGCTCCTGATGATCCGGTCGAAGATGAAAATGAAATCTATGGACAGAAATCTATTTCCCGCCGAGCTTTTTGGTGGGGAGTTCTTACATCGCTGGGTGTAGTTGTTTTGGCTTGTGCCATCGGCTATGCCATTTGGGCCGGGAAAGGCAGCGATTCAGCTAATGTCCTGAAAATAGGGGAATATACTTTGTCATTGAGCCGACAATCGACCGACAAACCGATGGTGAACAAAGCGACCGAACCGGTTGTTTTAGAAGTGCAGAAAGATACGACCGCGACAATGCCGGCAACAGAAATTAAAACCGATACCGCTGTGGTTGAGCAAGCCTTCGACGTTTCGACACCGCAACCGAGACAAGCAGAACTGGAGCCCACAGTCGGCCCGGTTGTAGAAACTATTCGATCGGGCGTATTTTTAACGACGTTGGCTCGTAAACATTTTGGACATAAAGCCTTTTGGGTTTATATCTATGAAGAGAACAAAGGGGTGATTGAAAATCCCAATCAAGTCCCCATAGGAACTCGATTGACGATACCCGATGCAGCTAAATACGGTATCGATGCCACCGACAAAGCCTCGGTGGATAAGGCCAAGGAATTGGCCGTACGGATACAGAGCCGGTATGAGTGAGATATTTTGTCTGAGTCGTTGACCAAATAGGTTAGCGACTTAGCCTTTTTTAAGTGAATAGTTAGCCATTTTTAACACGATAGGAGCGATATAGAACCTTTGTATGGCTAATTTTGCGATAGATAAAGTAAAAAAACGTATAAATTAAAAATATAAAAAGAGAAAACGTATGAGTGAAACAGTAGATATTCGGGAGTTGAACGACTTGATAGCCAGCAAGAGTTCGTTTGTGAATTTGATTACGCAAGGTATGGATCAAGTCATTGTCGGTCAGAAACATTTGATCGATTCGTTGATGATCGGGTTACTTTCCAACGGTCACATCTTGCTCGAAGGTGTTCCGGGTTTGGCAAAAACGTTGGCCATAAAAACATTGGCCTCGCTCATCGACTCGAAATACAGCCGTATCCAATTTACCCCCGACTTGCTGCCGGCCGACGTGGTAGGTACCATGGTGTACAGCCAAGCCAAAGAGCAGTTCCAAATCAAGAAAGGCCCTATTTTTGCCAACTTCGTTTTGGCCGATGAAATCAATCGTGCCCCGGCAAAGGTGCAAAGTGCGTTGTTGGAGGCCATGCAAGAGCGTCAAGTAACAATCGGTGAGCAGACATTCAAATTGGACGACCCCTTCTTGGTCATGGCCACGCAGAACCCTATCGAGCAAGAAGGTACTTATCCGTTGCCCGAGGCGCAAGTGGACCGTTTCATGCTAAAAGTCATCATCGGCTATCCGAAGAAGGAGGAGGAGAAACTCATCATTCGTCAGAATATCAGCAGCCGTAATGTCAATATTAAACCGGTGCTGAAACCGGCTGAGATTATCGAAGCCCGGGAGATTGTACAGAAAGTCTATATCGACGAGAAAATAGAACGATACATTGTCGATATTGTGTTTGCTACCCGTTTCCCCCAAGATCATGGGCTGGGCGAGTTGAAAGAGATGATTTCATTCGGAGCTTCTCCGCGTGCTTCCATCAACTTGGCTTTGGCTGCCCGTGCTTATGCATTTTTGAAGCAACGGGGATATGTGATTCCCGAAGACGTGCGTGCCGTGTGTCACGATGTATTGCGTCATCGTATCGGGCTGAGCTACGAAGCCGAGGCCAACAATATGACAGCCGAAGAGATTATCAGCGAAATACTCAACAAGGTAGAAGTACCCTAAGTAAAACGGGAAATTGCTGTTTATGGAAACCAGTGAACTGCTGAAAAAAGTCCGTCATATCGAGATAAAGACGAGAGGGTTGTCCCGCAATATATTTGCAGGGCAATACCACTCGGCGTTTAAAGGCCGTGGTATGGCCTTTTCCGAGGTCCGGGAATACCAGTATGGCGATGACGTGAGGGATATAGACTGGAACGTGACAGCCCGCTACAACAAACCGTATGTAAAAGTGTTTGAAGAAGAGCGCGAACTTACGGTTATGCTGCTGGTCGATGTCTCGGCCAGTCGCAATTTCGGTGCAGTAGGCGAGGCCAAGCGTGAGATGATGGCCGAAGTGGCTGCGACAATTGCCTTCTCGGCGATACAAAACAACGACAAGATAGGCATGATATTCTTTTCGGACCGAATCGAAAAATTCATTCCTCCCAAGAAAGGTCGCAAACACATTCTTTATATCATCAGGGAGCTGATCGATTTCAAATCCGAAAACTCGGGTACAAACATCGGACTGGCTCTCGAATACATGACCAACGCCATTAAAAAACGTTGCACGACATTCCTAATCTCCGACTTTATCGACGGCAACGACTATAAAAATGCCTTGTCGATTGCCAACCGCCGTCACGATTTGGTGGCGATTCAGGTGTATGACCGCCGGGAATCGCAACTCCCCAATGTAGGATTGATCAAGATGCAAGATTCCGAGCAAGGAAACGAGTTGTGGGTTGACTCATCTTCGGCGAATGTCCGTGCCCGATATGCCGATTGGTGGAACGACAGGCAAGAGAAAATGCTGGCCATGTTGCGTAAAAGCCGGGTTGACTTGGCTACGATCGCCACCGACGACGATTTTGTTGTCGCGTTGATGAATCTCTTCAAACGAAGGGGATAACTAAAAATTGAAGATGTATATGAAAAAAGGCTATATGAGATTACAATGGTTAGGAGTTGTACTGTCGGCATGGGTATTTACGGCATCGGCCCAGAACCATATCGTTGTGCGGGCACAGATGGACTCGGCAGCCATTATGATGGGCGACCAAACCACTGTGCGGTTGGAGCTTTCGCAAGACAAGGGCAAATTTGTGAGACTGCCGGTCATACAAGATACGCTCGTTGCCGGGGTAGAGGTGCTGAAAATCTCCAAGCCCGATACCCTCGATTTGAAAAACAATCGCATCCAAATCAATAATGAGGTATTGGTTACTTCGTTCGATTCGGGTCTTTATTACCTGCCGCCTTTTAAATATGTAATCGACAACGATACGTTCGAAACGCAAGCGTTGAGCCTCAAAGTCGTGCCTGTCCCCGTCGATACGACGCATGCCGAATTTGATATTAAAACGGTCGATGCACCTCCTTTCGTCCTGTGGGATTTCATTCCGGTGTGGGTATTATATCTGTTGCTCGCTTTGGTGGTTATCGCTGCCGGGATATATGCCTATTGGCGTTGGGGTCGAAATAAAAAATCGGACGACGTCGCCGACGCGAAACAGATTGTCCCGCCCTATGAACGGGCCATGCAGGCTTTGCAAGAGTTGAAAGATTCGAAACTTTGGCAACAGGGACAAGAAAAGGCCTATTATACGACCTTGACCGAGATATTGAGAACTTATATCGACGGCCGCTTCCACATCAATGCCATGGAGATGACCACGACTCAGATTATAGAGACACTGCGCCGCAACGAAGAGACAAAGGCGGTCAACCAGCAATTGCGCGATATCCTTGCTATGGCCGACTTCGTAAAATTCGCCAAAATGCGTCCTCTGCCCGACGATAACGAGCAAGTGATGCGTTATGCCGAGACATTTGTGGAAGAGACTAAACCGGAAGAAAAAACACCCGAACCGTCGAACGAAGATGGCTCGGACAATCCGGAATAAGAAATGTTGAACAAAAAAGCTGTTTGGGCTTCTAAAATAGATTGAAAATGGTATTCGCGAATCCGTTATATTTGCTTTTGTTGCTGCTGATCATACCTGTTGTTGTTTGGTATGACCTCAAACAGAAGCGTATGCAGGCTTCTTTGCAGGTTTCTACCACACAACCGTTTGCAAAAATGCCACGTACATACAAAATATATTTACGACATTTCAATTTCGCGTTACGGGTGTTGACCGTCGCTTTTTTGATCGTGGCTTTGGCCCGCCCGCAATCGACCGACAATTGGCAGAATTCCTCGACCGAAGGTGTAGATATAGTTTTGGCCCTCGATATTTCGGGCAGTATGTTGGCGCGCGACTTCAAGCCCGATCGGGTAGAAGCCGCCAAAGACGTGGCCGCACAGTTCGTTTCGGGCCGGGAACACGATAATATCGGGTTGGTGATTTTTGCCGGTGAAAGTTTCACCATGTGCCCTATGACAACCGACCATGCGGTACTGCTCAACCTCATGAAAGATGTTCATTGCGGTATGGTTGACGACGGAACAGCCATCGGCGACGGTTTGGCAACAGCTATCAACCGCATCAAAGACGGCCCGGCCAAATCGAAAACGATCATATTGCTTACCGACGGTACGAACAATGCGGGCGATATAGCCCCGGCCACAGCGGCACAAATAGCCAAATCGTTTGGCATACACGTTTATACGATTGGAGTAGGGACGAAAGGTTTGGCTCCTACACCGGTACAAACGCCTTATGGCATCACTTACCAAAATATGCCGGTCGAAATGGACGAGGCTGCTCTGCAACAAATCGCGGCAACGGCCGATGGAAAATATTTCAGAGCGACCAACAAAAATATGTTGAAAGGTATTTTTGATGAAATAGATAAACTGGAAAAGACCAAACTCACCGTGAAGGAGTTTAGTGTAAAAGAAGAGGAATATACCATTTGGGCCGTATTGGCACTCCTGTGTTTGGGGTTGGAGATACTCCTCCGTCATACGTTATTAAAGAATATTCCCTAAAAGACGTTGATTATGTTTCGATTCGCACAACCCGAATTTTTATATCTGCTCCTTATCGTTCCTGTTTTGTGGGGACTGTTTCTTTACGGGCGTTACCGTACCCGCCGCAATTTGGCCAAGTATGGCAACCCTTCGGTATTGGCTCCCCTGATGACCGATGTGTCGAAATACAAGCCGTGGATTAAATTTATTTTCCAACAATTGGCCTTTATCGTTATCGTGTTCATGTTGGCCCGGCCGCAATTCGGGTCGAAACTCGAAACGGTAAAAAAACAAGGGGTAGAGATTATGATCGCCCTCGATGTGTCCAATTCGATGATGTCCAAAGATATAACACCGAACCGGCTGGAAAAGGCAAAAATGATGCTTTCCAAATTGGTTGACGAGTTGGACAACGACAAAATCGGATTGATCGTTTTTGCCGGCGATGCCTATACACAATTGCCCATCACCTCCGATTTCGTTTCGGCCAAAATGTTCTTGAATACGATCAATCCCTCGATGGTCCCCACACAAGGAACGGCTATCGGGCGAGCCATCTCTACTGCGATGAATTCGTTCTCACCGAATGAAGGGGTAGATAAAGCCATTATCGTCATCACCGATGCCGAAAACCATGAGGACGATGCCGTTCAGATGGCCAAGGCGGCAGCCGAGAAAAACATTAAGGTCGATGTAATCGGTATCGGGTCGCTCGAAGGTGTTCCCATTCCGATTGGAGACAGCGAGACCAACTTTATCAAAGACAATAACGGCAATGTGGTTATCTCGAAATTGAACGAAGCCCTCGGACAGGAGATTGCCAAAGCCGGTTCGGGGATTTATGTGCGTGCCGACAATACCAATGCTGCATTGCGAGCCCTTACTTCGGAGGTGAAAACCATGAAAAAAGCCGACATCGAGAGCAAAGTCTATTCGCAATACGACGAGCAATTCCAAGGATTGGCGTGGATAGCCTTGATATTGTTATTGGTCGATGTCTTTATTGTTGACCGCAAGAACAGTTGGTTGAAAAAGATAACTTTCTTTTCATGAATAAAGCGTGTTGAGTATGAAAGCAATCAAATATATAGTGTGTCTTGTATTGGCCGGGTCGACATTGAATATGTCGGCACAGGAAAATGCGACAAATGCCTCGAATGCCACAGTTGTCCCGCCCCAAGAGAAGAAGGTCGATGGGAAAGCCGAGCGCAATTCGATAAGAAAAGGGAACGACTTGTTCGGGGAAAAGAAATATACCGAGGCCGAAATCGAATATCGCAAGGCGTTGGATGCCAATCCCTCGTCCGAAATCGCCACTTACAATTTGGGAGCGGCCCTGTATAAACAGCAGAAGTGGAACGATTCGCGCAATGAGTACAAGAAAATCGTACAAGCGTCGTCCGATTCTTTGAGGACGGCACACGCATGGCACAATCTCGGGAATATATCGTTTCAAGAGAAAAACTATGCGCAAAGTATCGAAGAATACAAAAATGCACTTCGACGTAATCCCAAAGATGACGAGACTCGGTATAATCTGCGGCTTGCACAACTGTTGTTAAAGCAACAACAGGACCAACAAAATCAAGACAAAGACAATAAGGACCAACAGGACCAGAATAAAGAGCAGCAGCAAAAAGACCAAAAACAGGACCAACAGGACCAGAATAAGGATAACCAAAACAATCAAGACCAAAAAGATAATAAGCAGGATAACCAGCAGCAGCAACAGCAACAACAGCCCCAGCAATCCCAAATGTCGAAAGAAAATGCACAGCAAATTCTCGATGCAATCCAACAAGACGAACGTGATACGCAAGAGAAAGTTCAAAAGGCATTGATGCAACAACAGAAACGCAAAAAGACCGACAAAGAGTGGTAAGCCGGGAGATAACTTTTTAGGAGATGATGATGAAAAGATATTTGATTTTATTTTGTACGCTGTTTTTGGCGACCGACATGTGGGCCGAGAATGTCCGTTTTGCCGTCGATGGCCCGCGACAAGTGATACAAGGACAGCAATTCCAGTTGGAATATACGTTGTACAATGCTTCGGGCAAAGAGTTGAAACTGCCCGAGTTCACCGGTTGCAAGGTGTTGTATCAAGGCACCAGCTCGGGAACGAGCGTATCGGTCGTAAACGGCAGTGTAAACCGGCAAACGACCGAGACTCATGTCATTACGTTACGTGCCGAGAAAGAGGGCAGTTACACATTTGCCCCGGCTACGATTTCGGCCGACGGTCGCACCTATTCGACCAATACATGGAAGCTGACGGTCCTCCCTCCCGACAAATCTGCGGCATCGGGCGGCTCGGGCCGACAATCGGGTGGGCAAAGTGCCGACGATACAGCCTTGTTTATAAGGACAGTCCTCTCCAAGACAAAGGTCTATGAGCAAGAGGCTCTGTTGGCCACCATCAAATTATACACCCGGGCTTCGGGCGTACAAGCCGAGAATTATAGTTTCCCGTCGTTCGAAGGCTTTGTGGTACAAGACATTGATTTGCCGCAGAATACTTCGTTCGAGTTGGAAAACTACAATGGCGTGAATTACAAAATGGCGGTGTTGAAACAATGCCTCTTGTTCCCACAACGTACCGGGAAAATTACCATTACGCCCGGGAAATTCGAATTCCAAGTCGAGACCTATCAACTGGTAAACGGCCCCTTTGGACCGATGCGAGTTCCGCAAGGCGTGAGCCGTTCGGTCAGTTCCAATGCCGCTACTGTCGAGGTATTGCCGCTACCCGCAGGGAAACCGGCTTCGTTCATGGGTGGGGTAGGTGATTTCTCGTTGAGCAGTTCAATCAGTTCGACCCATGTAAAGGCCAATGAAGCAATCACTTTGAAGTTGACCTTCAAAGGGTCGGGGAATATGAAATATCTGAAAAATCCCGAATTGAAACTTCCGAACGATTTCGAAACCTACGATCCCAAAGTAGATCTTTCGGTCAAAGCTACGGCCGGTGGCGTGAGCGGAACCCGCACGGTAGAATACACCACCATACCCCGTTTTGCCGGGACATTCAAGATCCCGGCAGTGGAATTCTCGTATTTCGACACGAAAACGAAGCAATACAAAACCTTGCGTACCGAAGAATATGAGATTACCGTCGATAAGGGGGCTCCCGGTAGTGGAGGGAAAACTATCTCCAACTTCACGAACAAAGAGGATCTGAGACTGCTGAATCAAGATATTCATTATATCAAATTGAATAAAATGAATTTGGTGCAAAGTCCGGCGGTCTATATCGAGACGTGGGGATACTGGTTGTGCTATATCCTTCCTGCCTTGGCTTTTGTCATCTTCGTCATCATAAACCGGAAACAGGCCAAAGCCAACGCCAACGTTGCCCTGATGAAAAACAAAAAAGCCAATAAGGTGGCTTCCAAACGGTTGAAGATTGCCGGTAAATACTTGAAGAATCACGACAAGGAACATTTCTATGACGAGGTGCTCAAAGCCGTATGGGGATATTTGAGTGACAAGTTGAGTTTGCCTATTTCGGAACTTACCAAAGACAATGTGGCGACCGAATTGGAAAAATATGGAGCCCATGCCGATTTGATAGCCGAGTTCAACGATATACTCGGTCGCTGCGAATTTGCCCAATATGCCCCTTCTCAATCGGACGAGGCGATGGACGAGTTATACACCCAGACTGTCGAAGCCATAGGTAAAATGGAAAATACGGTAAAAAAGTAAAACCCATAGAACGATGAAAAGACTATTTATATATATGCTCTTTGTTGTCGCAGGTATATCGACAACGTACAGTCAAGAGACTTTGACACAGGCCAATGATGCTTATGCCCAAGAGGATTATATCAAAGCCATCGAGTTGTATGAGCAGACGATGAAAGAAAACGGTGTATCGTCCGACCTGTATTACAATTTGGGAAACGCCTATTACAAGCATAACGAGTATGCCAAAGCCATATTGAATTATGAACGGGCCTTGTTGCTGAACCCCGGGAATGAGGATGCCCGTTTCAATCTCGATATGGCCAATACCCATATCGTCGATAAAATCGACCCCGTAGGACGGTTTTTCCTGTCGGTATGGATTGATACGTTGCGCAGTTTCCTCTCCTCGAATACGTGGGCGATAATCGGGATCGTGTCGTTCCTGTTGTTTCTTGTGGGGTGTTACCTCTATCTGTTTACCAAGTCGGTCGGTGTAAAAAAAGTCGGATTCTTCGGTGGAATAATCCTTTTGCTGGTTTCCCTTGCCGCCAATAGTTTTGCATGGAACTTGAACGACAAGATGAAAACACGTAGCGAAGCCATCGTATTCGCCGCCACGGTACCCGTAAAAAGTTCTCCGGCCGAAAGCGGTACCGACCTGTTCGTTTTGCACGAAGGTACAAAAGTGCTTGTGTTGAGCAAAGTGGGCGAATGGTCCGAAGTGAAAATCAGCGATGGCAATCGCGGTTGGTTACCCTCGTCGTCGATAGAAATCATTTAGAGCGATGTCGGCCGTGCAACAACTTATCGAGTGGGACCAGTCGTTGTTCCTTGCGTTGAACAATGTACATACCCCATTTTGGGACACATTCATGTGGATATACAGCGATAAATTCACATGGATTCCCCTTCTTCTGTCGGTTTTGTTCGTCTTGTTCCGGAAAAACTGGAAAGAGGCCGCAATCGTATGTATAGCCATTGCCCTTACCATTACGTTGTGCGACCAATTTGCCTCGACCTTTTGTAAACCCTTTTTTGCCCGATACAGGCCAGCGCAAGACCCCGATTTTTCTCCATTCGTACAAATAGTAAATGGATATAGAGGCGGACGTTATGGTTTTATTTCGAGCCATGCCGCAAACAGTTTCGGGGCTGTGGTATTGTTGGCATTGATATTCAAGGACCGTCTTTTTACCGTCACGGCCATACTGTGGGCCATCATCAATTGTTATTCCCGCATCTACTTGGGGGTTCACTATCCGGGCGACATTTTAGGAGGTACGATTGCCGGCATATTCTTCGGATTCGCCGTTTATATATTATGGCGTAGAATCCGGTGCTGGCTGGTCAACAAAAATTTTCTACCCGACAAACAATCGCCCTATTTGAGAAATAAAGATATAAAGATTACAACCGCAGTAATTTATCTAAGTATATTGGCCATTGGGGTATATGCCGTTATAAATTTATAGTCGATACAGGTATAAAATTTTGGTCTCAAAATTTGGAAATAATAAAAATAGAATCTAAATTTATTGCGTATTCAAAAGAGTACAACTAACCGAATATTTAACCATAAAAACAATTACCCTTATGACTAAGACAATCACATTTAACGAGCTGCGTCGTATCAAAGACAGTTTGCCCGATGGCTCCATGCACAGAATCGCAGACGAGTTGAACGTTACTACACAAACGGTGCGTAACTATTTTGGAGGGACTAATTATTCATTTGGGAAAAATTGTGGTCTCCATATTGAACCGGGACCCGACGGCGGAATCGTTGTTCTCGATAATACACAGATATACGATATGGCTATTCGTATTCTTGAAGAGGAAAATAATAAAAAGTAAAACGAAATAGGGGATTGACCATGAAAAAAGACCGATTGATTACACTGGCTATTCACACCTATCCGAAAGCTCTTATTTTAAAAGGCATTTTGGAGAGTCAGGGTATCACTGTCGCCATTCAAAATGTCAATCTGCTGAAACCCGTCATTTCTCCGGGGGTGCGAGTGCGAATCCACGAAAAAGATTTGCCTCACGCCCTCGAGATTTTAGAAAACGACCCTGTATTCGGGAACTCGGAAGAGATAACGGATACTCCACAGAAAAAAAGGATACTTATCCCTGTCGATTTCTCCGATTATTCGTTGCAAGCGTGTCGGTTGGGGTTTGATTTTGCTGCAGCCCGGCAAGCCGAGGTCGTTTTGTTGCACACTTTTTTGTCGCCTTTCACCATGGGCTCCCTCTCTTTGGCCGAGACCATCAGTTATGAACTGAAAGAGAGTGAAGAGCATAAAATGTTGTTTGCAAAGGCTAATGATGAAATGTCGGACTTTTGTGAAAAAGTGCGACAGTTGATGTCCGAGGGAAGTCTTCCGTCTGTGCCATTTATTTATAGAGTGTGCGAAGGTGTCCCCGAGGATACTATTATTTTGATGGCGAAAGAGTTGAATCCTTTGCTAATAGTGATGGGGTCGAGAGGGAAAACCCGTAAGGAAATCGATTTAATAGGAAGTGTCACCGCCGAAGTGGTGGACTATGGCAATTTCCCCGTATTTGCCGTTCCCGAAGGATTTACCCATGCACATATAACCGAAATTAAAAATGTAGCCTTCTTTACCAATTTCGATCAACAGGATTTACTTTCGTTAGATACATTCATGCGCTTGTTCGAAGGATATACGTTTGGCATCATGTTTTTCCACATTACGGAGAAAAGCGATGCATGGACCGAAATTAAACTCGCCGGCATTCGCGACTATTGCCAGTCGCATTATCCGGGCAGGGAGATCGGGTACAAGATTGTCGGCGAAGAAAACTTTTTGGACAACGTGGAACGTCTGTTCCAAGAATTGAGCATCGATGTGATGGTAGTACCTAATCGTAAGCGCAATATATTCGCACGACTCTTCAATCCCAGTATTGCGCACAAAATGTTGTTCCATACCGATACACCATTAATTGTCATTCCTTCCTAATTCCCGCCTAATTCCCGGAATCGCATTTTATTCAGACGAGCAAAACGTGGAATCTTTGTCAGTAAACAGCTTGTCTGCTTTTTTAGAAAAGTGACGTTTTGTCAGATTTCGTGCAATTAATTCATTTGGCATGAATTTGGCTATAATAGTAGTGTTCCCGCATTTGCGAGAATAACGATAAAAAACAAATATAACTAAAATAGAAGACAATGAACATTAAACCATTAGCAGACAGAGTTTTGGTGCTCCCGGCTCCTGCAGAAGAAAAGACTATTGGCGGTATTATTATCCCCGATTCGGCCAAAGAAAAACCCCTTAAAGGCAGTGTGATCGCTATCGGCAACGGTACGAAAGACGAAGAGATGGTTGTAAAACCCGGTGATACCGTTTTGTATGGTAAATATGCGGGTACCGAAATTGAGTTGGACGGTGAGAAATATCTGATTATGAGACAATCCGATATTTTGGCAATCCTTTAATGTGTTTAATTTTTAATTTTATAGAAAACGATTATGGCAAAAGAGATTAAATTTAATATTCAAGCTCGCGAAGAGTTGAAAAAAGGGGTTGACGAATTGGCAAACGCCGTTAAAGTAACCCTTGGCCCCAAAGGTCGCAACGTAATTATCGAGAAAAAATTTGGTGCTCCCCATATTACCAAAGATGGTGTAACGGTTGCCAAAGAGATAGAGTTGGAAGACGCATTCCAAAATATGGGTGCTCAATTGGTAAAGGAGGTTGCCTCGAAGACTGGCGACGATGCCGGCGATGGTACGACAACTGCCACCGTATTGGCTCAGGCTATTGTAAACGTAGGTCTTAAAAACGTGGCTGCCGGAGCCAACCCCATGGATTTGAAACGCGGTATCGACAAAGCCGTGGCCAAAGTGGTAGAAGGCATCAAGGAACAGGCGCAAGAGGTAGGCGACGATTTCGAGAAGATAGAGTCGGTTGCCCGCATCTCGGCCAACAATGATAGCGAAATCGGCCAACTCATTGCCGAAGCTATGAAAAAAGTGAAAAAAGAGGGTGTTATCACCGTCGAAGA
This sequence comes from uncultured Barnesiella sp., assembly GCA_944320995.1. Lineage (GTDB taxonomy): Bacteria > Bacteroidota > Bacteroidia > Bacteroidales > Barnesiellaceae > Barnesiella. Next base: position 31,818 of record CALUJQ010000020.1, on the reverse strand, counting down.
GGCCAAAGGTACCGACACGACGGTTGATATCGTAGAAGGTATGCAGTTCGACCGCGGTTACATCTCGCCCTATTTCGTTACCAATACCGAGAAGATGGAGTGTGAAATGGATACTCCTTATGTCTTGATTTACGACAAGAAAATCTCGGCTTTGAAAGATATGCTTCCCGTTCTCGAAGCTACTGCACAAAGTGGCCGTCCTTTGTTGATTATCGCCGAGGATGTCGATAGCGAGGCCTTGGCCACATTGGTAGTAAACCGCTTGCGTGGTTCGCTCAAAGTATGTGCTGTTAAAGCTCCGGGCTTCGGCGACCGCCGTAAAGAGATGCTCGAGGATATTGCCGTGCTGACCGGCGGTGTAGTTATCTCGGAAGAGAAAGGGCTGAAACTCGAATCGACCACCATCGACATGTTGGGCCGTGCCGAAAAAATTACCGTGAACAAAGAGAACACGACGATTGTAAACGGTATGGGTAGCAAAGACTCTATCGCCGCTCGTGTAGCTCAAATCAAGGCTCAAATCGAGACGACAACCTCCGATTACGACCGTGAGAAACTACAAGAACGTTTGGCCAAATTGGCCGGTGGTGTTGCCGTTCTCTACATCGGTGCAGCTTCTGAGGTAGAGATGAAAGAGAAGAAAGACCGTGTCGATGACGCTTTGAGTGCCACAAGAGCCGCTATCGCCGAGGGTATCGTACCGGGTGGAGGCGTTGCCTATATCCGTTGTATCCCTGCCTTGGAAGGCCTTAAAGGTGCCAATGAAGATGAGACAACCGGTATCGAAATCGTAAAACGGGCTATCGAGGAGCCGCTCCGTCAGATCACCGCTAATGCCGGTGTAGAAGGCGCCGTTGTGGTACAAAAAGTAAAAGACGGCAAAGGAGACTTCGGTTACAATGCTCGTACCGATACCTACGAAAACTTCTTTGCAGCCGGTGTAATCGACCCTGCCAAAGTAACTCGTGTAGCTCTTGAGAACGCTGCTTCTATCGCCGGAATGTTCTTGACGACAGAGTGTGTGATCGCCGATAAGAAAGAAGAGAATCCTGCTCCTGCCATGCCGGCCGGCGGTATGGGTGGAATGGGTGGTATGATGTAATCCACATTTTCCCTAAAAATGAGAAGAGGAGAATCCTGCGGGATTTTCCTCTTCTCATTTTAAAAACAATCTCCTCCCGATTTATCAAGCACTCCCGTAATTATTGTATTTTTGCGTTGTGAAGACAATTTATATCGTTTTAGGAGGCCTTTTTCTTGGGTTAGGGATAATGGGGATATTCCTGCCGTTGTTACCTACGACTCCTTTCCTGCTGTTGTCGGCGGTCCTGTGGCTGCGCAGTTCGCCCCGGCTGTATCATTGGCTCTTGAATCACAAGCGCTTTGGCCCTTACATTCGGGATTTCATGGAGTACAAGGCCATACCGTTGCGGGTAAAGATTATTTCGGTATCGCTGGTGTGGATTACGTTGCTCTATTGTGCCCTGTTTGTAGCTCGCGTATGGTGGCTCTCTCTGCTCTTCGTGCTGCTGGCCGTGGGTATATCGTGGCATATCCTCTCGTACAAGACCCGAAAATAAGAAGCGCGACCTCGAGAAAGATCGCGCTTCCTGTATGGTTTTACAGGTTGGGGCTTATCTGTATTCGTCCCAGCTCTTAATTTGAATATCGTCGATATTCAGACTGCAAAAAGCCTGAATAAAGGCCGACGCCAATCGGGCGTTGGTAATAAGCGGTATGTTGAAGTCGATAGCTGCCCGGCGTATCTTGTAGCCGTTGTCCAACTCTTTTTGCGTCAAGTTCTTGGGTATGTTTACCACCAAGTCTATCTGTTTGTTGTGCAACATTTCGAGAGCCTGTGGTTCCCGGTCGCTTTCGCTGGGCCAATATACCTTGACTGCGGGAATACCGTTGTCGGTGAGGAACTGGTGAGTTCCGCCCGTTGCAAAGAGGTTGTAGCCCTTCTCGTGCAGAAGTTGGGCAGCTTCGAGCATATCGGCTTTCTGTTTGGCCGATCCGGTTGACAACAGGATATTCTTTTGCGGTATTTGATAACCCACCGAGAGCATGGCTTTCAGTACGGCTTCGCTCGAATCGAGGCCGATACAGCCCACTTCGCCGGTCGAGGCCATATCTACACCCAGCACGGGGTCGGCCTTCTGTAAACGGGAGAAGGAGAATTGCGAGGCTTTGATGCCCACGTAGTCGAGGTCGAACTCGTTTTTACCCGGTTTCTCTACGGGTAATCCCATCATTACCTTCGTGGCCAGTTCGATAAAGTTGATTTTCAACACCTTCGACACGAACGGGAAGCTACGCGAAGCTCGCAGGTTGCACTCGATTACCTTGATGTCGTTGTTTTTGGCCAGGAACTGAATGTTGAATGGGCCCGAGATATTGAGTGCCTGAGCTATTTGTCCGGCCACCTTCTTGATGCGTCGCATGGTCTCGACATAGAGTTTTTGCGGTGGGAACTGTATGGTGGCATCGCCTGAGTGGACTCCGGCAAACTCGATGTGTTCCGAGATGGCATATATCAGAACCTCACCGTTGCGAGCCACAGCGTCCATCTCGATTTCCTTGGCGTGCTGGATAAACTCGCTCACGACAACAGGGTGTTTCTTGGAAACATTGGCCGCCAGTTGCAAGAATTGTTCCAACTCGGTATTGTTGGAACAAACGTTCATCGCTGCCCCCGAGAGTACATAGGAGGGGCGCACCAGCACGGGATACCCCACCTCTTTTACAAAATCGTATATATCGGAGAGCGAGGTCAACTCACGCCAGCGGGGTTGGTCGATACCCAGCGAGTCGAGCATCGACGAGAATTTATGACGGTCCTCGGCATTGTCGATGCTTTGGGCCGTTGTCCCCAATATGTGGACGTGCTGTTCGTCGAGCCGGGTAGCAAGGTTATTCGGGATTTGTCCTCCTGTCGAGAGGATTACACCGTGCGGATTTTCGAGTTCGATAATATCCATTACCCTCTCGAAAGTCAACTCATCGAAATAGAGCCTGTCGCACATGTCGTAGTCGGTCGAAACTGTCTCAGGGTTATAATTGATCATCACACTGCGATAACCCTCTTTGCGGATTGTGTTCAAAGCCTGAACACCGCACCAGTCGAACTCTACCGACGAGCCTATGCGGTAGGCACCCGAGCCCAATACGACAATCGATTTCTTGTCGCCGAGGTATTTCACATCGTTGGCGATACCGCTATATGTGAGGTATAGGTAATTGGTTTGTGCCGGGTATTCGGCAGCCAAAGTGTCTATCTGTTTAACGACGGGGACAATACCCAACGACTTGCGATATTGGCGCACCCAATGCATGTGGCAATCTTCCATCTTCTCTTTCCAGAGAGCGCGGGCTATTTGGAAGTCGGAGAAACCTTGGATTTTTGCCCGACGCATCAATTCACGTCCGGTATCTTTATCGGCTTCAAGTCGAGCTGCATCATAATTTTCAAGTTCTTGTGCCGTACGGACAATATTCATCAGTTTTTGCAGGAACCAGCAATCGATTTTGGTAAGGTCGTGAATTTGATCGACGGTATATCCGGCGCGCATGGCCTTGCTGATGACAAATATACGTTTGTCGGTAGGCTCGTGTAATGCCTTGTCGATGTCGGGGATAACCAAATCCTTATTCTCGACAAACCCGTGCATGCCTTGCCCGATCATGCGAAGCCCTTTCTGAATAGCTTCTTCGAAGGTGCGTCCGATGGCCATGACCTCGCCGACCGATTTCATGCTGGAGCCCAACTCCCGATCTACGCCTTGGAATTTACCCAAGTCCCAACGCGGTATTTTGCAGACGATATAGTCGAGGGCCGGTTCGAAGAATGCGCTGGTCTCTTTGGTTACCGAGTTTTTCAAATCGAAGAGCCCGTAGCCCAAGCCCAGTTTCGCGGCGACGAACGCCAATGGATAACCCGTGGCTTTCGATGCCAACGCCGACGAACGGCTCAACCGGGCATTTACCTCGATGACCCGGTAGGCTTCCCATTTCGGGTCGAAGGCATATTGCACGTTGCATTTACCCACGATACCGATGTGGCGGATGATGCGTATGGCCAGTTCGCGCAGTTTGTGATATTCGCTGTTGGTCAAAGTTTGCGACGGAGCCACGACAATACTCTCGCCGGTATGTATACCCAGCGGGTCGAAGTTCTCCATATTACATACGGTAATGCAGTTGTCATAACGGTCACGCACCACTTCGTATTCAATTTCTTTCCACCCTTTGAGCGATTTCTCGACCAATATTTGGGGAGAGAAGGAGAGTGCTTTTTCGGCTTTTACGCGCAACTCTTCCTCGTTGTCGCAGAATCCGCTACCCAGTCCGCCCAATGCATAGGCTGCCCGTATGATGACGGGATAACCCAATTCTGCGGCTGCTTTTGCAGCGTCTTCGATCGAGTTGACAGCCTCGCTCTTGATGGTTTTCACATCGATTTCGTCGAGTTTCCTGACAAAGAGTTCCCGGTCCTCGGTGTCCATAATGGCTTGTACGGGGGTTCCCAGCACTTGCACATTGTATTTCTCCAATGTGCCGGCTTGATAGAGTTGGACACCGCAGTTAAGAGCCGTTTGTCCTCCGAACGCCAAAAGTATGCCGTCGGGATTTTCCTTTTGGATCACCCGTTCTACGAAATAGGGGGTAACCGGTAGGAAATAGATTTTGTCGGCTACGCCTTCCGATGTTTGTACTGTGGCGATATTGGGGTTGATCAAAATAGTCTCGATGCCCTCCTCTTTAAGGGCTTTCAATGCTTGTGACCCGGAGTAATCAAACTCCCCGGCTTCGCCTATTTTCAAAGCGCCGGATCCCAACAATAGAACTTTTTTTATTTCTTTAATTTCTGCTTGATTCATACGTCCTTTTATTTCCGGGTTACAACATGTTTACAAATTCGTCGAATAGGAATTCGGTATCGGTGGGACCGCTGGCGGCTTCGGGGTGGAATTGAGCCGAGAAATAGGGCTTCGATTTATGGCGTATCCCTTCGTTTGTCCCGTCGTTCATGTTGATAAACAGCGGTTCCCAGTCGTTCCCGAGGGTCGAGTTATCTACGGCAAAGCCATGATTTTGCGAGGTGATAAAACATTTGTTTGTCCCCACTTGGCGCACCGGTTGGTTGTGGCTGCGATGTCCGTATTTCAGTTTATAGGTACGCGCTCCGCCGGCTTTCGACAAGAGCTGGTTCCCCATACATATCCCGAAGATGGGTTTGCCGCTTTTCATAGCTTGTCGTATATGCTCTACGGTAATACCGCACATGTCGGGATCACCGGGACCGTTGGATATGAACAGCCCGTCGAATTCGAGCGTGTTGAAATCATAATCCCAAGGAACCCGTATCACGGTTACATCTCTTTTGAGCAAACAACGAATGATATTATGTTTCACTCCGCAATCGACCAATACCACTTTTTTCGAGCCGTTGCCGTATCGAATGACCTCTTTACAGCTCACTTTGGCTACCAAATTGGTCAAATTGGGGTCGATGAAATCGATGTCTTCACCCTCTTCGAAAACAATCTTGCCTTTCATAGAACCATGTTCTCTCAACCGTTTGGTCAACTCTCGGGTGTCGATGTCATAGATGCCTACGATTTTTTCTTCTTTCAGCCAATCGGCCAAACTCTTGTCGGCATTCCAGTGGCTATATTCAAAAGAGTAGTCCGATATGACCAATGCCTCGACATGAATCTTTTCCGATTCGTAAAAACGAGACAAGCCATTTTCTTCTTCCCTGCGGGGAACTCCATAGTTTCCGATAAGCGGATAAGTGGTAACTAAAATTTGGCCGGAGTAGGAGGGGTCGGTTAAACTTTCGGGGTAGCCCATCATGGCCGTGTTAAAGACTACCTCGCCGGCAACAGGTTTTTCGTAGCCAAATGATTTCCCGGGGAAAACGGAGCCATCATCAAGGATTAGAGAAGCCTTTTTTGTTGTTTGCATTACGATAGAATTATGTTTGTATTAGTTAATTAGCTTGATAAAGTAGAGTGGATTTCTATCGTGAAAACCATGCAAAGATAAGAAAAAAATCCCTATCGCATCGGTTTTGGATTCTTATTCTGAAAATAAATTTTTGCAGGGTATGATTATGCAATTATACGGTTATGGGTTTATTTGGTTTTATAAACATATTTATACAACATTTACAATGCCAATTTTGTTTTATCTTTGACAAATAGACTATTTTTGCATCAAAAAAATTACATTTGGTTTGTAAAAATAGATATATAATGTCAAAAAGTATATATTTATGAATTTTACAAAAATGCAGGGAGCCGGCAATGATTACGTTTATTTGAATGGATTTGAGCCTCTCCCGACAGAATTAGGACATTTGTCGCAGCGGATGAGCGATCGACATTTCGGTATAGGTTCCGACGGAATAGTTGTGATTATGCCTTCCGATAGTTGTGACTTTCGCATGCGAATGTTCAATGCCGACGGGAGTGAAGCCGAAATGTGCGGAAACGCTTCCCGTTGCATAGGGAAATATGTGTATGACAAAGGTCTCACCACAAAAACAGAGTTGACTTTGGAGACTCTTGCCGGGGTCAAACATCTCTCCCTACATTTAAAAGATGATATTGTGGAGCGTGTCACGGTCGATATGGGCGAACCTATATTGTCTCCCCAAGACATTCCAGTAGCCCTTCCTACAAACCGGGTAGTTTCTTATCCGTTGGTCATAGAAAATATTCCGTTCGATATAACCTGTGTTTCTATGGGAAACCCTCATGCCGTCATATTTCTCGATGAGATGGATCGGTATAACCTGCATCACATAGGCGCTTTGATAGAACACCACGAACTGTTCCCCCGGCGGACAAATGTCGAGTTTGTAGAGGTCGTGTCGCCCGAATGTTTGAGAATGCGGGTTTGGGAGCGCGGGGCCGGGGAGACGATGGCTTGCGGAACCGGTGCGTGTGCCTCGCTGGTAGCTGCGGTGTTGAATGGGAAAACTCATCGGAAAGCAAGGGTACAGTTATTGGGTGGCGACTTGCAAATCGAATGGGACGAAAAAGACAACCGGATTTATATGACAGGCGATGCTGTTACCGTCTTTGAAGGTGAATGGCCCGACGATAAATGAAATAATATATGGTATCGATTAATGACAATTATTTGAAGCTCCCCGAAAGTTATCTTTTTTCCGATATAAAAAAGAAAGTAAACACTTTCAAAGAACTTCACCCCGAAGCTCATGTAATTAGTTTAGGCATAGGCGATGTGACCCGTCCCCTTGTGCCTGTGTTGATAGAGGCGCTACATGCCGCAGTCGATGAAATGGGGCATACTGAGACTTTCCGGGGATATGGCCCGGAGCAGGGGTATAGGTTTTTGCAAGAAAAAATTGTTGCGTGCGACTTCCATGCCCGAGGTGTCGATATAGATGCCGATGAAATATTCATCAGCGATGGCGCCAAAAGCGACCTCGGTAACATAGGCGACATTTTGAGTGTCAAGAATAGGGTGGCTGTTACCGACCCGGTCTATCCGGTCTATGTCGATACCAATGTGATGGGTGGACGAGCCGGCGTTTTGGAGCGAGATGGGCAACATTGGAGTCATATAATCTATCTGCCCTGTACTGCCGGGAACCATTTTATCCCCGAATTGCCGGCAGAGCGTCCCGACATCATCTATTTGTGTTATCCCAATAACCCGACAGGTACCACTCTCTCGAAAGCTGAGTTGAAAAAGTGGGTCGATTATGCCCTCGAAAACGATTCGCTCATACTTTTCGACGCCGCCTATGAGGCTTTTATCCATGACGAGAATATTCCGCACTCTATTTATGAAATAGAAAATGCAAAAAAAATAGCCATAGAGTTCAGGAGTTTTTCCAAGACTGCCGGATTTACAGGGTTGCGATGCGGATATACCGTAGTTCCAAAAGAGTTAAAATTGTATAATTGTTCGGGCGAAAAAATTAGTGCCAACAAACTGTGGAACAGACGGCAAACCACCAAATTCAATGGCGTCTCTTACATTGTACAACGGGCTGCCGAAGCCATTTACAGCCCTGTTGGACGGGCTCAGATACAGGAGTCTATCGAGTATTACATGAACAATGCACGACTCTTGAAAACCGCACTTCAAGACCGGGGTTTACAAATATACGGAGGGGATAATGCTCCATATATTTGGGTAAAAACTCCTAATGGATTATCTTCGTGGAAATTTTTCGATCGATTGTTATACGAGTGTTACATCGTAGGTACTCCCGGGATTGGCTTTGGGCCATCGGGAGAAGGGTACTTCCGATTGACAGCATTCGGACGATACGAAGATACGATAGAATCGATTTCGCGTATTCGGAATTGGGATTTATGAAAAGAGAGGAATAAATAGAATCAAAAAATAACCAAATAAATGCAACTATGTCAATGCTAAGATTCAAAGTGGCAAAAGAGGCTTTCAGTCGAAAAGCTGTTTCGGTAAACAATCCGAAAGAACGGCCGTCTGAATACTATGGGAAATATGTCTTTAATCGGGAAAAGATGTTTAAGTATCTCCCCAAAAAGACTTATGAAGCAGTTATAGAAGCTATCGACAATAGTACGCCGTTGAGCCGCGAAGTTGCCGACAGTGTAGCTGCCGGAATGAGGAAATGGGCTCTCGATATGGGTGCTACCCATTATACTCACTGGTTTCATCCGCTCACCGACGGTACGGCCGAGAAGCACGACTCCTTTATTGAACACGATGGTAAAGGCGGTGTTGTGGAAGAGTTCTCGGGGAAACTGTTGATTCAGCAAGAGCCCGATGCTTCGAGCTTCCCGAACGGAGGTATCCGTAATACTTTTGAGGCCCGGGGCTATTCGGCTTGGGACATTTCGTCGCCGGCATTTATCCTTGATAAAACCTTGTGTATTCCCACGATTTTCATCTCATATACAGGAGAGTCGCTCGACTATAAAACTCCGTTGCTAAAAGCATTGAATCAAGTAAACAAAGCGGCTACCGCCGTATGCCAGTATTTCGATACGAATGTAAAACAAGTCTTTTCCTATTTAGGTTGGGAACAAGAATATTTTCTGGTCGATGAAAGTCTTTATGCGGCACGTCCCGACTTAGTACTTACCGGTCGTACACTCATGGGGCACGAAAGCGCGAAGAACCAGCAGTTGGAAGACCATTATTTCGGTGCCATACCGTCCCGTGTAGAAGCATTTATGCGCGATCTCGAAATCGAGTGCCACATGTTGGGTATTCCGGTCAAAACCTGTCACAACGAGGTAGCTCCGAACCAATTCGAGGTAGCTCCCATATTTGAAGAGACCAATTTGGCCAACGACCACAACCTGTTATTGATGTCGGTCATGCGCGAGGTAGCGCGCCGACACAACTTCCGGGTACTTTTGCACGAAAAACCGTTCAAGGGAGTCAACGGTTCGGGAAAACACAACAACTGGTCGTTGGGTACCGATACAGGCGTACAGTTGTTTGCGCCGGGCAAGAATCATAAAGAAAATTTGCAGTTCATTACATTTATTGTCAATGTAATGGCTGCTGTTTACAGATACAATGGTTTGTTAAAAGCCAGTATCTCGTCGGCCACCAATGGTCATCGGTTAGGGGCAAACGAGGCTCCGCCGGCCATTATCTCTATCTTCATGGGGAAACAGATCAGCGACATATTGTCCAAAATGGCCGAAAGTACTTCGGACGAGGTATTGAACATGAGCGGCAAATCGGGATTGAAACTCGACGTGGCCCAGATTCCCGAAATATTGATGGACAATACCGACCGCAACAGGACCTCGCCGTTTGCCTTTACCGGTAACCGGTTTGAATTCCGCGCCGTGGGCTCTTCAGCCAATTGTGCCTCGGCCATGATTGCCCTCAATGCCGCCGTCGCATATCAGTTGCAAGATTTCAAAACAAGGGTCGACGCTCTTATCGCCGGAGGTAAAGAGAAAGAACAAGCTATCCTTACGGTCGTTAAAGATTTGATCAACGAGAGCAAAGACATCTGTTTCGACGGTAATGGGTATAGCGACGAATGGAAAGCCGAGGCTGCACGTCGGGGATTGGATTGTGAGACAAGTGTCCCGTTGATTTTCGACAACTACCTGAAAGACGATGTCGTCAAGATGTTTGAACAAACCCATGTCTTTACAAAAGTCGAATTACAGGCCCGTAACGAGGTAAAATGGGAGATATATACCAAAAAGATACAAATCGAGGCCCGTGTGTTGGGCGATTTGGCCATCAACCATATTGTCCCGGTTGCCACCCGTTACCAATCGCTGTTGCTGGACAATGTATTTAAAATCAAGAGCCTGTTCCCCGCCGAGAAGAGTGAGATGATTGCCACACAAGACATGGAAGTTATCGAAAAAATCGCATTCCACCTGCTTACAATCAAGGAGAAGGTTCACACTATGGTCGAAGCTCGAAAGGTGGCGAACAAAATCGAAAACGAACGGGAGAAAGCCATTGCCTACCACGATACGGTGGCACCCCATTTGGATGCGATACGTTACCACATTGACAAACTCGAATTGATGATCGACAATGAAATGTGGCCGTTGCCCAAGTACAGAGAGTTGCTTTTTATCCGCTAAACTTTTTTGAATACAAAATAAGCATGAATGTAAAACGAGCTGTAACCCCAAACAAACAAGAGTTATGGCTCGTTTTTATTTGAGACCTTTCTAAGATTTTCGGTATGACAGAGATTATCAAACACGAGTGTGGCATAGCAATGGTGCGATTGTTGAAACCTCTCTCGTACTATCAAGAGAAATATGGTTCATACTTATATGGACTTAACAAATTGTATCTTTTGATGGAAAAACAGCACAATCGGGGGCAGGAGGGCGCAGGCCTCGCTTGTGTAAAACTACATGCGCGACCGGCCGAGGAATTCATTTATCGGGAGCGAGCCATGGGAACCGGAGCGATACAAGAAATTTTTGCGAACGTGAAGGCCCAAATTAGAGAGACTCTGCACGATAAGAGCGATGCCGAGTGGGCCGCCCTGCATTTACCCTTTGCCGGAGAAGTATATATGGGCCATTTGCGATACAGTACGACCGGGCGATCTGGATTGTCGTATGTACACCCGTTTTTACGGAGAGGAAACTGGCGGTCGCGCAACTTGTTATTGTGCGGCAACTTCAACATGACCAATGTCGATGAAATTTTCGACAGTATCGTTGCCAAAGGACAGCATCCTCGCAGTTATGCCGACACGTTTGTCTTGTTGGAGCAGGTAGGGCATGCCCTCGATATGGAGAATCAGAAACTATATGATCGATATAGAGCAGAAGGGTTGGACGACATTGCCATAACCGAGGCGATAGAAAACAACCTGAATATAGCCGACGTCCTTAAAAAACCCGCTCGTATTTGGGACGGAGGATATGTCATTTGCGGTATGACCGGGAGTGGCGACATGTTTTCTTTCCGCGATCCCCGGGGCATACGTCCGGCTTTTTATTATGCCGATGATGAAATCGTAGTTGTCGCATCGGAGCGTCCCGTCATACAGACAACCATGAATCTCTCGGTCGAGCAAGTCAAGGAACTGCAACCGGGCGAATGTTTGGTGGTAAACCGTCAAGGAGACATGCACATCGAACCTATTCTGCCTCCCCTCAATTATAGTGCTTGTTCATTCGAACGTATCTATTTTTCCCGAGGTAGCGACGTCGATATATATAAAGAACGGAAAGAGTTGGGGCGGAACCTTGCCCCTCAAATTCTGAAAAGTATCGACTACGACTTGGGACATACGGTTTTCTCGTTTATTCCCAATACTGCCGAGGTGGCTTTTTATGGTATGCTCGAGGGGCTCGACAGCTATTTGAATGAACAGAAAATTGCCAAAATACGCAATGCCTCCGCTCCTTTAAGTGACGAAGACTTGCGACAGATTCTTTCGCTCAAAGTCCGGTCGGAGAAAGTGGCAATCAAAGATATAAAACTGCGAACCTTCATAGCTGAGGGTGAAACCCGAGATGATTTGGCTGCTCATGTGTATGACATTACCTATGGGACCGTAACCTCCGGAATAGACAATCTGGTTGTGATAGATGACAGTATTGTACGGGGAACGACACTGAAACAGAGTATTATAAAGATACTCGACAGGTTGCACCCCAAGAAAATAATCATTGTTTCGTCGTCGCCACAAGTTCGTTTCCCCGATTGTTACGGTATCGATATGTCGCGCATGGGTGAGTTTATCGCCTTCAAGGCCGCCATGGAATTGTTGGAGGATAGGGGAATGCAATCGGTTATCGACGAGGTGTATCGCAAATCCAAAGCACAGCAACACCTACCCAAAGAGCAGATTGTCAATTATGTGAAAGAGATTTATGCCCCGTTTACCCAAGAGGAGATTTCGGGAAAGATAGCCCGAATGCTGACTTCCGCAGATATTACAGCCCAAGTGGAAATTATTTACCAAACGTTGGAGGGCTTGCACCAAGCAATACCCAATCTCCCGGGTGACTGGTATTTCTCGGGCGATTACCCGACTCCGGGAGGTAATCGGCTGGTAAACAATGCTTTTATAAACTTTATGGAAGGGGAAGATAACAAGCGTCAGTAATAAAATACGATTTCCGGAGCCGAAATAACGGGGTGGGATACATGCAAGATTATCCCATTCCGTTTTTATTTATTTGTGAAAATATGTTATTATTTATACAGGTTATAAATAATATATGAAAAAGATATAGGAATAAATCGGAACAAATTGCGAAATTTGCAATCGAGAAAACCGAAAAGTTGGTAATTATGCGATTATCCGATTTGAAAACAGGAGATAAAGCTGTCGTTGTTAAAGTGTTAGGACATGGAGCGTTTAGAAAACGAATTATCGAAATGGGGTTTGTACGAGGACAAACAGTACTTGTCGAGCTGAATGCTCCGTTGAAAGACCCCATCAAATATAAAATCATGGATTACGAAATCTCATTGCGTCGCAGTGAGGCTTCGTTGGTCGAGGTAATTACACCGGAGGAGGCGGAAATAGCCCTGTCCGATACGAGGCAAGATAACGGAGAATCGAAGTTAGAGGTTGAAAAAAATCGTTTCGATGACGACAACATAGAACGGGCACTCACCCAAAGCAGCAAAACCATAAATATCGCATTGGTGGGAAACCCCAATTGCGGTAAAACATCGCTATTCAACGTAGCCTCGGGGGCTCATGAACACGTGGGGAATTACAGTGGGGTAACCGTCGATGCCAAAAAGGGATTCTTCGACTACAACGGTTACCACTTCAACATATATGATCTGCCGGGAACCTATTCGCTCTCGGCCTATTCGCCGGAAGAGTTGTATGTCCGCCGATATTTAAAGGACGAGACTCCCGATGTGGTCGTGAATGTAGTCGTAGCCTCCAATTTGGAGCGAAATCTATATTTGACCACCGAATTGATCGATATGGATTACCGCATGGTTATTGCCTTGAACATGTTCGATGAATTGGAACAGAGCGGGGGTAAGGTCGATTACAAGCATCTGGGCGACATGATAGGTATCCCTATCGTTCCCACGGTATCCCGTTCGGGGAAAGGAGTACATGAACTCTTCGACACCATTATCGATGTGTATGAAGGCCGGCACGAATCGGTGCGCCACGTTCATGTCAATTTGGGCAGTGTGATAGAAGGAGGTATTACCCCGTTGAAAAACCTCTTGAAACAAGACCCGACATGTACCCGGGAATTTTCGCCCCGCTATTTGGCCATTAAAACCCTCGAAGGCGATTCCGAAGTAAAGAAAATGTTACAAAATGCCGACTCTTATCCCGAGTTGATGAAGATGCGCGATGTCGAGGTGAAGAAAATCGAATCGACGTTGAATGAAGATATAGAATCGGCTATCGCCAACGAAAAGTATGGATTTATATCGGGGGCTTTGGCCGAGACCTATACTCCGGGTGATAAAGAAGAGGCTAAAACGACCCGTATTATCGACTCGTTTGTGACCAACAAACTGTTTGGCTTTCCCATATTCATTTTCTTGATGTGGCTTATGTTTGAAGCCACATTTTCCGTGGGCGCATATCCTATGGAATGGATAGAGAGTGCTGTCGGCTGGCTTTCGGGTATCATAGGGAATTACATGCCTGCCGGGCCATTGAAAGACCTATTGATAGACGGCGTGCTTGGCGGAGTAGGGGGTGTAATCGTTTTCCTGCCCAATATTTTGATACTTTACCTGTTTATCTCGTTCATGGAGGATTCGGGATATATGGCCCGGGCTGCTTTTATCATGGACAAAATCATGCACAAGATAGGACTACACGGCAAATCGTTTATCCCATTGGTCATGGGCTTCGGGTGCAATGTGCCCGCCATTATGGCCACCCGTACTATCGAGAGCCGCAGCAGCCGGTTGATAACCATACTGATCAATCCGTTTATTTCGTGTAGTGCCCGAATTCCCATTTATATCCTGCTGATAGGTACATTCTTCCCCCGGTACGCCAGTTTCGTGTTTGTAGGGCTTTACCTGCTGGGTATTGTCGTCGCCGTTATTACCGCCAAATTGATGAGACGTTTCCTCTTTAAAGTAGATGAAACGCCTTTTGTCATGGAATTACCGCCTTATCGCATGCCTACTGCCAAAGCTACCTTCCGGCACATGTGGAGCAAGGCCGAACAATATTTGCGCAAAATGGGAGGTGTTATTCTGGTGGCATCGGTCATTGTCTGGTTTTTGAGCTATTACCCTCGTCCCGAAGTGGCCTATGAACGGGAACTTACACCGCATGAACAGATGGAACAACAGAGCAATTCCTATTTGGGTAAAATAGGGCAGGCGGTAACTCCTCTTGTCGAACCGTTGGGTTTCAACTGGAAAGTAACCACGTCATTGCTTTCGGGGACTGCCGCCAAGGAATTGGTCGTAAGCACTCTCGGGGTATTGTATTCCGAGAGCGATTCCAACGAATCCCTGTCGTTGTCCCAAAAAATAACGCAGCCCAATCCGGTAACCGGAGTCCCCGATTTCACGCCGGTAGTAGCCCTCTCATTTATGGTATTCGTATTGCTGTATTTCCCTTGTATCGCTTCTGTAATAGCCGTGGCAAAAGAGTCGGGGAGTTGGAAATGGGGTGTATTTACAATTTTCTACAACACGGGAGTAGCTTGGATTGTTTCGTTTATTGTTTACCGGATAGGATTGTTAATCATATAAAACCAGCCAATGGATAAGGAGTCTTTTTTGTCTGTTTATAAAGCCGCGGGATATAGTGTGGCCGATTCGTTCGCATATAGCGATATAAAACTTTTCCTATTACAAAACAGGCCGGGGAAACTATATCGGGCTATCTATACCATCGTATTGCTGGGGTTACTGTTTTTGACCGGCATTTTCATCGGGTGGTTGTGGAACGGAACGCCAACCGCGGCTCAATTCTCGGAGAAAATATTTCTGAGCCTTCTCTTCTCTCTTTTGGGGTGTGCCATAATCATTCCGACGCATGAATTCATACACTGGCTTGTTTACAAAAGTGAAGGTGCAGCCGATGTGCGGTTCGGGGCTATATGGAAATCTTTTGTATTCTATGCCGCTGCCCATAATTTTGTAGCCGATTATTCATCGTTTCGACGTATTGCTCTCGCTCCCTTTTTGATTTTATCGGGATTATTGGCATTGATATTCTTGTTTCCCATACCGCTGTGGGGGAGAATCGCTGTCATGATTATACTACTATTCCATGTCGTTTCCTGTTCGGGAGATTTTATGATGCTTTCGTATATGAGAAGAAACCGTGATTGCATAACGGTTGATGACATGGAGAATAAAATTACTTATTTTATGAAAAAAGAGAATTGATGAATACAACCATTCAAAGCCTCATTGTAGGTATTATCTTTGTCATAGCATTGAGCTATATTATATACAAGATTGTCAATATGGTACGGGCAAGGAAAGAGCCGGTTTCGCCTTGCTGCGGCTGCGATAAGCCTTGCAAATCACGAAAAATAAATAACGATGAGCGTAAAAAATAAATTTTATATATTGCAAAATAGAAAAATATAATATACCTTTGCACACGCAATCGCTCAAAAGTACTAAGGGTTCCTTGGCCGAGTGGTTAGGCACCGGTCTGCAAAACCGTTTACGGCAGTTCGATTCTGCCAGGAACCTCTCGAAAGACTCGCTTCGCAAAGCGGGTCTTTTTTTTATTCTCCATTTTACCCCCAGCTTTGATTCTCTACTCATAAATCGGAATAGGCAGGTATATCGGGCAGGAAAGTGTAGCTGTTGTTGGTATAATCTATACGGCAGCAATAGTGAGACAAACCGTTTGAGACAAACAGATATTTTACTTGCAATACGAAGTTATAGCGGACGATTTGGTCGAAAGTCTTTTGTGTAATCTCGATATGTGGGGCCTTGTATTCGGCAATGCACAAAGGATTACCCGTGCGGTCATATACAATAGTGTCGCATCTGCGGTTGCATTTGTTGAGGACCAACGATATTTCGTTGCCTATTAATCCGCGAGGGAAACCCTTTTGACCGATCAAATATGCGACAAAATGTTGCCGCACCCATTCTTCGGGGGTAAGAGCCACATATCGACGGCGCAAATCGTCGAAAATAAGGGTTTTATCCTTATCTCGTTTTATTTTGCAAGGATAGGGCGGTAAATTCAACTCGATCATCTCGTATGCGAAAATTTGCGCTTTCTAATAATTTCTGTAAATTTACTCCAAAATTACGCATTTATGAAAACAAAACAAGAGATTGTAGAGAATTGGTTACCCCGATATACACAAAGGCCTATCAAGGAATTTGCCAAACACATCTTACTGACCAATTTTTCGAAATACGTCGAAATATTCGCCTCTCACTTCAATGTCCCCATTTTGGGTGAAGACAGTAATATGCCCAGTGCCTCGGCCGAGGGGATAACGATAATCAATTTTGGTATGGGGAGTGCCAATGCGGCAACCATCATGGACCTGCTGAGTGCCGTTGCCCCCGAAGCCGTTTTGTTTTTGGGTAAATGCGGAGGAATAAAAAAAGTGAATAAGTTGGGCGATTATATATTACCGATAGCCGCCATTCGCGGGGAGGGGACATCGAATGACTATTTCCCGCCCGAGGTGCCGGCATTGCCTGCATTCATGTTGCAGCGAGCCGTTTCTACGGCTGTGAGGAATCATCATCGCGATTACTGGACCGGGACGGTATATACGACCAACCGTAGGGTGTGGGAATTTGACGACAATTTCAAGGAATACCTGCGCCGCATTCGTTGTATGGCCGTCGATATGGAGACGGCCACACTCTTTTCGGTGGGATTTGCCAACCAAATTCCGGTAGGGGCGTTACTCTTGGTCTCGGACCAGCCTATGATTTCGACCGGCGTCAAAACCGAGGAAAGCGACAAGAAGGTGACCCGCGACTTTGTGGAAGAGCATGTGTTGATAGGCGTGGAGGCTTTGAAACTGATTATCGGCAAGCGGACAACGGTGAAACATTTGCGATTTGACGAATACTAAGCTATGGCCAAGAAAGATTCCAATCAGCATGCCGCTATTTTGCAGGATATACGGGAGAAACGATTTAAGCCCGTTTACCTGCTGATGGGAGAAGAATCGTATTATATCGATTTGATATGCGATGCAATTGTTGCAAATGCGTTGAATGAGACAGAACGCGATTTCAACCAAACCATCCTCTATGGTGCCGATGTAGATGATTTTGCCCTCGTCGTCAATGCGGCCAAACGATTCCCGATGATGGCCGAGCGACAGTTGATTGTTGTAAAGGAAGCCCAGAATATCAAGGGGATAGACAACTTGTCGTACTATTTGCAGAAACCTTTGATGAGTACGATTTTGGTAATCTGTTATAAAAACGGGATACTTAAAAATAAAAAAATTATAGCCGGTATCGAGAGTATAGGAGTCGTATATGAATCGAAAAAATTATACGACAACCAACTACCCGCATTCATAAACAACTATGTAACAGCTAAAAAATTGTCGATAGACCCGAAAGCCGCGTCGATGATGGCCGATTTCGTTGGAAACGATTTAAGCCGATTGAGCGGGGAACTCGACAAATTGGCTATTTCGTTGCCCGAAGGAAGCCTGCGTATTACTCCCGAATCGGTTGAGCGGAATGTAGGAATAAGCAAGGATTTCAACAACTATGAATTGCTGAACGCCATTATCTCGAAAAATGTGTCGAAAGCGGCTCGGATAGTGCAATATTTCGAACAAAACCCCAAAAACAACCCGTTAATCGTGACGATAAGCGTATTGTTCAATTTCTTTTCAAACTTGATGCTGTGTTATTTCTCTGCCGACAAATCGGAGAGCGGTCTCATGAAAGAGCTCAATTTGAGGAACGCTTTTCAAACTCGGGATTATTCGGCCGCCATGCGCTCATATAACGCTTTCAAATGTATCGATATTATCGCCCTGCTCCGCCAATACGACGCACGCTCCAAGGGGATAGGGGCAGGGGCATCAAGCAACGACGGCGATTTATTGAAGGAGCTGGTCTTTAAAATCTTGTACTGTTGAAAATCAGAAGTGGTACAAGTAACCCAACGACACGGTTATGATTTGATTGTGAGACGCCGAGAATACGTCTTTCTTACGATTGCCGAAAATATCGCCCAACCCATAGTAATACCGGCCTTCCAACACAATGCCGTGGCTCTTCCCGATTCGGAACTCTATTCCGGCCCCGGCCATGATTCCATAGTCGATTTTATGGGCTATGTCCATGGTATATATCTCTTTTACCTTGCTTTTTTGACTGAACTCGGGCAAGTTATAAATATCGAAACTGCTCTTGTAACTGTCTCCTAATAGAAAGCCGATTTGCGGACCGGCATTGATAAATCCCCGAACAATACGGTTGCCGAAAAAGAAATGTGTCAAAAAGGGAACTGTCACATAGTTGAGCGTATGGGAATAGGTATAAGGGTCGGTATCGAAAGTTTCGTTCCAGCCGCATTGTGTAAAATTGACCTCGGCAATCAGTCCGAAATATTTTTCCTCGATGTAACGAATCGAAACCCCACCTGTATAACCCAATAACAGGGATTGTGTCACCGTCGGTGTAAACGATACTCTCGAAAGCGTTGTCCCGCCTTTGACTCCCACCGTAATTTCGGGTTGATAATCGCTTCGTTGAGCCAACCCGGTTTGCAAAGAGAGCGCGGCTACAAGCAATAATATATATCGTAATGCTCTCATGGGTTATTCTCTAATTTTCCGGATTGTGAAATCGGGCGTAAAGTTGACGAAATAGAACGATTTATTGATAAAACCGCTCCAATTGTTTATGCGCTGGAACGAAAAATCGGTTTGTATGCGATCGGTCGAGGGCTTCATGTCTTGCAAAGCGAAATTTTTCCCTTGTTCTCGAATCGAGGAAAGGAAATATATACCGGTATCGAAGCCCAACAGTGCATATTGGGGGCTGGCATTTATCATATCCTTGTTATACCAGTAGAGGAATCTCTTGTGGAAAGATTTGGTGCTCTCTTCAAACGGGTTGGCATAGAAGCGAGAGTACAAGTAGGTATTCAATTTATAGAATTCATTCAAATATTCCGGTACGAGAGTCAACCACTCGGGATAACCGAAGAGGGCAACATCCAAGTCACTTTGTTTCTCTTTCAACGATTCGATGGCTGCGACAACGATCGATAACACTTTTTTCTTAGCCGATGTCGGGACAAACACGATGCCGCTTTCACCCGTTAAAATAGAATCCTGATCCAACAGATTCAAATCCTTGCCGAATTTTATTTCGCTATATGAGAGATTGGCGCGTGACAACTCCTCTTTCAAACCGGCAATGAAATCTTTTTTGTCTTCTTCCTCGGGAGTAGGCGATAAAAATACGATTTTGCGATTCCCCAAATAGCGGATAAAACGGTCGGCCGCTTCGGCATACAGATAAGAGTGGGGAATATTCGTTTGGAATACCTTGGCATTGAGCGAAACCTCTTCGTTTTTCAGGGAGAAGGTATTGACGACATTAATATCATTGGCCAACCCGAAATCGGCAATCTGTTTGATGTGGTTGTCGTCTTCGGGTGCGACAATCAAATCCATCTCCTTCATTTGCGGATTGGTGAGGATATTACGGACTGTCGCCTCGGAATCTTCCGAATCATAGGCATAAACGTTGATCGATGCCCCTTGGCGTTTGAGACTGTCCACCGCCATTAGGAATCCTTGATAATACTCGGTATACAGGCTTGCTTTGGTGTCGATATGCGGCTGTTTCAACATGAACGGGAGTATGATTGCCACATTCACGACGCCTTTCTTGTCGCTTTTATACAGTTTATTATATATGTTGTTGATTTCGGCGCTGGTAATGGGGTTCTCGGCCGTAACCGTATTGTATTCTATCCCGGCAGGAATATTTATGATGTCGTCTTGTTTGATTTGTTTGATATTGGGATTGCATTTCTTTATCTCTTCGACAGTCGTTCCAAACTTCTTCGAGATACTGTACAGGGTCTCTTTTTTACGGACTTTATATTGGGTATATAGCTGTTTGGATTCGACCGTTACGGTAGATTCCTTGGTGTCGGGAGTCAATCGTATCACAGAGCCTTTTTTCAGATTATTGGGCGAAATTCCCGGATTGAGTTTCAAAATAGTCTCTATATCCATATCGTATCGTTTGGATATGGAGAACAAGGTTTCTCCTTCACCGATGGTATGATAAACAAAATCCCCGGAAGGTTCGTCGGGAGAAGCCGAAACCACGGTGGTTTGAGGGGTCGATTTTTCAGTTGAAGGCGTTTGCGATGGCGCAGGTCGCTGGGCCGTTGTCGATTGTTTCTTTTGATACCGTTGCGGAATCTTTAAGGTAGCACCGGCTTTGATGCCACGTTCCGAACCGGGATTAAGATCGATGATGCTTTGTATGGGGACTTTATAGGTCTTGGAAATGGAGTATAGCGACTCGCCTCTTACGATAGTATGTTCAAAGGTACTCTCGATTTCCGATCCGGAATTTTGGCCGGATACGGTTTTATTGGTCGGAATCATCAGCAATTGGCCACGCTTCAAACCGCTTTTGGCCGCCGGATTATACCGGATAATCTCTTCTTGCGAAATGCCGAACTTATGGCTGACCGAATAGAATCCCTCCGAAGGTTTTACTTTATAAATATAGAACTCTTTCCCGTCTATAACTTTGGTTTGTAGGTTTTCGGTTTGAGCCGACAACATGAAAATAGCGGTAAAACAGAACCATAGAATTATCGTTATTCGTGTATGTTTCATCTTTTTAATCGTTATCTTGCTGCGTAATTTCTATGTACAAGAAACAAAAGTACATAAAAATATTGTCAGTTGCAAACCAAATCGGGATTAAGGCAAGGAGAGGAGCTTTATTCTTATGGCAACGGGTTTATTGGGAAATTTTAAATTTAAGATACAAATACGATTCTTCGAAAAATTGTAACTTTGTGATTCATTTCTTATTTGAAGTAGATATGTATAAATACCTGTTGTCTTTTGCCAGTATCATCATGTTCGGTCAATTATATGCCCAACAGATTACCGTGTTGGGTGGTGGACGACCGGCATATAGCTATACCCCCGAAGCCAGTACAGGTTTGACGGGTGGAGTTTTTGTCATATACTCGCTGGATAATGCGACAATCGAATTTTCGGGCGAAGGCGATTCTCTCATTTCGTGGAGCCGCTTCGGCCCTTCGGGAGCTGCTTTGCCGACCCCGGTGACAGGCGCTGTGCAAAATGGCTCTCTCTCGACACTCTCCCTTACCGAGGCCGATTGTGGATATATAGCGGAACAAAACGGACGAAGTTACTATATGTGGATTATCGATTATTCACAAGCTCCTCTCATTTTGAATGCGGCCTCTGTCTCGAATGATTCGGGACAATGCGAACAAACCACTCTATTGCTGGACGGTAGTGGAGCCAAACTCAATTATTATTCGATTAACGGTGCCCCCAAGGCATTGCCACGCGAACTTACGGTTAGTTATATGAGTCTGGTGTGGGACAAAGAAGCTCTCACGTATATCCAAACGACCCAGTCGGAGACTATCGACGACTTCTCTTCGACCATTCAAGTGCCGGCGCCTCTTTGCAATACCGATTTTATCGTCTCGGGCGACCTGTTGCTCAATTTTTGGGGAATGGAGCAATCGGTATCAACCGGCGAATATATCACCACGGCGATAGCGGTAACAGCCACTGCCGAGCAAGATTATCGGGAAGATGCACTCAACGAAGATGACCGGCAGCCCACAGAATATTTGGGAGGGTCGGCTCCCGCCGAAATAGAGTTCCAAGCCTATAAAACCGACGCGGTTACACATATCGAATGGCAGTTCTCAGATAAAGAGGATTTCTCGACCACATTGGCCCGATATAACGATGAGACATTGCGATATACTTTCCGGGACGAGGGCATTACCTATGTGCGTCTGGTCGGTAGCAACAGCACGGCCGACTGTCAGGCATACAGCGAAACATTTACCATCAACATAGGGGAGCCTCGGTTGGAAGCTCCCAATGTCTTTTCTCCCGGAACAAGCCCCGGGGTCAACGATGAGTGGAAAGTGGCCTATAAATCGATTGTAGAATTCAAATGTTGGATTTTCAACAAATGGGGGGTGCAGATGTTCTATTTCGACAGCCCCGACCAAGGTTGGGACGGGAAATACCGAGGCAAATATGTCGATCCCGGAGTTTACTATTATGTCATAGAGGCCAAAGGGTCGAACAACCAGAAAATAAAATTAAAGGGACATATCAATATTTTACGCGGTAAAGATTAAAACATATCAAATGGGACTGAATAGATTTTGCATGACTGTTATTTTCACGTTTTCGTTACTCACACTTGCTTGCGGACAACAAAACGTCACGGTAAATGAATTGTCAGATGTGATGATTCCCGAATTTCCGTTACAAACGAAATTTGCCAACGAATCCATCAATTTGGACCGGCTCGATTTGTACGAACGGTTTGACCGGGAATTGACGACTTTGTGCTACATGCACTCTTCCACCTCGTTGGCGATAAAACGGGCAAATCGTTATTTCCCCATATTGGAACCGATATTGAAAGAGGAGGGGATACCTGCCGACTTTTTATATTTGGCTGTCATAGAGAGTACGCTACACCCGGGGGCTTTATCGCCTGCCAAAGCTGCCGGAATCTGGCAAATCATGGCTCGCACCGGCAAGGAGTATGGTCTCGAAGTAAATGACGATATAGACGAACGTTACCACATAGAAAAGGCCACAAGGGCAGCCTGCCGATATTTGAAAGATGCGTATAAGAAATATGGTAATTGGGCGACTGTGGTAGCCTCGTACAATGCCGGTATGGGTCGTATCTCGGCTGAACTTGACAAGCAACTGGCCGACCATACTTTCGACTTGTGGCTGAACGAAGAGACTTCGCGTTATGTATTCCGTATTTTGGCTATGAAAGAAATCTTTTCCAACCCGTCGAAATATGGCTACAAGATAAAATCGAAGCAACTCTACCAACCAATCGAATATTCTCAGGTAAAAGTCGATACGACCATTACCGACTTAGCCCAGTTCGCACAATCGCAAGGAATCACTTATGCCCAGTTGAAAGAGGCCAATCCGTGGTTGCGCACCCGCACCATGCCCGATAAATCGAGAAAAGTTTATTATATAAAAATACCTCATAAAAACGACTTGTATTACACGAAACGCAAGTTTATCACTTATCGGAAAGAGTGGGTAATCGACAAGAAATGAAAGCAGAAGAACAAATAGAAATATACGGGGCGCGAGTCCATAATCTTAAAAATATCGATGTTACCATTCCGCGTAATAGCCTCACCGTCATTACCGGTCTGAGCGGCAGTGGTAAGTCGTCTCTGGCATTCGATACCATCTTTGCCGAGGGCCAGCGACGCTATATCGAGACGTTCTCGGCATACGCCCGCAATATGCTCGGCGGAATGGAGCGGCCCGATGTAGATAAAATAACCGGATTGAGTCCGGTCATTTCAATCGAACAGAAAACGACCAACAAGAATCCCCGTTCGACGGTAGGCACCACGACCGAGATTTTCGACTTCCTGCGGTTGCTGTTTGCTCGGGCAGGAGAGGCCTATTCCTATCTGTCGGGCGAGAAGATGGTGCGTTATACCGAGGAGAAGATCATCTCCTTAATCTTGGAACGGTATCAAGGGCGGAAAACTTATATCCTCGCGCCTCTGGTCCGTAACCGTAAAGGTCATTACAAAGAGCTGTTCGAACAAGTGCGCAAAAAAGGTTACCTCACAGTGAGAGTAGATGGGGAGTTGCGCGAAATAACCCACGGCATGAAGCTCGACCGTTACCGCAATCATAGTGTCGAACTGGTTGTCGATAAATTGGTCGTCGATAAAGATGACGAACGGAGATTGCAGGAAAGTGTAAAAATCGCCATGAAACAAGGCGACGGCCAACTGATGATTCTCGATGCCGATACACAGGAATTGAGACATTATAGCCGAACCTTGATGGACCCTCAAACCGGATTGTCGTATAGCGAACCGGCACCTCATAACTTCTCGTTCAACTCGCCGCAAGGAGCCTGCCCCAAATGTAAAGGTCTGGGATATGTCAATATCATTGACCGGGCGAAAATCATTCCCAATGACGAGAAATCGATTTACGAGGGGGGAATCGTCCCTCTCGGGAAGTATAAAAATTCGCTGATATTCTGGCAGATTGCCGCTATTTGCGAGAAGTATGGCGACAGTTTGAAAACGCCGATTAAGGACCTTTCGGAAGAAGCTCTCGACGATATACTGAGCGGGACGGACGAACGTTTGCAAATTAAAAACGAATCGCTGGGGACTTCCAATTATTTCCTGTCGTTCGACGGTTTGATAAAATACATCGAGGTCCAACAGCAAAGCGATGCTTCATCGCAAGCACAGAAATGGGCCGGACAATTCGTTACCACTACGGTCTGTCCCGTATGTGAAGGCCATCGACTCAATCGCGAGGCCCTGCATTACAGGATAGCGGGTAAAAATATCGCCGACTTGGCCGATATGGACATCTCGGAATTATACGAATGGGTCAACCATGTAGAGTACGATTTATCTCCGCAACAAAGACAAATAGCGGTTGAAATTTTGAAAGAGATTCGCAACCGGCTTCATTTCCTCGTCGAGGTAGGGTTGGATTATCTGAGCCTCAATCGGGCCTCTGCCACTTTGTCGGGCGGGGAGAGTCAACGCATCAGACTGGCTACGCAAATAGGTTCTCAACTGGTGAATGTCCTCTATATCCTCGATGAACCCAGCATCGGACTGCACCAACGCGATAATACTCGGCTGATTCATTCGTTGAAGGATTTAAGGGATATGGGCAACTCGATCATTGTGGTGGAACACGACAAAGAGATGATGCTCGAATCGGATTATGTGGTGGATCTGGGGCCTCGCGCCGGGAGATTGGGCGGGAAGGTCGTTTTTGCCGGTACTCCCCAAGAGATGTTAAAGACCGGTACGCTCACGGCCCAATACCTTAACGGTATCCGCAAAATCGAATTCTCTCCCCAACGTCGTAAAGGCAACGGGAAAAAGATTGTGCTATCGGGCGCTACCGGCAACAACCTTAAACAGGTGACTGCCGAATTCCCCTTGGGAAAGTTCATTTGCGTTACCGGAGTCTCGGGGAGCGGGAAATCGAGTTTGATAAACGGTACTTTACAGCCGATTATCAGCCAAAAATTCTATCGCTCCTTGCAGGAGCCATTGCCCTATGAATCGATAGAGGGATTGGAACACATCGACAAAATCGTAACTGTCGATCAATCGCCGTTGGGACGTACTCCTCGCTCGAACCCGGCAACCTATACCGGCGTTTTTGCCGACATACGCAATGTCTTTGTGGAGTTGCCCGAGGCTAAAATCAGAGGATACAAACCGGGACGCTTCTCATTCAACATTGCCGGAGGCCGTTGTGAAGTGTGCGGCGGTAACGGTTATAAGACCATCGAGATGAACTTCTTGCCCGATGTGCTTGTACCGTGTGAGGCCTGCCACGGTAAACGATACAACAGGGAAACGTTGGAGGTACGGTTCAAAGGAAAATCGATTGCCGATGTATTGGACATGACTATCAATCAAGCTGTCGAATTTTTTGAGAATATACCGTCGATTATCTCAAAAATCAAGGTCTTGCAAGATGTCGGGCTTGGCTATATAAAGTTGGGACAACCCTCTACCACGCTGTCGGGCGGGGAGAGCCAGCGCGTAAAACTGGCGGCAGAGTTGTCGAAACGGGATACCGGTAAAACACTTTATATACTCGATGAACCTACGACCGGACTGCATTTCGAGGATATCCGGGTATTGCTTTCGGTTTTGAACCGACTGGTAGATAAAGGTAATACGGTCATTGTCATCGAACACAATTTGGATATAATCAAATGTGCCGATTATATTATCGACATGGGACCGGAAGGGGGAAGAAATGGGGGAAAAATTTTAGCTACCGGCACGCCCGAAGAAATTTGTAAACATGATACCTTTACGGCTCGTTACTTAAAAGAGGAGTTGGGCTTGTAAGACAAGTCGATTCTGGCAAATGATATATGAGGAGGCTCGGAATTTTCTATTTCGAGCCTCCTTTTTTGTATTAAAAATAGCTGTTTATGATTGTATAATCAGTTATAAATTAACAATATATATATTTATTAGGCGCTATTTTAATGCAAAATCCTTGTGGTATTTCTTTTTGGCTTTACAGTTGTACATAATCAGGGAAGTGTAGAGGAGTTTAACGGTAAAAATAGTATCGAAGTGGGAATAGGTTACAAATCCGCCCTAATTTACAAATGTAATTTAACGAAAAAGGAGTGATATTTTTACAAATAGAGTAGGGTGTTACTGTTGCAAATAATCCGTTTGTAAACAAGTATAACAACTGGTTATATGTAGTAAATATATCGTTATATTACTATAAACCAATTAATTATAGTTGTGTATTAAAGTAATGCTAAAATAGAAATCTGTGCATATGCGCTGTTTTTATGGCCTTAATTACCGATTTGTAATATATAAATCATTGTTTTCTAATATTATAACAATATATATATGAAGTTTTTATTTATGTATATTCATGGATAATGCCGATACATGAAGTTTGTGAGGGGGATTGAGTTTTATGTAAAGTTACAATCGTAAATTTTTATTATTACAATCACAAGTTTGCATTTTCAACTTATTTTGCTACATTTGTAACATTAATACGAATTACTATAAACCATTTATATACGATGGAAGAAGGAGATGCTATCGCCATTGCCGGACGAATCAAACAATTTATCGAATATTTAGGCTTATCGATTACCCAATTTGCCGATATGACAGAAATACAACGTTCATCGATGTCGCAAATTCTGGCTGGGAGGAATCAAAAAATAAGTGTAATCACAATTGGGAAAATACACGCAGCCTATCCCACACTCTCGATCTACTGGTTATTGTATGGAGAAGGCTCCATGCTCTTGACCACGGCAGCCGAAGCTACTCCAACCATACAAGGGGGCTCACAGCAGGCCGCTCGACCGACAACAGAGATGCCCCGTTCATCTTGGTCGTTATTCGACGACGAGAATAGATTAAAAGCCTCCGGGGAGTCGAATGATTTGAAATATCCGAAGGAAAACGGCTCAAATAGCGCTCCTGTCGATACCGATGAGGCTGATAATGTGGACATAAACTCGCTGAAAGGCTCTTTCGTCGAACCGAATTTCCTTACTCAAAAAAATAAAAAGGCTGTCAAAATCATGATTTTTTACTCCGATAATACGTTTGAGACCTTTTCCCCCGACAATTTAGGATAAGTGACGAAATTTGGCCGGCAAATCAAAATATAATTTGTTCCTGCTATCGGTTTGCACTATCTTTGCGATAGTAAAGTGAGATTATGAAAAAGTATATCCTTGATTTTCGGATTTCCGAAAATGCGAAACTGCATGACAACTATGCCCTCTTAAAACTAATGCCCGCCCATGAAGAGGCATTGCCGCCTATGCTGCCGGGACAGTTTGTCGAGGCAAGAGTCGATCGATCGGCAACCACTTTTTTAAGGCGACCCATTTCGATTCATTGGGTTGACTATGACCGTAACGAGTTATGGCTGTTGATACGTATTGCCGGTGACGGGACACGCACTTTGTGCAACTTGCAACAAGGCGACACGCTCAATTTGGTATTACCGCTCGGGAATAGTTTCTCGCTGCCCGCAAGCAAAAATTCGAGGATTCTACTGATTGGCGGAGGCGTAGGTATCGCACCCATGCTTTATTGGGGTAAGTATTTGAAAGAGAATGGTTATAACCCTATGTTCTTATTAGGGTTCCGGTCCGATAAAGATATGTTGCAATACGAGTTGTTCTGTCAATATGGCGAGGTATATGTATCGACCGAAGACGGCTCGTTTGGCGAAAAAGGTTTTGTCACGCAACACTCGTTGTTGAACGGGCGTTTCGACAACCTCTATGTTTGCGGCCCCAAACCGATGATGGTAGCCGTTGCCCGATATGCCCGTGAACACAATCTGTTTTGTGAAGTTTCGCTCGAAAACACGATGGCTTGCGGTGTGGGGGCATGTCTCTGTTGTGTCGAAGATACCACAGAAGGCCACGTGTGTGTATGTAAAGAAGGTCCCATATTTAATATAGAAAAACTCAAATGGCAGATTTAAATGTAAATATAGGCGGATTGAAATTGAAAAACCCCGTCATGACCGCTTCAGGGACATTCGGTTACGGCGAAGAGTTTGCCGATTTTATCGACTTGTCCCGTTTGGGTGGCATCATTGTAAAAGGGACAACGCTCCACCACCGAGAAGGCAATCCCTATCCCCGCATGGCCGAGACTCCTTCGGGTATGCTCAATGCCGTGGGACTTCAAAACAAAGGTGTCGATCATTTCATCGAACATATCTATCCCCGCATAAAGGATATAGATACCTGTTTTTTGGTTAATGTTTCGGGAGCATCGGTCGAGGATTATGTGGCCACCGCCGAGAAAATATTGGCTCTTGACCGTATTCCGGGCATCGAATTGAATATTTCGTGCCCCAATGTGAAAGAGGGAGGTATGGCTTTCGGTACTTCTTGCAAAAGTGCGGCCGAGGTGGTACGCGCTGTCCGGAAGGTCTATTCAAAAACATTGATTGTCAAGCTCTCGCCCAATGTGACCGATATTACCGAAATCGCCCGGGCCGTCGAAGCCGAAGGCGCCGATGCCGTATCGTTGATCAATACGCTCTTGGGAATGGCAATCGATGCCAACCGGCGTCGCCCGATACTCTCGACCATCACCGGCGGACTGTCGGGAGCCTGTGTAAAACCTGTTGCACTGCGCATGGTGTGGCAAACCTTCCATGCCGTGAAGATTCCCATTGTGGGATTGGGGGGTATCATGAATGCCACCGATGCCATAGAATTTATTTTGGCCGGAGCTTCGGCCATAGAGGTGGGAACCGCCAATTTCATAGACCCTCAAATATCCGAAAAAATAGTTGTCGGGATAGACGAATATCTTGAAAAAAACAATATCCACTCTATCCAAGAGCTTATAGGTGGTTTAATTATATAACATATTGATAAACAATATTATAAAAATAGCGAATGGGATAATCAAAATTAATTGATTGTCCCATTCGCTATTCAAGTTCCAATGTATATCCCGATCGGGGTCTCGATTAAAGGTTTACTTTAAGTTTTACAGTCGTTTTTCCCTTATAAAATCTCGACCGACCGTTTGATAAACCGGTTCAAAGCCTCGCCTTTCAGCATATTGTTCGAGAGCAAGGCCAAATCGACCAGTTGTCTAACCAACGGGTTCTTCCCGGCATAAGTCGTCAGAATATCTGCCTCTTTGGCTCTCAATTCTTTTGCCTTCTCTTCGGCATCCTTCAAAGCCTCTTTTTCGATAACGGGCACCTCGTCGTCCTTTTTATCTTTTTTAGCCTCTTGCAGACGAGTGATATTTTCGTTGACGATCTTCAATTCGTCGAGGACCGGAGTCAATTGCTCTTTGCACGAGGACTCTACGTCGGCAATAATTCGTTGCGTCAAAGGATGCTCGGTGTTGACGATAAGATTATAACTGTCGGGCAATTCTCCATAGAAAGCCATACCCGGTTGAACCGCAGCCATATCCTTCATACGGCGCATAAATTCGTTTTGTGTAATGACAATCGGCTGGGCAGTGGTTCCTACCGGTTCAAACATAACCAAGAAGTCGCTCTTTTCAATAGTAGGAATTTGCGATTTGAATACTGTAGTCATGATGTCGCGTTGCTGTTCGTCGAGAGCAGCCGCCGACTGGGAATCGTTCTTTTGAATCAATTTGTCGATCAAGTCGCTGTCCACTCGTACGAAACGGCATTTACCCAGTTTCTGTTCGAGCATACCGATGAAATGCGGGTCGAGTTGCCCATTCATCAACAACACATCGTATCCCTTTGCCGTAGCCGTATCGATATAGCTGTACTGTGCTTCTTTGTCGGTTGCGTAGAGATAGACGAGCTGACCCTCCTTGTCGGTTTGATTTCCCTCGATCAAAGTTTTATATTCGTCGAGTGTATAATATTTGCCTTCGGTATCTTTCAATAAGACAAACTTTTGGGCACGTTCATAGAATTTTTCGTCCGAGAGCATGCCATACTCGATAAATATCTTCAAATCGTCCCATTTATCTTCAAATTGCTTGCGATCGCTATTGAAGATTTCTTGCAGACGTTCGGCCACTTTCTTAGTGATGTATCCCGAAATCTTTTTTACGTTGGCATCGCTTTGCAAATAAGAACGGGAAACGTTCAACGGAATGTCGGGAGAATCGATTACGCCTTGCAGAAGCATCAGGAAGTCGGGGACGATACCTTCAACCGAATCGGTCACAAACACTTGATTGCAGTATAATTGAATCTTATAACGGTTGATGTCGATGTTGTTTTTGATTTTCGGGAAGTAGAGAATCCCGGTCAACTTAAACGGATAATCGATATTAAGGTGAATCCAGAACAACGGTTCGTCGATACCGGGGTAGAGATCGGCATAGAATTTCTTATAATCCTCGTCGGTCAAGTCGGTAGGCTTACGAGTCCATGCCGGCTCCATGTCGTTGATAACCTTGTCTTTGTCGGTATCCACATACTTGCCGTCTTTCCACTCTTGTTCTTTCCCGAAGACTATGGGTACAGGCAAGAAACGACAGTATTTCTTTAACAAGGTTTCGATGCGTTGTTCTTCGAGGAACTCTTTATTTTCGTCGTCGATATACAGGATAATATCGGTACCGCGTTCGTCCTTTTCGATGTCGCTCATTTCGTAGGCCGGCGAACCATCGCAACTCCACATGACAGCTTGTGCGCCCTCTTTGTAAGAGCGTGTACGTATCTCTACCTTTTTAGAGACCATGAACGAAGAGTAGAATCCTAATCCGAAATGTCCGATAATGGCATTCGCATCGTTTTTGTATTTCTCCAAAAATTCTTCGGCTCCCGAGAAAGCGATTTGATTGATGTATTTCTCGATTTCCTCGGCGGTCATACCTATACCGTGGTCCGAGATAGTCAATGTCCCGGCATTCTTATCGATAGATACCGATACGTTCATCGTTCCCAATTCGCCTTTGAAGTCGCCGAATGAGGACAATGTCTTCAACTTTTGAGTAGCATCTACGGCATTGGAGACCAGTTCTCTCAAAAATATTTCGTGATCGCTGTATAAAAACTTTTTGATGACGGGGAAGATGTTGTCGGTCGTAACCCCAAT
>CALUJQ010000019.1 GCA_944320995.1 uncultured Barnesiella sp. | reverse complement strand
CTTG
Source organism: uncultured Barnesiella sp. (assembly GCA_944320995.1). Classification (GTDB taxonomy): domain Bacteria; phylum Bacteroidota; class Bacteroidia; order Bacteroidales; family Barnesiellaceae; genus Barnesiella. The sequence goes on along the minus strand of CALUJQ010000019.1, from coordinate 57,188 downwards.
TACTTGAAAACGTAGGAAATTTTCAATTAGATGCAAGGATAGCATAGTGGTTCTCACGCATATAGCGTGGGCTACTATTGTTACATCTGCATCTATGGTTTCCTACGACCTTCAAGTAAGAGTGTGGCTTTGTAGTTCACGCTTTTTCGTAGGTTGGACTAAAATGTTTATTAAATATAATACAACAAATTATGAAGAAGTTGATTGTATCATTCGCATTTGTTTTAATTGCTTTGACATCGTATGCTCAAAGTAGTTCCGAACACCTTACCTTTAAGGGAATTCCCATTGAGGGAAGTATGACTGAATTTTGTCAGAAGTTAAAAGCTAAAGGATTCACTTCTATTGGCAGTGAAAACAATCTTGCATTGTTTATGGGAGACTTTACAGGTCGTAATGCAACTATAGGTGTAACAGCTACAGATGATGGGAAAAGTGTATTTGCCGTAGCTGTGTTGTTTGACCCAAGTGGTGAATGGAATACGCTTGTTAATACTTATAACTATTATAAAGATTTATACACCCGAAAATATGGCAATCCGACTATTTCAAAAGAGAAGAACCCTGCCCATTTGGATTCCAATACAGCTTTAATGGCAGAAGTTCATCAAGGAACTGTTGTTTGGGGTAGTGCTTGGGAGGTAACAGGAGGAAACATTGAATTATCGATAGAAAAGACTTCTGGTTTTTATGAGGGTATGGTAATGATTCGTTATCGTGATTCTCAAAATGTAGAAACTAAAATTCAAAAAGATTTAGAGGATATTTAGTATCCTATGTATGCGACTTATTCAAAATGTGTCTGGTACATGAATCCGTTAATTGTCAAATAATAACATAACAGAATTATGAAAAAGCTTTTCGTATTATTCGCTTTAATGGTTATAGCTTCTACATCATATGCTCAAGTCTATAAAATGTATAAGACTCGGAACTATCATAATCAACTTCGCTTAAATACAATGACAGGCGAAGTACAACAAATTCAAGATGATGGTCAGTCTTGGGAAATTTGTAGTGCGAGAGAAATTTTAGGAGATAAAGAAGGACGATTTCGCCTTTATGAAACACAGAATATGTGGACATTCATAATGCTTGATACATATACAGGTAAGAATTGGCAAGTCCAGTTTAGTGTCAAGGGTGAGGATTACATGTTTGCTGCACCAATCAACATATTTTCTCTTGCATATCCTGAGAAGTCGTCAAATTGGACTAATAGATTTCAGATGTTTGCCACTGAAAACATGTGGACATTTATATTGTTGGACTCATATAATGGACGACTATGGCAAGTTCAATATAGTACACAAGATTTAGACAACCTATTTTGTATTCCTATAAATAAATACGAATTAGTAGAAAATAACGAAAGGTGTATATTCTCTATTCAGCCACTGACAAGTATGTATCAATACTATCTTATAAACGATAATACAGGTGATATGTGGAAATTTCAGTGGAGTACTAAGGGTGATGATTATAGATGGATTGAAAGATTCAGATAAATATTACTTCCAATATGCAGCCATTGTTCATTTGGGTAATTTGTATAATTGCTATTTCGGTTATTGTAATAGCGATGGTACGAACACGCCTAAAAAACAAATCCAAAGAGCTTGCAGAAAAGCTAAACCATATATCTGCATATAGCGAGAAATCAAATTATGAGCAAGCAAAAGAGAGATTATCGGCTCTTAAGGAGGGGGCGTTTATAGATATTCCCTCAGACTTAAATAATGGCTTTTATGGCAGGGTAATCTCCGCAACGCAAGAAAAAGATTTCATCAATCATTATAAGGTGCATTTCCAAGAGGCATATTCACTTCTGAAGAAACTTGAAGCCTTTAACATCACTCCATCAGAAACCATATCCAAATTCATTAACGACTTTGGAAGAATCAACAAACTTGTAAAACAACACAATGATGGTGTTATAACCTTTCTACTTGACACGCACAGGGACTTTTTTGACCATTGCCTAAAATACCCATTAGACAAGCAACAAAGACGCTCAATTGTTTCAGAAGAGGATAATTGTTTAGTAGTCAGCAGTGCAGGTAGTGGTAAAACCTCTTCAATTGTCGGTAAGGTTAAATATCTCACCGAAATCAAGGGTATAGCACCTGAAAGAATTTTACTTATCAGTTATACCAACAAAGCAGCAGCCGAACTAACCGAAAGAATGGCGACCAATGGATTGAAAGGCTACACATTCCATAAGTTAGCCATTGATATTATAGGCAAAACGACAGGTACAAAACCATCTATTTGCGACAATACAGATTCATTGTTTGTAGATATATATCACAAATTGTTAGATAAATCGTCTTTCAAGAAAAGTATAGTGGAATACTTTATTGATTACCAAACGAATGAGGCTGATTGGGAACAACGCAAGAATGAAAGACGGGAGCAATTATCAGGACTAAAGAATGTGCAGCTAAAGGCGATGTTTCCCGATATGGACGGCAGAGCCATATATGTGAGAAGTGAACAAGAACAAAAAATATGTTTTGCTTTGTCCTCGCTGGGAGTGAAATTCAGATATGAAGAACCATACGAACATCAATTAGCAGATGAGATGCACTCACAATATCGTCCCGACTTCTCAATATATTTTAAGCAAGGAGGAGTAACCAAACGCATCTATCTTGAACATTTCGGAGTTGATGAACACGGGCTTGTTCCTGCTTGGTTCGCAAAAGATAAGGGTATAACCTACGAAGAAGCCAATCAGAAATACAATGATGGTATAACTTGGAAGAAAACTGCTCACGAGAAATTTGGCACACAACTTTTAGTAACATCAAGTGCAGATTTTCATTATTCTGATATTAGGGATAAACTCCGTAAACTATTAGCTGAAGCAGGTGTACCAATTCAAGAAAAGACCGATGAGGAGTTATACGATTTAATACTACCCAAAGGCAGCAAGCAGGAAAAGGCGTTTATACGACTTGTTGTTACTTTCGTTACATTGGTAAAATCAAGTTGTAAATCAGTTAAAGAGGTTTTGAAACAAGCCAAAAATGCAGATGATGAACGAAGTGTGTTTATCATCAAGAATATATTTCAACCTGTATATGAACGCTACATAAATGCGTTAAGCGATAGTAACCAAATTGATTTTACCGATGCTATTCTTCAAGCCACTGAGATATGTCGTACTTCACACCCTGTTGAATATGATTATATCATAGTGGATGAGTTTCAAGATATTTCTGTTGACCGTTACAACTTCTTGAAAGTATTGCGAGAGGGTAATCCTCCTGCAAAGTTGTATTGTGTGGGTGATGATTGGCAGTCTATTTATCGTTTTTCGGGAAGTGATATGGCTCTATTCAATCAATTCCCCGAATATTTTGGAACAACGGAGATAAACAAGATTGAAACGACATACAGATTTGGAGAGCCTTTGGTTTCTTTATCGTCGAACTTTATACAACGCAATAAAGCCCAAATACAAAAGAATATCCATTCGTTCAGCTCAGAAATGAGAACCGAGTTGGAATTCTATGCTTATGATAGACGAGATTACTGCAATACGATAGGGCAACTTGTAGCTTCTATTCCATCGGATAAATCAATATTCCTATTGGGGCGTTACTCTTTTGATGATTACTACCTCTCTTTTATGTACCAATCAATTAAAGAGGGTAATAGATTCTACTATGTGATAGGAGGACGAAAAATAGAGTTTTTAACCGTACATAAGTCAAAAGGTCTTGAAGCGAATTATGTAATACTCTTACAATGCAATAAAGATACATACGGTTTCCCATCACAGGTGAGTGACGACCCTGTGCTTAACTATGTGCTCACTAAGAGCGACCAATTCCCATACGGAGAAGAAAGAAGATTATTCTATGTTGCAATAACAAGGGCTAAGATAAAAACGCTTGTATTATACGATAAGCGTTTCCCGTCTGTATTTGTGGATGAATTCTTGCACCCCGAAAAGGTGTCAGAAGAAAGCTATGTAAAGCACCCTAACGCCAATAAAAGATGGACAAGAAGTGCAGACCAATTTTTATTGAAACTGCACAATGAAGGTAAGAGTGTCAAATATATTGCAAACAAAATGGGTAGAAGTCAAACTTCGATTGTAATGCGATTAAACAAACTAAAAAAATAGTCGAACTTTTTCTTTGATGTACCTTGTGTGCATCGGACTATTCTATTATTTTTGTACACAGAAACGAGTTACTTGAAAGCAATTCAAGGTAGAACGCAGCAGATTGTACCGTTGCCAAGTCATTACCTCAAAAACGGGTAATTATCCCAAAGTCCTTTGTATAAGGTACTAACAGAAGTTTTCCAGAATTACAAAAAGATTTTCTTATTCGCAAGCGACAAGAGTGTCCCAATGTGCCAGCTCTTCTCCCCGCAGGAAAACATGTTTTATCAACGGAGTCTGGTAGGCATAGGTGAAGAACTCGACCGAAGGTATCGCCCGTGTCAGGAAAAAGTTAGCGACTTTGCCGACAGTAATCGATCCGAAGTCGTGGCTTAATCCCATGGCATAGGCTCCATTGAGCGTGGAGGCACAAAGGGCTTCGCGCGGAGTCATTCGTAACCGTATGGATCCCAATGCGGCAACCATGCGCATATTTCCTGACGGTGAAGAGCCCGGGTTATAATCCGAAGCGAGTGCCACTCCCAAGCCGGCACGAATCATTTCGCGGGCCGGCGGATTACTCATGCCGAGGAAAAATGCGGCTCCGGGCAGTAATGTAGGTATCGTATTTGTGTTGCGCAATGCCTCAATCTCGGCGCTTCCGCTACATTCGAGGTGATCGACCGAAAGCGCTCCGCCACGCACTCCCACCTGCACACCACCCGAAACGGCCAGTTCGTTGGCGTGTATCTTCGCGCGTAGACCCAGTTGTCGGCCTGTATGGATAATACGCTCAGTCTCTTCTACCGTAAAGAAACCTTCGTCGCAGAACACGTCGATGAAATCGGCCAGCCCTTCCCGGGCTACGGCCGGCAGCATCTCGTTGCATACCAAATCGACATACTCTGCCTGTCGACCTCGATAGGCTCGTGATACAGCGTGTGCGCCGAGGAATGTGGACCGGATTTCGAGAGGAACGCTTTCGCGGATACGTCGAATGACACGAAGCATTTTCAGTTCGTCTTCGGTCGAAAGGCCATAACCGCTTTTTATCTCTACGCAGCCTGTGCCCATTGTTGCAATTTCTCTTATCCGCTCCATTGCCGTGTGGTAGAGTTCATCTTCCGAGGTTGCATGCAGGCGGTCGGCCGAATTAAGTATGCCTCCGCCGCGGCGGGCGATTTCTTCATAAGAGAGACCGTTGATTTTGTCCAGAAATTCCTGCTCGCGGCTTCCTGCATAGACCAAGTGTGTATGCGAGTCGCAGAATGACGGGAAAAGCATTCCTCCGCAGGCATCGATTCGACGGCCGACATTGGTCGGGACACCTTCCGCACGAGTGCCGAAAGCAGCGATGCGATCCTCTTCGACAAGCAGCCACGCCTCTTCAAGCGTCTCCATACGGCCCATCTCCTCGCCGCACAGCCGCAGTCGTCCGTATCGTTCGATACCAAAGAGGCAACCTATGTTGTCTATGAGTGTTTTCATCGTCTCTGTATGAATTGGACCGCGGCTTCGATATGTGGATACATTACTGTATCGTTGTCGATAAATGGCACCGATTGACGGAAGTCGGAAACGAAATGTTCCAACTCGGGCGAGGTGTGTGCTGGACGGCGGAATTCGAGGGCTTGTGCGGCGTTGAACAATTCGATGGCAAGTACGCGCTCTGTGTTAAGCGCTACGCGATAGAGTTTCGTCGCGGCATTGGAGCCCATGCTTACGTGGTCTTCCTGCCCTTGCGACGACGGTATGGAGTCTATCGATGCGGGCATGCAAAGCCCTTTCGACTGACTGACAATGGAGGCGGCCGTATATTGCGGAATCATGAAGCCGCTGTTGAGTCCCGGGTTCACTACGAGGAATTTCGGGAGACCTCGGGTGCCGGATATGAGTTTGTAGACTCTTCGTTCGGAGATATTGCCCAATTCGGCGAGGGCTATTGCCAGAAAATCCATCGCTAAAGCTATTGGCTGTCCGTGGAAATTGCCCGCCGAAACCACAAGGTCGGCTTCGGGGAATACCGTCGGATTGTCGGTAGGTGAGTTGATTTCCGTTTCGAGTACGCTCTCCACATAGTCGATTGTATCTTTTGTCGCCCCGTGTACCTGCGGCATGCAGCGGAACGAATAGGGGTCTTGTACATGTTTTTTGGGGCGGTTTATGAGCTCACTACCCTCTAACAGTTGGCGCATGGCGCGTGCAGTAGAGAGCTGGCCGCGATGGGCCCGAATTAGATGCACATCGTCGCAGAATGGTTCTATACGTCCGTCGAAAGCATCGAGCGAGAGAGCTCCGATACGGTCGGCCCAATTGCTCAGACGGCGGGCGGCCATGAGCGACCATGCGCCGTAAGCGCTCATGAACTGGGTGCCGTTAAGCAGTGCCAAACCCTCTTTTGATTGCAATTCCAAGGATTGCCACCCCAACTCTTCCAAAACTTCGGCGGTAGGACGTCGGTTACCTTTGTATTCCACTTCGCCAAGTCCGAGCAAAGGAAGGCTCAGATGAGCCAAAGGGGCGAGGTCACCCGAGGCCCCCAAAGAGCCTTGTTGATATACCACAGGAAGTATATCGCGGTTGTAAAACTCAATCAGTCGCTCGACGGTATGAAGTTGTACACCGGAATATCCGTAAGAGAGCGACTGTATTTTGAGCAGCAGTATGAGGCGTACGATTTCCGATGGTACTTGTTCGCCCGTGCCGCAGGCATGTGACATGACCAGATTACGTTGCAACTGGGCCAGTTCGTCTCCGCCGATCGAGATGTCGCACAGTGAGCCGAAGCCGGTTGTGATACCGTAGATGGGTTGTTCGGAATTTTTTATTTTGTGGTCGAGGTATTCGCGGCAGCGTACAATACGTCTGCGGGCCTCATCGCTCAGGGCGATTGGCAGTTTACGGTCGAGAATCTCCTGCAAACGGGCGATTGTCAGCCGTTCTGTCGAAATGTAGTGACATTCCATGGTTAAGGCGCTTTATAGGTTTTCGGTTAATACGTTGCGTATGATTTCGTCATCGGCATAATGGGGCAGTGTGACGCGAAGCTCGGGGGTACGCTCCATCTCCCGGCGTATAGCTTCTACTGCTCCGTCGTTACGAGCCCAACTGCGGCGGGTGATACCGTTGTTTACATCCCAGAACAGCATCTCGCGTATGTGGCGCTCAGAGGTTTCCGAACCATCGATTACCATGCCGAAGCCTCCGTTTATCACTTCGCCCCAACCGACTCCGCCGCCATTGTGGAGCGACACCCATGTCGCACCACGGAAGGCATCGCCGATTACATTCTGCACTGCCATGTCGGCTGTAAAGTTGGAGCCATCGTAGATGTTCGACGTCTCTCTGTAAGGCGAATCGGTTCCTGATACGTCGTGGTGGTCGCGCCCCAATACAATCGGAGCCGAGATGCGCCCATCGGCAATCGCCTTGTTGAAGGCAAGGGCAATCTTTGTGCGGCCCTCGCAATCGGCATACAGAATGCGAGCTTGGGATCCCACGACGAGATTGTTGTGCCCGGCTTCACGAATCCAATGTATGTTGTCTTCCAATTGTCCGCGTATGGAGTCCGGGGCCTTCCGGCAAATCTCTTCGAGAGCTTCGGCAGCCAGTCGGTCGCTTGTGGCAAGGTCTTCGGCGCGGCCGGAGGTACAGACCCAACGGAATGGGCCGAATCCGTAATCGAAAAACATCGGCCCCATGATATCCTGTACGTAGGAGGGGTATCGGAAACGTCCGTTTTCTCCCATCACTGTGGCACCGGCACGCGATGCTTCAAGCAGGAAGGCGTTGCCGTAGTCGAAGAAATACATGCCATCGGTCGTGAGGCGGTTGATGGCTTCGACCTGACGTCGTAACGATTCCTGTACGCATTCGCGGAATCGTGTCGGTTCTTCGGCCATCATTCTGTTCGACTCTTCATAACTCAATCCAACGGGATAGTATCCTCCCGACCACGGGTTGTGCAGCGAGGTTTGGTCGGAACCGAGATCGACCTTGATTCGCTCTGCGGCGAGCCGTTCCCAAAGGTCTACGACATTGCCTATATAAGCCAGCGAAATCACTTCGCGGTCTGCCACGGCTTTGCGAATGCGCGGTATCAACTTGTCGAGCGAGTCGTGCAATTCATCTACCCATCCTTGTTCGTGGCGTTTGTGAGCGGCTTTGGGGTTTATTTCGGCAATGACCGAGACGACTCCCGATATGTTGCCGGCTTTGGCTTGTGCGCCCGACATTCCTCCGAGACCCGACGAGACGAAGAGCATGCCGCGCGGTGATGTACGTTCGGCCGAGAACCGTTTGCGTGCGGCATTCATCACTGTAATCGTCGTGCCGTGAACGATGCCTTGTGGCCCGATATACATGTAGGAGCCGGCTGTCATCTGTCCGTATTGCGAAACTCCTATTGCGTTCATGCGCTCCCAGTCGTCGGGTTTTGAATAGTTGGGTATCACCATACCGTTTGTTACCACGACGCGGGGAGCATCGGGGTGTGAGGGGAAGAGTCCCAACGGGTGGCCCGAATACATGACTAATGTTTGGCGGTCGGTCATCTCCGAGAGGTATTTCATGGTCAGGCGGTATTGTGCCCAGTTTTGGAATACAGCACCGTTCCCGCCATAAGTAATGAGTTCATGAGGGTGTTGGGCCACCGCCTTGTCCAAATTGTTCTGAATCATCAGCATGATAGCTGCCGCTTGACGGCATTTCGCCGGGTACTCCTCTATCGGACGTGCATACATCTCATAATCGGGACGCAGACGGTACATATATATTCGGCCGTATTCGCGTAATTCGTCGGCAAATTCCCGTACCAGCATGGCATGATGCTTCGCCGGGAAGTAACGAAGGGCGTTGCGCAGGGCCAACTCCTTTTCTTCTGGAGTGAGAATGTCTTTGCGCCTTGGCGCATGGTTGATACTTTTGTCGTAGGGTTTCGCGTCGGGCAGTTTGTCGGGAATGCCCGCACGGATATCGGCTTGAAATTCTGTTAAAGTCATAGGTGTGCGGTTTTAATTTTTTATCTTTTGCTCGACAATGCCGAGTATATCCGTTTCAAGGCGTACGGCTTCGGAGGCCAGACTTTCGGCTTCGGTAACCAACGCATCGGCCGTAGCACGATCTTTGAGCCCTGCGGCATTGATTTTTACGTTCAGACAGGCTCCCAGTACGGCACTGCGAGCCGCAAGGGCGCCGACACCTGCGTCGGAGACGGAGTTAGGATTCCCGACCTCGGCCATAGCTTGTACAATGGGAAATACCTTTATGGCTGCCTTCATCGTGCGCAAAGGTACTTGTGTGGCATAGAGCGTCGCTTCCTGCAAGGCGGTACTGCGGGCCGCTTTCTCTTCATCGGAGTTTTTCGGCATGGCAAATACGGCCATTATGCGGTTGAAGGCTTCGGTATCTTCGTCTACCAAATGCAAAAGCTCTTTTAGCAAGGCCTGTCCACGATCGGCCCAGTCGGAAAACTCCTCCCAGCGCTCGTCCCAACCGGCTTTGTGCGACGAGAGGTTGGCTACCATCGTTCCGAGAGCGGCGCCCAAGGCTCCCATATAAGCCGATATGGAACCTCCTCCCGGAGCTGGCGATTCACTGGCCGTCTCCTCGGCAAAGTCTTTGCAGGTCATATCGATAAGGTGTTGTCTCCGGTTCTCCGATTCGAGAAGATACTCGATTACCTTCTCGTCGGGATTGAACGGTTTCAAGTCGTCGAGTCCCATAGACCTTATGGCCAGACGTACGATTTCCTCTTCGGTTATGCCTGTCGATCGATGCTGTTTACGTAGAAAGTAACGGCCGGCTTCGAGCAGTGCACGTTTCGGTACAAGACCTACAATCTCGGTCCCCGTGACACGCACTCCTCGCGCCTCGGCTTTTCGGCAGACCTCGTCGAAGGCAACGTGCAAAGGAGTGCGGGATATGTCGGTCAGATTCATCGATACTTGTGCGATACCATATTCTTCGATATACCACCCGATTGCTTTTGTGGCCGGGAGCGTGCCGGGACGCATGACGGGATTTCCGTCGTCGTCTTTTACAATCGGACCTGTAATCGGATTACCTTCACGTACGGGCCGGCCTTTTTCGCGCACATCGAACGCAATGGCGTTGGCTCGGCGCGTAGAGGTTGTGTTGAGATTGAAATTTACGGCAATAAGAAAATCGCGAGCTCCTACGGTGGTGGCTCCGGTGCGAGCTATGGTTTCGTCGTAAGGTCGAGCTCCGAAATCGGGCTCGGTATTTTCATGGGCGAGTTTGTCCGGGAGTGCTTCGTACTCGCCTGCACGACAGACGGCCAAATTGCGACGTTCCGGACGTAATGCCGCCGATTCGTAGCAATATGTGGGAATGTGTAATTCGTCTGCGATGCGTCGGGCCAAATCCCGAGCCAGCGGGACGCACTCTTCAAGTGTAATCCCCGAGACGGGGACCAATGGCAACACGTCGGTTGCTCCCATGCGCGGATGCGCACCTTTATGGTGGCGCATGTCTATCAGTTCGGCGGCACGCTTCACACCCGCAAAAGCGGCCTCGACAACTGCTTCGGGCTCGCCGACAAAGGTTACGACCGTGCGGTTAGTTGCTTCTCCCGGGTCGACATCGAGGACCTTCACGCCTCCGGAGGCCTCGATCGCTTCTACAATTTTTCGTATGATTTCCTTATCACGACCCTCGCTGAAATTGGGGACGCACTCCACGATTCGTCTTTCCATTTGGTATCTGTTTAGGTTTTTGTTCTAAAAGGGAGAGAGGCATATGCCGAGACAAACGGAAATCTCATATTCCTCATATGTCTGTGCCGGGCCGTATCTCATTATTTGCAAATATATAGAAAATTCGACATAAAAGCGATAACCCGTGGTGGAAAAATGTGAAGTTAAACAAGTCGGAATGGAGGAAGTTATCTGTAATCGTATGGCGCATGAAATATAGTTTTCTAAAAGTTGTGTTTGTAAGTATTAAATTAATTCGATATATTTGTAAAATATAGGGAGCAGTCCGACAAAAGCAAACTTGAAAACCGTGTTTCCCGGTTGTTTTTGTACTTCCCTTTCGTTATATGTGATATATGCCAAATTCGAATTGTTCATAGCAAATGTTTCGTTCGGAGGCTACGGTTAAGAACCAATCGGGACAGATCGAGACGTATTTTTCAGGAAATCTGGTATAGGGGGCGAGTATTTAATGTAATGATAATATGAAAGCACAATCGCCGATATATATTCATTTGGGGGAGGCTGTTGACAATCCTCCTTTGGGTAGCAGTCATTGGTTCGGTTATCCCGATCTCCCGCCGGATATCGCTATCCCGCAGATAGAGGAGGAGGGGGAGTCGTATGCATTGACATTGATTTGCCAGATTAATCTTGCGGACCTTCCTTTGCAGCCGGCTGGCAAGGGCCTCTTGCTCTTTTTTGCCGACATTGCGTACTATTGCGGTAATTGGGACGAACCGTTGATTGGCATGGATATTTCCGACAACAAAGTCTGTCGGGTGATTTATGTCCCGGAAGAGAAGATGGGCGAGCTACGGAGTTGTAGAGAACTCTTTTTCGAACAGGACGAGCCGAAAGCTATCGGTTTGACTTTCAATAGCGAAAGACCAAATCTCGAAGAACCCGAATTGCAAATGTTCGGGCGGACCGGTCATTTGGAGTGGGAAGATTGGCCCTCTCCTTGTGAAGGTTGGCAGCTGCTCCTGATGATGGACTCGATGTCGGGCAATGATTATGACTATAATTTCGTCGATTTTGGTGTCTTGTGCTTTTTAATTGAGCGGGAGGCGCTCAACCGTAATGATTTTTCCAATGTTAGAGCCATAATTTTATCGTCATGATTTTATCCGTTACTCTTGAAACAAATGCGTTAGGCATTGTTTCGCGAGACCATTACAATGTTTCTCCTTTAGATTTGGACAAAGGGGTATATGTAAACTCTCTTTTCCCGGGGAGTTATCGTGAATATGTCAACTCTATCCATGTGCAGAGTGTAGATGGTGGAGCAGCAGTGCAGGTAACGAGCCGGTATGGTTCGAAAAAATATCCTTCAAACAAAAAAAATTCTTGGTCCTCGGGTGAAATAGGGTTGAGTTATGCGTCTTGCAGAGTGAACATTGTGTTGTTGCCTGAGATGATGCCCACGTGGGATATATTGACCGTCACGCATCAGGGAGCAACCGAAGTGTTTCAGCGGGAAGAGGTGGTAGAAGGGTGTAATCTCGGAGTCATACACCCCCGTATGGATGGGAGTCTTATCCCTTGGCTCGACATTAAGGTAGAATCTGTAAGCCATTTCGTAGTTGTTCTACATAAAGAAAAGAATATCTATCTTGTCGTTGGTCGTGAGCCGGTGAAGGAAGGGGAGGAAACGTATGATTTACGCTCTTTTTCGACTCTCCTCTGCGAGTGGGACTATATCGAGGGGAAGCCGGTGATGCTTATTATCGATACCCAAGACTTGGCCGACAGCTCCGAAGATGCTGATGCGGCTTTTAGAGTGGCCGAAGCCATAGAAGAGCAGCAGCCCGAGATGCTCGAGATCGTCGCAAAATATATGGAATATGCTGCCGACCTTGGCTCCGCAGAGGCGTTGGCATGGCTTCGGGATTATCACGAAGTCGATGATTCCCGCTATCATCCGTATGTGTAATTATATGAAGTGATAGCCGATGCCGAAGAAAAAGCCCATCGCGAACTTGCCGACATACCTAAGGGAATGGGGTTCTGTCATGCCTATTGGCCCGTGTTGCGAAGAATTTTGAAGACCGACTATGACGTAAATTGGCGTTCGCCTGCCGAAATGAATCCCGGTGTTATCTTCGATTGATTACGGTCACTCCCCATATCCATAGGGGTTTTTGATGGGATAGTAAGACTTCAATTTGTAAGTATAGCGCTTGCTCTTGTTCACGCCACTATGCCAATAATAGCTCTTATACTTTTCGTAGTAGTCTGTTCTGATAAGTGTTCCTATACCTTCGACAGTTATAATATCGTCGCTGCCGGCGGCATGTTGAGTGACTTTTGCATCGTAGGGAATCTCGGAACCGTATGGTCCATAGCTGTTGTTCCCACCACCACTGCCGCTGGAACTTCTTTTTCCTGACCCCATCAGCAATATAATCCCGAGGGGAACGACTATCCACCATAATCCGGATAGGATTTTCCATATGACGCTGAATGCAGTCCCTACGACAGGTTTGATGGGCCAAAGGAGAGCGATTGTACCTATGATACTTTCGATTTTCATCATGCGAGAGTTCTGCTCTCCTAATATGCCGTCAGAGCCAATACCGCAGATTGAAAAGATGACGAAAAATGCGACGATGAGGTTGTATGCCATCAAGACGATGCTTTGCAGAAGTCCAAAAAAGCCCGGAGTTTCCGAGGCCCAAAGAAACTTCATCAACTTTGTCAGGTAGTTGTCACTCCCGCAGGCCAGCATAAACAAAACGATAAATGCTATCAAGGCGATAAACCTGATTGTTTTGACTCTGTATTCATAGAAATTGTGGGTCCAAAATATACCTATGGCTCCAATGAGCGTGCCGCTGATGGTAAAAAGATAACTCAAACGAGGTGATTCCTCCCAAATTCCTTGAAACCCTTCGAGGCTCTTCCCCCAATTTACCGAAAAACACAGAAAAATACCCAATAATACCAATACGGCAGATACTATTGTTTTTGCTATTTTACTCATAAATTCCCTTGTTTTTAGCAAAGATACGATTTATTTTTAGATTTCCTAATGTTGAGATTATGAGGGTTATTTAAGGAGGAACCAACAAGAGGCAATTGAAAAACAGGATTACAACGTTTCTGAAGAACCCGGGTTAAACTTTTTTTGAAAATTTCGCGGTTGTCTTATTGGGGAAGTTGACGCATGTTAATTATCAGATAGTTATCTCAAAATAACCTTTTTGTCTCCGACGATATAGACTCCATTCGGCAAATTTTCGGTGGCAATATCCCTTGCTACGTTTGATCGGATTTTTATACCTTGAAGATTGAAGACATCAACATAGTTGTTGGTCTGACTCTCGTTGTCAGACCAGACAGAATCTATGCCGGATCCTGTCGAATTGGCGGCAAGAATCCAAGCTTTTAAATCCTTTATTTTTAGTGATGATGATGAGAAAACCTCAACGCCATTTGCTTCGGCCTCAGTGGGGAATACACGGATCGAGGTTGCCCATTTATCGTTTATGAATATATCGAGAATCGAGTGGTCTATGAATAGATTTATTTTCAGAGTACTGCCGATGGTCGGTTTTTCGGGCAAAGGGCAGCGATAAATGCCATTATAAACACCCTCGTCGTTCGTCAATCGGGGCAAAGCGCTGAAATCGGCAATCAATTCGCCTGATGCAGGATCGTATGAAATGACGGCTGCCGCATTCCCATTCTTGAATATATTGAACCCAAAATCGGTAGTGCCGACTTCGAATGTGCCGCATATTTCAACAGAGCGGCCATTTACAGGCGAGAGGTCGAGTGTACCGTTCAACTCGAAGCTATTGCGAGAAAATAGGGTGGCGGTCCGTAATCCGGTCAACCCCTCATACGGTTTCTGCAACAACGTTCCGTTTTCGTCCAGCAACCATTCTCGGGGCAATGAGTAACAGTGTGCCCACCCCAAATTCCAGTTTGTCACAGAAGGTAATTTATCAGGGACAATACCGAGTACGATCACCTTATCGTTGTGCTTGTACAAAGTGGGAGAAAGGAGCCCGAATCCATCTCTGGAGTTCAGTTCAACAAGACGGGGTTTGGAAGAATTTGCATCGGGGACAAATTTCCCGTCATCGGCAATCGAGCCTGTCCAATACAGGGTGTGGACGCCTTTTGCGGTTCTTTGAGGAGTGGTTGTAAACAGCCATTTCCCATTGGGCATTTGGGTGATGTTGGGCATTTCCCAGAAAGTCCCGTCATCGGCTACGGAAGAGCCTGTAAAAAATAAATCGCCATTGTTGCTCCACATTCCGGTCAACGGGTTGTAACGATGAAGGGTTGTTGTTCCTATTCCATTTTTAGAAGATCCCACAATGATATAAGCGTTGTCGCCATCTCTAAAAAAGTAAGGGTCGCGGAAGTCGTCGGATAATCCGTTGGGGCGGTTGCCGATAATGGGATTTTCGGTTGTTTTTACCCACTCGTTCAAGTTGTCGGATTGCGGTTCGGCCTGAGCAATCATGGCTTTGGCATAGTCGACAGCCGTATAGAGAATATTGGGTTTCCCTTCCGTAATGACCTCATCGGTAAATACACATCCGCTCCAACAGCCTTTTATATCATACCAGTCGCCGGGAGCAATAGCAATCTTTTCTTCTCTCCAATCGTATAGATTCTCACTTGAAATATGTCCCCAATGCAATCGTGCCATGTACGGGCCATCTCCATTTTTTTGGAAAAACAGGTGGTAACGGCCATCGGAGTAATACATGCCGTGACATTCATTGGTCCATCCGGCAGCGGGCATTCCGTGGAAGCGAGGCCGCAGTAGATCTTCGGCAAACCGAGAAAAGGGAATATTGAGGTCCGGCGCATTTTCGGGTTGCCATGTTTGGATTTCGGTCAAAGGCTTTGCCTCATTCCATATCGATACCTCGTCGAGCACTCCATTGAACGACATCAATTCAAAAGGCCCCGACAAGCGGGTTTCGGTCCCTTGTCCCATATAAAGGGGCCCGGAAACGAAAGAGATGGAACCGTTGGCCTTGCTCGAGCCGACCTCAATGCCATTGTTGTAAAGTTTGACAAAGCGGTTTTCGCAGTCGATAACCGCGACTAAATTGTTCCATTGATAGGTGGGCAGTGGTGTATTCACCTCTATATTTACAGGCCATCCTCCTACATAAGTGTTGAAACTATATTGGCCGTTGAATCCGAGATAGAACCCGAATCCCATCTTTTTATCTTTGTCGAGACAAGTGATGATAGGTGTTTTCTCCGACGTGTCGGTATCTATCTGGATAATCGGGTAACAAGGTACAGCCACCCATACAGAAATCGTCATCTGTTTCGAGTCGGTGGCAATGATGTCTCCCAGATGAGCCTCTACGTGAGATGTATAGCCATCGAACCGTAAAGCATATCCGACTGCTCCATCGACATTCTCGGGCGAGAAGTTCCCTTCGACAGCAAATTTATCTCCGCTGATACTCTCTTCAATCTGTCCCGACTTGGCCTCCATGGGGAAATGGGCTACCCGTTCGGCATTTAACGACAGCGCCGACATCGTGGCTATAAAAATTGAGATTGACTTTACGTGATTCATTGAAGTTTGGCTTGATATTATACCGATGACGTGCCGTTATCCAAGCGGCACGTCATCAGGTGCTAAGTTATATTATTATTTCAGATAATCAAGAATATTCTTGGTCAATTGTTCGATATTATGCTGGTAGGGATTTACACCCGAGTTTTGATTCCACTCATAAGCAGCAAAACCATTGGCAATGCAACGACCATGCTCGGCATTGGCGTAGAATTCCACAAGACCGGCCACGCAGTGGTCGCGAACATGGCCCCAAGTGGCGAGAACCAGTGAGTTTGTAGTCACCTCGAAGTTCTTTATCACGTCGGGATAATTTCCTTTGCCATATACGTTGCAATCCCATAGACAGTTGTGGTCTTCGCGTTGGCCGGGGCCGATGAGCGGGAGGCTGTTGTACCCGTAGCCATTGGGGTCTTCAAGGGTAAGGCTTGTGTAAACGACATGCGAAGTACGGTCGTAGAACCCCTGATCACTTCCATTGCGGAAATCCCAGCCCAGATAGGGGTTGATCGTCCATACATCATCGCCGGTTCCGCCATCGCCGTTCCCGTATACTGTGGGCGACATCTCGGACGGAACAAAACCGAGGGGAATCGTCAGTTGGGTAGCCATGTTCGAGAGATATAGGCTACCGCCGTTGGCCGAATATTGGCGAAGTGCGGTTATAGTCTCTTCAGAAGTGATCTCTGAGGGGAGATTCTCCCAGCCGATAGGCTGTCCCACCCGGTCGATCATAATCCAAAGAACCGGATATATGTCGGCATCCAAGTCGGCAAGTTGCGACGGTTGAATGAGTTCGGCATTTTCTTGTTCAATGAACCATGCTGCGGCAGCTCGTTCATCGTCATCGGGGAGATCCTGAATCGTAGCGGCAGTCATCAAGTAGCCCATCTTCGGTGTAATATAAGGTATCATCACTTTGATAGAAGAACCTTTCGAGGTATAATATTGGTCATATACCACAGCGACCGTATAGGTTATTTCTTTATCCATCGGTTGGCCTTTCATTTCGCACGAAGTGGCAAGACCATCTATCACGATAGCAGCATCGACGTCGCCATCTCTGATGACCTTGACCGCAGTAACGCCTTCTTCGGAGGGAAGTGTCCAACTGAGCGTAACGGTACGTCCATTTACCGAGGCCTCTAAATCCGTCACATTGGCTAGTTCTACATAGGGGATAATTGCCGATATCGACACACCTTCGGAGACATAACCGCCCTCATACAGCACTTTAACCGTATAGAGATATTCTTCTTCCATAGGTTGTCCCTGAATCGAATAGGAGGTTACATTCCCGTCGAGACGTGTGGGATTCGACGAGTTGCCGTTGGTAATCAGCAACACACCCTCGAGTCCCTCTTGGGTTGGAAGATCCCATGAAAGATTAACAACGTAGCCGTCGATGTCGGCTTTCAAGTTACTCACCTTTTGCAATGTTGGAACTTCGGTATAACCTGTCGGTTCGAAATCCGAACATGCACCGGCCATACCGCATATCATGGCAAGCAGTATGAAGATGCCGTATAAAGATATTTTTTTCATTTTGCGTTCTGGTTTAATGGGTTATTTATATAAGTCACCTGCATTGTCAACTTGATTTACAGGAATCGGGAAATATATATCGTCGCTCGAGAGACTGGCTTCTTGATAATAAGACCTTATTTTACTTTCGGAAGCATAGTAGGCAGTCATCGTTTCTACGACATTGCCCCAGCGCACGAGATCAAACCAGCGCAAGCCTTCCATGGCCAGTTCGAGACGGCGTTCCATTCGCACGGCTTTGCGTGCATACTCTTGATTCCATCCTGTGGCAGGATATTCGCTCACTTTGTAGTTTGCCAACATGGGATTGCAATCGATCGGCTCATACGAAGCATCGACCGAGCGGGCCGCTTTACGACGTATATCGTTGATAAGAGTCCGAGCTTCTTCGAGGTCTTTATTTTGCTCGATAAGAGCTTCAGCTTTCATGAGCATCACGTCGGCATAACGGATAAGAAGTCCGTTGAGAGAAGATGCACCCCAAGGAACGATACCGGGTTTGACATAAGGCGATTCTGGTGCAGGATAGGGTTTTTTGCCTGAATATTGCCCGTAAAGGTCGAAATTGCGGCACCATTTTTCATTATATTGATGAGAACGCCACGGCATTCCGATACGGCCTACGGTAAAATCGAGACGGGGGTCGATATTCCCTTCAAAGTCGGCCCTGTCGACATTTTTGTCATCGGGGGCGCCATCGAGATAAGGAAGCCCGTTTGCATCGGTTCGGAACGCATTCACGAGATTTTGCGAAGCCAGATAGAAATCATCGCCATTGCCATAGAGGTTCCCTTCGGACCATGTACAGTTCAAGCAGTTGTTGAAGTTGTATTGGTCGGAAGAGTTGGCCGATGAGAATTGGATCGCCAATATCGATTCATATTGGTTGTTGTACTCGGGTTTAGACATATCGAGGAAGTTGGGATAGAGCTCGTATTTATGACTGTTGATTACATATCCGGCATATTTTTCGGCTTCGGTCCAGTCTGAGGTGAACAAATCGACACGGGCGAGGAGGGCCGCAGCTACATATCGGTTGAAACGTCCTACCTCTTCTTGATTCTCAGGAAGGACTTCGTAGCAGTTGCGCAAGTCTTGTTTGATGAATTCGGCAATCTGGTCGCGTGAATATTCATCGGCCCTACATTCGCTGGGATTTTCAACAGTCTCGTCGAAATAAGGGAACTTGGCAAAGATACGCAACATATCGAAGTAGTAGTATGCACGGAGTGTCTTCATCTCGGCTATAAACGAGGCCTTTTCTTTGTCGGAAATTGAACCGGAAGCCTGTATGCCTCGGATTGCCGTGTTGCAACGGCTGATGGAGAAGTAATTGTTTCGCCATTTGAAATTGGCTACATCATTGTCACTTTGCACGTTGCCGATTTCAAGCTGGTGGATATAGCCTTCCATGGTCACACCGTCGCCCCCTTTGAGGGCATCGTCCGATCGGACATCGAATACCCAGTTGTTGATAGGACCGGCAAAAGATTCGTTATTGCCGAAATAGTGGTTGAGGAGTGTTGCGTAGGCCGAGGTCATCAGGTCGAGAGCCTCGTCGTCGCCGATTTGTTCGTCGGTAAACATACCTTGCGGTTTGGTGTCGAGCATGTCTTCGCATGAGGTTATAGTCATGCCCATTGAAAGGATCGCCGCAGCAAATAATGCTTTTTTTGCTATGTTTTTTATCATCTTCATGGTTCGTTGTTTTACATGTTAGAACTGGAAATTCAAACCCACGGTAAATGTGCGGGGACGGGGATATGCACCATTATCAATACGTGCGCCATACTCTCCGGGGAGAAGCTCAGGATCAAGCCCCGTATAGGATGTGAGGGTAAATACATTTTCGATCTGCCCGTAAACTTCAAGGTTGGAAGCTCCTATTTTCTTGATGATATTCTGGGGGAGAGAATAAGAAAGTTTCAAATATTTCATCTTCATGTAAGAGCCATTTTCCACATAGTAGGTCGAGAAACGGCTTTCGTTGTTGTCATCGGTCAACGACAATGCCGGTATATCGGTGTCGGTATTGGTCGGAGTCCATGCGTTAAGAATGCCGGCACCACGGTTGGTGGACAGGTTGCCATAGTTCATCGAAAGCAACTGGCGTTTCATGTGGTTCTGAATGTCGAATCCGAAATCTCCGGCAAAGAACATATCAAGCGAGAAACTCTTATACTTGAACGCCAAGTTCAGACCCATTGAAAAATCGGGGTTCGGGTCCCCGATGATACAACGGTCGTTGTCATCAATTACACCGTTTCCGTCAAGATCTCGGTAGATAAGTCGGCCGGGAGCTGCTCCGCTTTGTGTGGCATGGTTGGCCACTTCTATTTCATTTTGGAATATACCGTCACACACATATCCGTAGTAGACGCCCATCGGCTGCCCCGGAATGAGCCGTTGGTCTCCCCCGATAAAATTCTGACGGGAGTTGAGATTGATGAGTTTATTTTTGTATTGAGATACATTGAGAGAGCTGTTCCAAGAGAAGTCGCCATATTGGGGACTGTTATAGTTCAGCGTTACTTCCCAACCTTTGTTCTCCATCGAACCGGTATTCAGCCACATGGCAGCATTTTCTCCTGCGACATCGAGTGCAGGCGGTATTGTAAGCATATCTTTTGTCTTTTTGATATAGTAGTCGGCACTCAGTCCCAGAGAGCCGTTGAAGAACAGGAGGTCGGCACCGATATTATGTTGGTAGGTAGTCTCCCATTTCAACTTAGGGTTGCCGGTGCTGGATAGTGTGATGCCGGAAGTTGTCGACGAGTTGGTACCGCTTATGTCGTAAGCTCCGTTACCGGTGTTGAAAATATAGGTCGAATAAGCTGGATAAAGCGAAGGAATATTGGCGTTACCGTTTTGTCCCCAAGAATAACGGATCTTCAAATCGTTAAGAATATTGTTTTGGGGGAAGAATGCTTCTTGTGTGGGCCGCCATGCGAGTGAAAAGGCTGGGAATATGCCGACGCGATAATCTTTGGCGAAACGTGAGTTTTCATCGCGGCGTATCGTGAATGATGCCAGATAACGGTCGGCGTAATTGTAGTCAACTTTACCGAACAGAGAGAATACGGCCCATTGGCTTTTACTGCCTCCGTTGTTTCGGGTACCAGTACCGGCACCGATCTGCATATAGTCGGAATCTTCAAAAGCATAGCCCTCGCGCGAAGCTGAGAGATCGCGGAATGTGTAACTGATAGCTTCGGTTCCAAGCAATACGGTCAAATGGTGTTTTTCGGCAAATGTCTTGTCGTAATTTGCGGTATTGGTCCATGTCCATGTATCGCCTTGACCGTAAACACTCGACATGCTGTTTACATCGCCGGGGTTTACGGTACGACCGAGCGTGTTATTGAAGTATTGGCTATGTTCGATACCGATATTGGTTTTGAGAGCAAGCCCGTCGATGGGTTTTACTTCCAGATAGGCATTCCCTAAAATACGCCACGATGCGAGATCGTTATCCTTGGCATTATCGATAAGTTGCACGGGATTGGCAAGGTCCGAGGCTATCAATTCGAGGGGACGAGCCCAATCTCCATTAATGCCACGCACAGGCAGTGCCGGATGCTGACTCATGGCCGTAAACGGGATACCCCGATCGCCAGAAACGTCTACGCCCCGGTTTTTCCAGTGAGCGACCACAAGGTTTTCGCCCACGGTAATATATTTGTTGAAGTCATATCGCGAATTGACACGTGCCGAATAGCGTTCGTAAAATGTTTCCTCGATATTTCCGTCTTGATTGATATAGTTGAGCGAGAACATTACCGACCCCTTGTCTGTGTTGTTTGAAATAGATGCGGTGAGGTTGTTGGTCCAAGCCGTACGATAAACTTGATCCTGCCAGTCGGTGTTTGTCGTGGGATAATTGGTATTCCCGCCGATAAATTGTTGGAGTACCGGAGTCTCGCCATTACCATAAAGGATGTGAGAGGGCGCGATGTTTGAGTTTTTTGAGGCTGCCCAATAAGCTATTCCCCATTGATTTGCATCGAGCATTTCATATCTGTTGGCAATAGTCTGTATGTTTGTCGCATAGTTTACATTGACGGTCATGCGGTCGCCTTTACCTTGTTTCGTGGTTATGACCACGACACCGTTGGCGGCACGAGACCCGTAGATAGACGCTGAGGCGGCATCTTTGAGGACCTGCATCGATTCAATGTCGCTTGGGTTTATGCAGTTGATATTGTCGGTAGGAACACCGTCAATAATGTAAAGAGGATCGTTGCTCGAGTTGGCTGTCGACATACCCCGGATACGTATCGAGCCTGTGCCGCCGGGAGCCGCATCGGGCACCACATTCACACCCGGCAATCGTCCGGCCATAGAGCTCATGATGTTACCGGAGTTTTCGCTCAAAGGTTCTTTCATATCCATTACCGCGACGGCTCCGGTAAGATCGGCTTTGCGAACGGTTTGATAACCTACAACGACAACGTCATCGAGGAGTTTCGAATTTTCTTCCAGACGGATAGTCATCTCTGGTGTCGCTTTGGCTTCTGTCGAATGGAACCCGACATAAGAAAATTTCAATGTCGCATTTTCCGGAACAGAAATTTTGAAGTTCCCGTCAATGTCGATGACGGCTCCGGTTTGGGTAGTCTCACAAAGTACGGAGGCGCCGATAAGAGGGTCTCCGCCAGATTTTGAAAGGACCGTCCCATGCACAGTGATATTCTGTGCTTGCGCCATGATTGCCATAATAAATAGCAATGTCGCACTGAGAATTGTTCTTTTCATTGTTATTAAATTTTTGGTAAGAATTTCTATCGCAAAATTAAATTGCGACAGGCTCTGCCAGTTATAACAAATGTTGTGCAAACTATCAAAATTTAGACAATGCACGTTTTTTGATATAAAATGCCTTATTTTTAATAGCTGTTGGGTGAACAATGCGCACTCTTGCAATTTTGTGTGTTTCGATGGGGATAGTTGTTTGCCGGAGCTTATTTGGTCAGGTTGTTCCGCACATCGGTAGGGGTTTCTCCATACGCATCCCGATAGCATTTCGTAAAATATGCAGGGGTGGAAAACCCGATTTCGTAGGCAATTTCGCTTATTGTTTTTTCGGTGGTGGTAAGGAGTATCCGGCCTCGTTGCAGCCTCAACCGGCGTATCAACTCGACAGGTGCGTAATTGGTAAGTGATTTTATTTTGCGATAGAATTGGGAACGTTCAAGCCCCATTTTAGAGGCTATGGTATCGATGTTTAAGTTGGCATTGCCTATTTCTTCTTGGAATATGTCTAAAAAACGGCTGTAAAATTCATTATCTATGTCTTCTGTCGGATTGAATTTGGCGGAAGAAGTTTTCCCGTCTTTTAAGATAGGCGATGACAATCCCAGTTCTTTTATGCGTTTACGATTGGCGATGAGGCTTGAACATCTGGATTTCAAGACGGTGCTGTTAAACGGTTTGGAAAGATAGCCGTCGGCACCGCTGTCATACCCTTGGGCTCGTTGTTCGTCCATGGAGCATGCCGTCAACATCAGTACAGGGATATGCGATGTGGAAAGTTCGTTTTTGATGCGCCTGCAACATTCCAGTCCATCCATCACAGGCATCATGACATCGCAGATGATAAGGTCTGGCACATATTTGGCGGCCAATCGTACCCCGTCTTTGCCATTGGATGCCGTAATGATGTTGTAATCGCTATTCAGCAATTCCCCGACAAGCATTTGTATATCCTTGTTGTCGTCGATGATGAGGACAATAGGCTTGTTTGCATCGAAAGTAATGTTTGCATCGATAATTTCGAGTTCGGCTTCGACATCCCGATCCTCGATTATTTTACCGACATCAACCGTGGTCTCGGCAATGTGTCGGACGGGTAGCGTCACCGTGAACACCGACCCTTTGTTTAACGTGCTATCTACGGAGATTGTTCCGTCGTGGAGTTCCACAAAGGCTTTGGCCAGTGACAGACCTATGCCGGAGCCCTTGGGGTGAATGCGATCGACTTGATAGAACCGGTCGAATATATTGCCGAGATCTCGTTCACTGATGCCTTCGCCGGTATCGGCGACTTTGAACGTGAGAGTCTTCCCGTCGCAGTCATAAGAGACTGTGATTGTGCCGTTGTCGGGCGTGTATTTGAATGCATTGGAGAGTAGATTGAAAAACACTCGTTCTATCTTTTCCGCATCGATGGCCAACGGGAGTGGCTTATCTGTGGACGGCCCGGCTAAATTTAGTTTTATGTCTCTTTTTCGGGCAACGGCATAGAACGATTCCAACCAATCTCGAATAGATTTATTAAAGTCGACTTCCGACAATTTGATATTTAATTTCCCATTTTCGTATTTGCGGAAATCGAGTATCTGGTTGATTAAACGTTGGAGAATTCTGACGTTTTTGTCGGCTATTTTTATGAGCGTGTGTTGTTGTGGCGTGAGATTATTGGCCGAGGCGAGTTGTGCAACGGGCTCCGAGATAAGCGTCAAGGGTGTGCGAAGGTCATGTGACACGTTTGTAAAGAATACCAGTTTTGATTGGGTAGCATTTTGAAGTTGCTCATTCAGAAGTTTTTGTTTATCGCGCTCTTCTTCCAGCAGCTTGTTTTGCGACATAAGCTCTTTCTGATGCCTGCTGTGTTGCCAATAGGCTCTGAGCAAGAGAAACCCGACGCCAAAAAGTAGTATGATAATAGCTACACTTGCATAGAAGAACGATGTTTGCAAAGAGTGTTGTTCCCAATAGTCATCAATCTGTTCCTTTAACAGTTTCATTTTGCGAGTCTCTTCTTTCAAAGTCTCGTTTTGCAGAAGCAGAATATCGGCATTGCTTAAATCCACAGCCGATGAGACTGGCAAAATGGTCTCTCTATTGTACGGTTCGTTTTTCAGAATGGCAAGAGCCGTTTGGATGAGCCGATAGCCCTCAGTGGGATATAGGAAAGTTGCATCGATGATACTATCGGCGACCGCTTGTATACCTATGTTTGGTGCTGCGTCGATACCTATTATCTTGATATTGTCGCGCCCGAGGCGACGGGCAACCTCCGAAGCTCCGATGGCCATACGGTCGTTGTGGGCGTATATGAGATCTACATCGGGATAGATTCTCAAAAGGGAGTCTACGACTGGGATAGCATCTTCCTTATTCCAGTTTCCCGGAACGCTTGCCAATAAAATTCCGCCTGCCGATTTGAATTCTTTGACAAACCCGTTATGGCGTCCTTCGGCGGGCGTGGACCCTCTCAGGCCGAATATTTCTATTGCTTTTGCTCCATTTCCGAGCAGGTATTGTGCGTAGTGTGCGGCAGACTTCCCGAGCCCTTCGTCATCTACTCCGATTCGAGCCGTATAAGTATCGCTATTTATATTCCGGTCGAAAATCACTACCGGAATTCCTTTTTTATATACCTCTTCTATAATAGGGGTGAGAGCCGCAGCTTCGTTGGGCGATACAATGATGATGTCGAAACCTTGTTTTACAAAATACTTTATGTCGTTTATTTGTTTTTCATTGTTGTCGTCTGCCGAGCGTATCTCCACAACGGCATCTTTATGAAACATAATTTCCCGGTTAATCTCGTCGTTCATCTTCATGCGCCAGTCATCTTGGCTGCATTGCGAAACACCTATTTTATAGATCTTGCTTTGATGGCATCCGAACAGGGTTAACAATATTGTTAGCAAAATACCGTATGATAAAATTCTAGGCATCGTAAATTGTACTTAGTATTCTGCAAATTTAGACTATTTTCCATAAGAAAAAGAGTGCATAAGGTATTAAAAATTGGGCATCACATCAAATTTGATAGAGTATGCACGATTTTTAATAGTCTCCGTAAATGTTAGATGCTAACTTTGCAATATCGAGTTACGACGAGTGTGACTCGATTTTTCTAAAATCCGGTAGAATTCAGTTTCATCATGTGTTGTCGGATTCCAAAAAACTTTCAATCCATAATTCATGGTGCAAGAAAATCATAAGATGAAGAGATTCAAACAAAATAAAAACTCATGTAAGATGAATAAAATATTCAAAAGTTTGACGACAATTATGGCGCTCGGCATGATTTTGACAGCACCGACAGTATTGGCTTCCAAAGGGGTGGAGGTGAATCATTTGGGCGTGAACAACGCTCTTGTAAGGGTGATCGACACGAGCAAATATCTTTTGCTTCCTGTACAAGAGGCCTCTGACGATGCAAAAATCAACATACTTGTCGATGGGAACATAGCAGAAACCATATATGTTCGCCTTGCAAAATCAAAGACAGACTATTGGATTCCTTTTGATCTTACTCCTTACAAAGGACATAATGTGATTCTCGACATCGTGATACCGCAGGGGCGAGGATCTATACGTGAAGCCAAAGATGATGTTTGTTGGAAAGCTTTTGAAATGTCGGACACGTTTGATACAACGAACCGAGAGAAGTATCGTCCTGCTTTCCACCATACTCCTCTCTATGGTTGGATGAACGATCCTAACGGCATGTTTTATCAAAATGGCAAGTGGCATCTTTATTACCAATATAATCCTTACGGGTCTAAATGGCAGAATATGACTTGGGGACACTCCGTATCTTCGGATCTTGTAAATTGGGAGCATCTTCCCAACGCAATCAAGCCTAACGGCCTTGGTGCTGTGTTTAGCGGCAGTTGCGCATTGGATTCGTCCAATACTGCGGGGTTTGGTAATGATGCCGTCATCGCGCTTTATACTTCGGCCGGCACCAGTCAGATGCAGAGTCTCGCATCGAGCAACGACAACGGCCATACATTCGATATATATCCCGGGAATCCTGTCATTACACTTGATAGTGAGGCTCGTGATCCCAAAGTATTTTGGAATCACGATACACAAGAGTGGAATCTCATTCTTGCTCATGCTCTTGAGCATGAGATGTTGATTTTTTCGTCTTCTGACATGAAGAATTGGGTACTGCAAAGTGGTTTCGGTAAAGGGTTGGGGGCCCAGGGTGGAGTATGGGAATGCCCCGATTTGTTTGAACTTCCCGTGCAGGGAACGGATATGACCAAATGGGTGCTTCTTTGCAATATCAATCCCGACGGACCTTTTGGCGGAAGCGGAACGCAGTACTTTATCGGTGATTTTGATGGAAAAACTTTCAAAGCCGATACGGATGAGAGTGGACAAGTTCCCATCAAATGGCTCGATTATGGCAAAGATCATTACGCAACGGTAACTTGGAGCAATGCCCCCGACAACCGTCGCACGGCAATAGGCTGGATGAGTAACTGGCAATATGCTGCCGACGTGCCTACCCAACAGTTCAGAAGTGCTAATACGCTCCCTCGCGAAATCGGATTGTTCCGTGCGCCCGATGGAGAGCTTTATGCTTCTTGCGCTCCTTCGCCCGAATTGGAATTGCTCAGAGACAATCTGACCGAGAGACTGAACAGGGCTACCATCAGACAAAAGGCCCGCTCTTTTTCCCTCCCGACAGTCCATGACGGGATATGCGAAATCATTTTGGATATTGATGCCTGTAAATCGTCTGCTGTTGACATGGTCCTATCGAACAATCAAGGCGACAAGGTCATATTGCAATACAATCCGCAATCACACACGTTGTCGTTCGACCGTACCGAAAGCGGGATTGTAGATTTCAGTGAAAATTTCCCGGCGATTACTATCGCTCCTACACATGAAGATAATGGTAAAATTTCTCTACGTCTCTTTATTGATCGTTCAAGTATTGAAGTGTTTGGAAACGACGGACAATTTGTTATGACCAATCTTGTGTTCCCCACCGCTCCGTATACGGCATTCTCTATATCGGCTCAAAAGGGGAGTGTAAAGGTTGAGAATTTTAAGATATACTCCATGAAAGAAGTCTAATCCAATAAAATAATAATATAACAATTATAGTTATGAATCAATCGCTTGTCACCAATCGCAAATCGTTCCTGCTACAGATACTCCCGGTGATGCTCTGCTTCTTCGCCATGGGATTTGTCGACCTCGTAGGTACAGCGTCGAATTATGTGCAAAAAGATCTCGGGTTGACCGACTCGCAGGCAAACCTCTTCCCCTCACTCGTTTTTTTCTGGTTCTTGATTTTTTCGGTACCAACCGGTATGTTGATGAATAAAATCGGTCGGAAAAATACGGTCCTTATCAGTCTGGCCGTAACAGTGGCTTCGTTGCTTATACCGTCGTTTGGAGACAGTTATATGATTATGCTCATCTCGTTTTCTTTGCTCGGTATAGGTAATGCTATTATGCAAACCTCTCTGAATCCGCTGGTTACAAACTTGATAAGTAGCGAAAAATTGGCATCGACACTCACATTCGGTCAATTTGTAAAGGCTATCGCATCTTTCCTTGCCCCGATAATTGCCGCATGGGGGGCAACCACTGTCTTTCCTACATTCGGACTCGGTTGGAGGTCTTTGTTTGTGATCTATGCCGTTATCTGTTTTTTTGCAATCTCTTTTTTGGCTGCGACGCCTATCGATGAGGAAAAACCCGATAAGGCTTCCGGTATAGGCAAATGCCTCAAATTACTCGGTCGTCCCTTTATCTTGCTTTGCTTCCTCGGAATCATGTGCCATGTCGGGATAGATGTGGGAACCAATACAACCGCTCCCAAGATCATTATGGAGCGTCTTGGCCTGCCTCTTGAAGAGGCCGGATTTGCTACAAGTATCTATTTTATATTCCGTACAATAGGCTGTTTTCTTGGAGCATTCATTTTGCGGGCTATCTCTCCTAAGTTGTTTTTTGCCATAAGCGTGCTTATGATGCTGGCCGGCATGTGCATATTGTTTGTCTGCGAGAGCCTTACTCCGTTGTATGTGGGTATCGGTTTAATTGGGTTTGGTAATTCAAACATTTTCTCGATAGTCTTTTCGCAAGCACTCGTCTATACCCCTAAAGAGAAAAACGAAGTATCGGGCCTTATGATTATGGGTCTTTTTGGAGGTACAGTTTTTCCTCTGGCAATGGGATATGCCGCAGATGCCGTCGGTCAAATCGGTGCCGTTGCCGTAATGACGGTCGGAGTCGTTTATCTGCTGTATTATACGTTGAAAATCAAAAAAATATAATCGATTAACAAAAATCTCTTTTTTATCATGAATGACATAGTTGTAGGAATGGGTGAAGCCTTATGGGATGTACTACCCGAAGGGAAAAAGATTGGTGGTGCTCCTGCCAATTTTGCCTATCATGTTTCCCAATTTGGGTTATCGAGTTGTGTTGTAAGCGCCATTGGAGATGATCCGCTTGGAAAAGAAATCATAGATAATTTTACTGAAAAAGGTCTCAATCATCTTATTACCACAGTCCCTTATCCCACAGGAACCGTACTTGTTGATATTGATCAGGCGGGTATCCCTCAGTATGAAATCAAGGAAAATGTTGCTTGGGATAATATACCCTACACGGCTCATCTTGAAACCCTTGCCGAAAAAACGAAAGCGGTATGCTTCGGCTCTTTGGCTCAACGCAATGTGGTGTCGCGCAGCACAATTAACCGTTTCCTTGAAATCGTAGCTCAGAATGACGATAATTTAATTGTCTTTGATGTCAATCTCCGCCAAGGTTTCTACAATAAAGAAATCCTCTGTAACTCCATGAAGCGGTGCAATATCCTGAAAATAAACGATGAAGAGTTGGTTACGGTAAGTCGTATGTTTGGCTATCCCGGGATAGACCTCCAAGATAAATGTTGGATACTTCTCGGAAAGTATAATTTGAAGATGCTTATACTCACTTGCGGAATCAATGGCAGCTATGTATTCACGCCCGGCAATGTATCGTTCCAACCTACTCCAAAAGTGGAGGTTGCCGATACCGTAGGTGCCGGCGACAGTTTCACCGCAGCCTTCATCGCATCAATTCTAAAAGGCAAAAATGTGCCCGAAGCTCATTCTCTTGCAGTACAAACCTCGGCATTTGTCTGTACCCAAAAAGGGGCAATGCCTATTTTACCGTCACAATTGACAGCATAATTTTAAAATCGTTCAAAGAGAGGGCGATGAGTACACACTACCTCTTGTGAGTCGAGACCGTTCGTGTCAATGTCGAATGTTTCAAGGCTTGTTTTGATAGACATTTCTTCTTTTTGTCGGAAAGTTTTTTTTACGATAGGTAGTATCATATTATTGCCACAGGAGTTTCCCGCATCGGGAAACTCCTGTAATTTTATTGATTTCTGTCATGTGGGGGGCAACCTCTCGGAATCGGAGAGTAGGCTGAGAGAGCTTTCGAGTACAGGTGAATATAGAATTGTTTACCATTTTTGGTACTCTGAGGGCGAACATCCGACTTTCTCCTTGAAATACTTCCCGAAAAAAGATTGATTGGCAAAGTTCAGCATGTCGGCTACCTGCTGTATGGTGTATTTGCGGCTTTTGAGCAGGGCTTTTGCTTCGAGTATGACGAAATCGGTAATCCATTCTCCGGCAAAACGACCGCTTACTTTATGAACGACCTGCGACAGGTATTTGGGCGTTACGCACAGCACGTCGGCGTAGTACGAAATACTGCGCTTTTTCGTATAATTTTTTTGCACCTCGTGGATAAATTGCATATAAAGTTCTTGTTGTCGGCTACTTTTATTCGTCGATTTCCCACCGTCTGATTCGGTGGGGAGAAAGTATTTATAGGAGTTATAAGTAAGAGCCTGCGTATATCCAAGCAGAGACCCTTTGCGGAACGGATTGTCTGTTTCTCCACATCGATCAGGATGATGAAATCTTCTTTCTTCTTGTTGATTATACTGGCGTATATCTGAGTGGTCCTCATATCCGAATGTCCGAACGTTTGCACACGGTATAAAAGTCTGCCCCCAGTATCCGCAGCATTGTGGCGAAGGTGTGGCGGCCGCTGCAATGCCATCACATCAACAACGCGGAGTCCGCAGGTATGGAAGGCAAAGAAGATCATCTCCATGAATTCCCTGCGGCGCGGTTCGGTGCAGGCATGGTAGTATTCAAACAATGCGGCCATCTGTTCTCTGGTAAGATGCTTGCTGTCAAAAAAGATAATGATTTTGTCCAAACAAATCCCGATTTTTCCTCCGAAAAACGTATTTTGTCCAAACAAACAGCGCCTTTGAGACCATAAAACACCAACGCGACAAACAAATTATATTTGTTTATCGCGTTGATATTTAATTGCTTTACTAGTCCGAAGGCTATTAATACTCCTCCTCGTTGAAGAAAAAGTCTTCTTTACTGGGGTAGTCGGGCCAAATATCTTCGATACATTCGTAGGTTTCACCCTCGTCTTCCATTTCCTGCAAGTTTTCGATAACTTCGAGAGGAGCCCCGGAACGCATAGCGTAGTCGATCAATTCCTCTTTCGTTGCAGGCCAAGGTGCGTCTTCGAGTTTCGATGCCAATTCCAAAGTCCAATACATAATGATAAAATTTTAATGTGTTGATGTAAGCCTGTCTATAAAATTTTCGCAAAAATAGTTTATTTATTTTCATTTACAATCTTTATCCCAGAAAATTTCGTCTTGTTTTGCGCGGTAATTGTTAAATCGCGCTAAGACAAAGAAATAGTCGGAGAGGCGGTTGACGAATTTGAGGATATTTTCATCGATTTCGACCTCTTGGGCTACTTGGCAGATGCGGCGTTCGGCTCGACGGCACACGGTGCGGCACACATGTGCTTGTGCGGCGGCTGCCGTGCCGCTGGGCAGCAGGAAGGCGTGCAGGGGTGGGACGGTGGCATCGAGGGTGTCGATGCGGTTTTCGACCCGGGCGATTTCTTCGGGGTGTAGGCGGCTGGCTTCGCGCAGTTGGGTGAAGCTGGTGTCGGTGGCGAGGTAGGAACCTACGACGAAGAGTTTGTTTTGTATGAATAGGAGCAGTGCGTCGTCGTCGGGGGTGTTGCCCATTTGGCGCAGGAGGCCTATGTGGGCATTGAGTTCGTCGATAGTCCCGTAGGCTTCGAGGCGCGGGTCGCTTTTGGCAATGCGTTGGCCGCCTACCAGAGAGGTGGTGCCTTTGTCGCCGGTCATTGTATAGAGGTTGCTTTTTTTCATTTTGTTGAGGTGTTTGAGTGATTAACGGTTATGTTGGTCGAGAAGTTCGCAGCAGGCGCGGGCGTCGGCCGCAATGTGGTATAGGTTGGGCTTGTCGTAGCGCAGGAAGTGTTGTGCGCGCAGGTGTTCGATTTGTTGTATGAGCAGGTCGAAGAGACCTTGTGTGTTGCAGATGACGATGGGTTTGTCGTGGTTGCCGAGCATTTTGCCGGTGAGGGCGTCGAAGAGTTCGTCGATGGTACCGATACCACCGGGCAGGACGACGATGATGTCGCCTTCGTCGATGAGTCGTTGTTTGCGTTCACCCATGGTTTCGGCGGTAATCAGTTCGGTAGGTTGTTGGCTCGATCGTCCCATGTGGGCGATATGGCGGGTGATTATGCCAAGGACGGGGCTGCCGTTCTCCCGGGCGGTGCGGGCGACGATTTCCATGAGCCCGCCGTTGGCTCCTCCATAGACCAATCTTTTGCTGTGTTGTCCTATCCATTGCCCGAGGGTTTCGGCTTCGGTTTTATAGCTGGGGGCGATGTCGTCGGCTGCGGAACAAAATACGGTAATGCTTTGCATGTTTGTTTGATTTTTATTTCAAAGATAGTGAAAGGCGAGAGCAGAGGCAAACGAAAACGCAGTTTTCAGATTTGACTATGCCGAGCCGCATCCTATTTTATCCAAAGATACAAAAAGGCGAGAGCAGAGGCAAATGAAAACACAGTTTTCAAATTTGGACTGTGGCGAGTCGTCTCTTGTTTTCTCGGTAAGCAAATATAGGGAAAGGCGGCTACCGAGACAAATAGAAAAACGAAATTTTCGATATTTGCCTTTTATCTTATAACGAGGCAAGAATATAAACTACTCGACAGGGTATGGGGAGAATCGGGGAATTGCATATATTTGTCACAGATGATTCCATCACTGAGGTTTATATTGTCATGAAGATAAGCAGGTATTTTGTATTTTTGGTCGTTTTTGCATGGTGTTGCGGGATTGCCGGTGTGCATGCGCAAGACGAGAGACAGGCTTTCACTGCCGACTTGTACGGAGGGTTGTATCTTAATAATGACCAAGCCTGGCAATTGGAGCCTTCCGTCAGCTGGCTTTTCCATAAGTATCTGGGTGTGGCACTTGGATTGGAATTGACGGGCCAATATAATCAACCGAGCCGTCAGACTGTGATTGACGGGCATGAGGCCGAGCTTGCCGACAATGAACGAAACATTAGGTGGCTGATATTGAAGCCGTCGTTGGTCATTAAATCTCCTGCTATCTGGACGAGTGCGGATAATGACTGTCGTCTTTGGATTCAGTCCGAGCCGGGGTTCAGTCTGGCGTGTCCGTTCCGAAACTCTTTGACTTATGAGATCAAGCAGTTCTCGGGGGCTGTCAGCCAGACCGTAGATTATCGTACGTTTCCCAATAAAGGGCTCCAGTGGTTCTACTGGAATGCCAGAGTCTCGATCAACTTTGCCGTTGGTCGTTTTATATTCCGAGGTGGGTATTCTGTCTCAAATCTCGACTATTATTCCGGGCGGAGAAATGTTGCGTTAGCCAACGGACAGAAGTTCTATGTGCCCAAGAGAGAGTTGAGTCAGAGTATTTTCCTGTCAATCGGTTATGTGTTTCATCATTTTTGACAGCAGATAATTCTCCCCGGACAGCCCCTTGTCTTATCTAAAAATACGGGGGAAATGGCCTGCTTGTATGGCGGGTAGAATAATATCGTTATTTTTTGTGGAACGGGAGGGAATGTTTTACTTTTGCAGCGCCTAATGGAGGGCTTTTTTATGGAAGAATATCAAACTTGTACGTTGTCGAACGGTTTGCGCCTCATTCATCGGCCCAAACAGTCGGCTGTTTCGTATTGCGGGTTTACCATCAATGCGGGGACTCGCGACGAGGAGGAGGCTTACAGCGGATTGGCGCATTTTGTGGAGCATACGATTTTCAAGGGGACGACCCATCGGCGGGCTTCGCATATCTTGAACCGCATGGAGGTTGTCGGTGGTGAGTTGAATGCTTATACGGCCAAGGAGGAGACGGTCGTTTATTCGGTTTTCCCGGCGGCTCATTTGGCCCGGGCCATGCAATTGTTGGGCGATTTGGTGGCCGATTCGCAGTTCCCCGAGAAGGAGTTGTGCAAGGAGCGGGAGGTGGTGGCCGATGAGATAAATTTGTATCGGGATACCCCTTCGGAGTTGATTTACGACGAGTTTGAGTCGGCACTGTTCGAGGGTAGTTCGTTGGGCCGGAATATTTTGGGGAATACAGAGTCGCTTCAAGCGATGACTTCGGCCGTTGCCCGTCGGTTCCTTACCGATTATTATACGCCCGGGAATATGGTTTTCTTTTTTATGGGAGCTACGCCATTTGCCCAAGTGAGGCGTTTGGCCGAACGTTATTTCGCCTCTTTGTCGCGCCCGAAAAAGGAGCCGTGCCGGATTTTGTTGCCGGGGGGCAAACGTTTCTCCCGGACGGTGAATCTCGATACGCACCAATCACATGTAATTATCGGGGCGAGGGCGTATGACCTTTTTGACCAACGCCGCCGCACATTATTATTGTTGAATAATTTGTTGGGAGGGCCCGGCATGAACAGTTTGTTGAATGTGAGCCTGCGGGAGAAGCGGGGTTATGTTTATACGGTGGAATCGTCGGTTACCTCTTATACCGATACCGGGTCGTTTGCCATTTATTTCGGCACTGACCATCACGATACACGGCGGTGTATCGATTTGGTGCGGCGGGAGTTGAAGAAATTGCGCGAACAGCGTCTCTCACCTTCGAAACTGGCGGCGGCCAAGCGCCAGTTTATGGGGCAGATAGAGGTATCTACCGATAATTCGGAGAATGTGGCATTGGCATTGGGCAAGAGTTTCCTTCGCTATGGGCGTTTCGATTCGTTGGCCGAGATTGCCTCTTTGGTCGAGAAAATTACGGCCGACGATTTACTCGAAGTTGCCAATGATTTGTTGGCCGAAGAACATTTGTCCATGTTAATATACGAGTAGTAAACCGTTAATTTTTATAACTTTTGGCCGGGGGAGAGTATAGTTTTTGTATATTCGTACCTTCAAATAGAGTGTTTGAATGAAAATAGGCAATCTCGATTTTGGACGTTATCCGTTGATGTTGGCTCCGATGGAAGATGTTACCGACGAGTCGTTTCGCTTGATGTGCAAAGAGTTCGGTGCCGATATGGTATATACCGAGTTTGTATCGAGCGATGCGTTGGTGCGGAATATCAACAGTACGACCCGCAAGTTGAATATTCACGATGCGGAGCGGCCTGTCGCCATACAGATTTACGGACGTTTTGTCGATGCCATGGTCGAGGCGGCCCGGCTTTGCGAGGCGGCTCGTCCCGATGTGCTTGATATTAACTTCGGTTGCCCGGTGAAGAAAGTGGCCGGGAAGGGGGCCGGGGCAGGCATGTTGCGCGACATACCGTTGATGTTGAAGATTACCCGCGCCGTGGTCGATGCGGTGAAGATACCGGTAACGGTAAAGACACGCTTGGGTTGGGACCACGATTCGCGTATCATCGTCGAGTTGGCCGAGCAGTTGCAAGATTGCGGTATTGCGGCTCTCACCATACATGGGCGTACTCGCAGCCAAATGTACACGGGCGAGGCCGACTGGACCCTCATCGGCGAGGTGAAGAACAATCCCCGCATGCACATTCCCATTATCGGGAACGGTGATGTGACCACCCCGCAAATTGCCAAAGAAAAATTCGACCGCTATGGGGTCGATGCAGTGATGGTGGGGCGGGCGAGCTTTGGTTGTCCGTGGATTTTCAAGGAGATGAAACACTATTTGCAGACGGGAGAGCTGTTGCCACCGCTCTCGATTCACGAGAAGATGTCGGTTTTGCGCCGGCAGATGCTCGAGAGCGTGTCGCGCCTCGATGAACGTCGGGGAATTCTGCATATACGCCGGCATTTGGCCGCCACGCCCCTGTTCAAGGGGATTCCCAATTTCAGGGAGACGCGCATCGCCATGTTGCAGGCCGACACGGTAGAGGCGTTGACAGCGATTCTCGACCATATAGAAAATGATATTTTACCCGAACATTGATATAAGCGAAAAGGTATGAAAAAGACAGTGAGCGCATGGTTGGTATGCTTGTTCTCGGTGGTAACGGTTCAGGCTGTGGAAACATCGGTAAAGCAACTTTCGATCGACGACTTTTACAAGATGAAGGTGTATAACAACTTCGATGTGTCGTATCGGCAGAATGCCGATTCGGCAGGGATTGTCGTGATTATGGCTGCCGTGGAGGATCTCCCCAATATCGAATGTGTTTCCAAGAAAGGTCTGTTGACGGTTAAGTATAAAGGCGCATGTGATAAAGAGCAGATGCAGGGCTCGCTCATTGTATATTCCACGGCGTTGGAATATGTTGAGAATAACGGAATTGGTTCTATCCAGATAGCCGCGCCCATATCGGGAGCTGCTTTTGAGGCAAAAGTAATGGGCAACGGTTCGATTATGGCCCTCCAAATCGATTATGGTGTCGTGGAGGCGTCGGTGATGACAGGCAGAGGGAAAGTTTCGTTGATGGGGAAATGCCGTGAGGCAGAGTTGACTGTGACCGGAACCGGCCAGATCGAAGCCGATGGACTTGTTGCCCGTGATGTGACTTGTCGCATCAGAGGAAACGGCGTGATTGGCTGCCATGCGACACAAACGCTCACAGCCCGGGCTACCGGTAACGGTGAAGTCTATTACCGGGGGACGCCCGAAATCAAGAAGCTCGCTTTGGGCGAACTCTCGGTTCGTTCGTTGGAAGGGAAATAAAGACAGATTTATTTATAGCGGGCGTGGTCGCTCTCTATGGTTGTAAAGATACTGCCTGTTCCGAGTGCTTGATGGATATAATCGGCCGAGACACGGTCGTATTGCGGGTTGATTTGGAAATGCCCGTTTTTATCGATGAATCCATATACGGTTCCGGTACGTACGAGGGCCAGTTTGTCGAAGAAAGGGAAAGCCTCGGAAAATTGCCGTTTGATTTTCCAATCTCCTTTGCGGTTTATATAGCCCCATTTCCCGTTTATTTTTACGGGAGCCAGTCCGTATGTCCCGAAAGCATTACTGTCGTCGAATCGTGGGGCGATGATGATTTTCCCTTGTTTGTCGCACCACCCCCATT
The DNA here is from genome assembly GCA_944320995.1 of uncultured Barnesiella sp. Classification (GTDB taxonomy): domain Bacteria; phylum Bacteroidota; class Bacteroidia; order Bacteroidales; family Barnesiellaceae; genus Barnesiella. The sequence goes on along the minus strand of CALUJQ010000019.1, from coordinate 20,096 downwards.
TATCGGTTTTTTTGATACGGAAGATCTCTCCGTCACTGACGAGCTCTTGGCATTCGATTGTTGCGAGGGTGTCGCCTGTGATTCCGATAATTTGGAATTTGCCGCTCTCTTTCGAAGCCACGACGGCTTGTTGTCTTTTTGAAAACGATTCGGCCGAGCGGAATCGGGCAGGGATTCGTTCGACTCCTTGGTTGTCGATATAGCCCCACAGCCCCTCTTCGTTTTTAACTGCGGCGACTCCTTGCGAGAATGGTTTTACCTCTTTGTAAACGGGTTTTATGATGGTATTCCCTGTTTTGTCGATAAACCCCCATCGTTCCCGGTTCTCCTTTTTTTGGGCAAAAGCCGCCATGCCTTCGCAGAAAATCATGACTTTCGATGCCCGGGTGAGCGTCAGTTGCAGCCGCCCTTTGGTGTCGATGGCACATGGCGCTTCGTCGGGGCGTACTACCCAAGCCCGGTTTTCGTGAAAGATGGTTGCACCGGTATATACGGCCGGGAATAGCAATTTGCCGTTGTCGTCGATATATCCCCATTTGTTGTCCGATTCGTTGCAAACCAAGGCCATGTCGTCGTAAAAAAGCGAAGCCTCGGTATAGGGCTCGGCAAACAGTTGCTCGTCGTTGTCATCGATATATCGGCAAGAGTCCTCGCTGAAAACCGGAATATATTCCGTTTCGGAGAGAAAATGAGAATCATATCCCCCACATTGGCATAGCAAGGGAATCATTATGGCGAGAGTAAAGTAGGAATATTTCATGGCGAATGTATTGATTCACCGAACGCAAGTACGATTCACCTCCCTCTCCTATGATATTTTTATCGGCGGCAGTTTGTCGTAGGTTTCGATATAGCGGCTTCTCTTTTCTTCGATGATGTCTTTTATCGCAATGAGAATGCCCGATTCTTCTACGTTCCCGAATTCGTCGTTGATGGCGGTGCCGAACATTTTCATCGTAGGAGAGAGACCCATGTAGGCATTGACCAACGGGGGAATGTTATATCCGAGGTTACGTACTTCTTGATTCAGTATTTTGTAATCTTCTTTGAAATCGTCGTAGACGAAGAGTTTGCTCATCTTCTCCTCATCGGTATGGGTTTGTAGCGGTTTACGCGGCCATACGAGATGATCAGGGTCGGGGAAGTGCTTGTTCAGGAAATAGAGGATCATGTTCCGGCCCTCGTGTGAATAGGTAGGATACATGGTTACTTTCCCGAAGAAATATTCGATTTGAGGATAGTCAACAGTCAAAGCGCCCAGACCGTCCCACAGGTTGTCCAAGGCAAAAAGACCTTTGGCTCCGGCTCTCGATGATTGATATTCGAGCGTTACAAACGAGCGTCCCAACTCGATGGTGTGCGGTAGATATTCTTGCAGGAATTGGGGGGAGAACTCAAAGAGGTGAGAGGTGGCGATGCGTGGACGGCCTTGCTCGTCGGTGCGTATATTCTCTCCTAAGATAAACCGGTAGCCGCCGATAATCTCTTCGGCGTCGGGATTCCACACGATCAGTTGCTGGCAGGGTGGGTTCATCGTATCGAACTCGTCGATGTCGAGCGGGAGTCCGGTCCCGCCTCCGGGATAACGGAATGCTATTTCGCGCAACCTCCCTATTTCCCTCATGGTGTTGGGGGCATTGTTACAATCGACAATGTATATTTTATTCCCGCCTTTGCGAGTATCTCGCATGAACTTGTCGGGGGTCAATTCCGCTTTGATAAGTTCCTTATCAATGGGCGCAATAATAGGTTCCATCTTATTGGTTTTTTATCTGATAGACTTGCTCTTTAACGACCTGAGCCCACTCTTGGAGACTTTTCGATTGGTCGAAAGTCTGCCACGGGATAGGCTTGCCGATATATATGTTGAACGTTTTGTTTTTGCTGCTGAACATTTCGTCTGGCAAATATATCAATTCTATATTAAATTTTAGTCCGATACATTTACGTATTTTAGCAAAACGATAAAAAAAAGCAGAATTTTGTCCTTCGAAATAGATCGGTATGATGTCTCTTTGAGACTGAATGGCTTTGGAGATAAATGTTTTTTTCCATTCCAGATCTTTTATTTTCCCATGCTGTAATCGGGAACACAGTCCGGCGGGAAAGATGAGCATTTGTTCGTCCGAGTCGTATGCCTTGTTGATTTGTATGCTTGATTCTTTGGCTTGTGAGCCGTATTTATTGATGGGGAGGAATACGGGTTCCAGCGGTTTGATGTTCATCAGCAGGTCGTTGACGAGAAATTTTATTTTCCCGTTGTAGAAATGGCCAAAGAACCGAATGAGCGTAACACCGTCGAGCGCGCCCAGAGGGTGATTCGAGGCAAAGATAAAACGCCCCTCGGCAGGAATGTTCTCAATACCGATTACATGGGCATCTACATTTAAGTAGGAGAGCAAATCGTCGGCAAATTGCACACCGGTACTACCGTTGTATTTGGCGAGTATATAGTTTATCTCGTCTTGATGAATGGTTCGTTCGAGATAACGGAAAAGGAATCCCGGAATTCTCTTGGCATGTTTGGGCGCTTTCTTTTTAACGACTTGTTCTATATCGACTTTTAAAGGTTTGGAATCCATATCTGCTTACATAAAAAGTGAGTACAAAAATAGGGCATTTTTTTCTTTTTATAGACATGAAAGGAGTTTTTATTCGACAAGGGAGATTCAACTTATCTGCAATCAGTTAGAATAAAAGCGTGCCGATTTGGGGATATGTAGAAAAAAAGTGAAAAATCGCGTCCCGGGATTAGGGATTAATTTCTATCTTTACCGTGCGAAAAAACAAAGTTGGAGGACGAGTTATAAATGGAGTTGCAACCGCCTGTATATCATGTTCCTGCACTCCTCGAAGAGTGTATCGACGGATTGAATATCAAGCCCGACGGGATTTATGTCGATGTGACGTTCGGCGGGGGTGGCCATTCCCGTGCCGTTTTGGCAAAATTGGGCGAAGAGGGGCGTTTGTTTTCGTTGGATCAAGACGAGGATGCCCGTCGCAATAGCTTCGATGATCCCCGGTTTACGTTTGTGCATAGTAACTTCCGGTTTTTGAAGAACTTCATGCGCTATTACGGAGTCGAGCAAGTCGATGGCATTTTGGCCGATTTGGGCGTTTCGTTCCATCATTTCGACGACTCGGAGCGAGGTTTTTCGTTCCGTTTCGAGGGCCCGTTGGATATGCGTATGAACCAGCGTTCGTTACAGACGGCAGCCCATGTATTGGCCACGTATGGCGAGGAGCAGTTGGCCGACTTGTTTTTCCTGTATGGGGAGTTGAAAACGGCCCGGCGCATAGCGGGGGCTATTGTTTCGGCTCGGTCGGTATCGCCGGTAGAGACGACGGAACAGTTGTTGGAGATCGTCCGTCCATATATCAACCGCAAGCAGGAGAAAAAGGAGTTGGCCCAACTCTTTCAAGCCTTGCGGATAGAGGTGAACCACGAGATGGAGAGCTTGCGTCGGCTGTTGGAACAGTCGGTCGAATTGCTTTCCGCAGAGGGCCGGTTGGTTGTCCTCACGTATCATTCGCTGGAAGATCGCATGGTCAAGAATTTTATACGGACAGGGAATGTGGAGGGCCGTGCCGAACAAGATTTTTTCGGGCGGATAAATGCCCCTTTGCGTCCGGTTAATAATAAAGTGATAGTCCCGAGTGAAGAAGAGATAGAGCGTAACCCGAGGTCGCGAAGCGCTAAGTTGAGAATTGCAGAGAAGATATAGATATGGCTAAAAAAGCGAAACCCGAGAAGGTGGGATTTATTAAATACCTGAAAATGTTTATACAGGGGCGGATATTCTCATTGGATTTTTTCAGGTCCCATTGGGGATTTATCGCAGCCGTCGTTTTCCTTTTCTGGTTGTCGATTGCCAATCGCTATGTTTGTCAGACCAAAGTAGAGACCATAAAAGACTTACGGTTCGAATTGACTAATGCGAAGACCGAGAGAGTGCGTGCGGCCGCCCGTTATATGGGGCTGGTGCGCCATTCCAGAATCGTCTCTCTCGTTCAAGAAAATAAGTTGGGCCTCGAAATCCCCGATACTCCTCCTGTAAAATTGAAATTATTACCGCAAGATGGAGACAAAGAATAGGAATTATATATTGTTGCGATATGCCTTGGTGATCGTGGGGGTACTTTTGTTTAGTATCGCCATTGTGAAAAAGGCGGCCGATACGTGTATTATCCATGCCGACAAGTGGAATGAGAAGGCGGCGGGAATGCTTTCGGTCACGCACGATGTCATGCCCGATCGAGGCGATATTTTGGCCCAGAACGGCGAGGTCATGGCTACGAATATGACCTATTATCGGGCATTGATCGATTTCGGGGTGCCCAAATTCAAGACGAAAGAGTTTAACGACAGCCTGAAAACTTTGTGCCGGTTGCTCGAAAAATATTTCCCCGAGAGAAGTGCGGCGGGTTATGAGAAAGCCATGCGCAGTGCCTTTTTGAGGAAGAAACGTTATTTCGTGTTGGTGCGGGAAGTTACGGGGCGGGATTATGAATTGTTGAAGACATTCCCGTTTTTGAAGTATTCGACACCTTATTCGGGTTTTTATATCGACCCGGAACGGGAGAAGATTATCAAGCGCGAGAAACCTTACGGGACGATGGCTTCCCGGGCCATCGGGGGGTTGGACGAACTTTTCCACGGGAACAGCGGTCTGGAAAAAGCCCTTGATTCATTGTTGTACGGTATCCCGGGGAAAACGGTAAAAAAACAGATCCCTTCGGGCATGGTCGATTGGATTTCGGAACCGCCTCAAAGAGGGCACGATGTGAAGACAACAATCGATATAGATATACAGGATATAACCGAACAGGCTTTGTTGCAGACCATCGAGGAGACGCAGCCCGAATTTGCCGTTGCTGTCGTGATGGAGGTGGCCACAGGCGAGATAAAGGCGATGTCGAATTTGTCGAGATTGCCCGGTGGGGAGTATTTGGAGACGGTGAACAACGCCGTGCAAGGGTATGAGCCGGGCTCGGTAGTGAAACCCTTGTCGATGATGATTGCGCTCGACGACGGTGTGGTGAGGCCCAATGATGTGATCAACGGTCATAACGGCGTGTTCCGTTATCCGGCCGGGGCAAAGGTACGTCCCATTACCGATACGCATGGACGGGCTTCGATGACAGCGACCGAAGCGATGAAATATTCGTCGAATATCGGTCTGTCGGAGATTATCTTGCGGGGATATGAGCGAGAGCCCGACCGATTCGTACAGCGCATTTATGAGATTGGTTTCATGGAGCCTTTCGACCTGTGTATTCCCGGGACGGCCCGACCTACGATACGGCATTTGAAATCGACCGTACAGGATCGCATCAATTTGACCCGTATGTCCTATGGATATACGACCAAGATACCGCCTATCTATACGTTGGCTCTTTATAATACCATCGCCAACGACGGGAAATTTGTCAAGCCTCGTTTGGTGAAAGAGTTGCTCCGAGATGGAGAAATCGATACGGTTTTCAATATCGGGTACATTCGCGAGCAGGCCTGCAAGCCCGAAACGGCGAGAGCGTTGCGCCACATGCTTTACACCGTCGTGAACGATGATGACGGAACGGGGCGTTTGGCCCGGTCGAAGAAGGTGACGATTGCCGGAAAGACGGGTACGGTGAGAACGATAGGGGCCGACGGCAAATATGAGTCGCGCTATCGAATAACCTTTTGCGGATTTTTCCCGTATGAAAAACCGCAATATTCGTGTATCGTCCTTTTGGGGAAACCCGATCTGCCGGGCATGCCTTCGGCCGGCCGGTATTGCGGCGGCGTCCTCAAAAAAATAGCCGAGACCCTCTATGCGATGGGGCGACTCGATGTCCCTATCGCCATACCGTCAGACTCGACGCGCCTGCAATCTCCCTCGATTTTGAAGGGAAGCATTGCCGGTGCCCGGCAAGTCTTGCAAGATTTGGGGGTGAGGGGAGATATGACACATTGTTATGATATGGAGGCTTATTGCGACAGCATGCCCGATGTGTGTGGCATGGGTGCGCGCGATGCTTTGTATGTATTGGAACGCGAAGGGTTGAATGTGAATATTCAAGGCCGGGGACGGGTGGTGGAGCAGTCTATCCCTTCGGGTGCGGCGTTGCAGCCCGGCACGACGGTTATTTTGAAACTGAAATAGATTTTGATTCGATAATATGAAAAATGTAGAAGCGTTATTGTCGGGAATCGATGCGATGGAGCGTAAGGGCGCACATGTGGCAGAAGTGTCGGGTGTTGAGTCGGATTCCCGCCAAGTGAAAAAAGATAGTCTTTTCGTAGCGGTCCGAGGTGTTACCGTTGATGGGCACACGTTTATTGCACAAGCCATATCACAAGGTGCGGTCGTAATCGTTTGCGAAGAGTTCCCCGCCGAATTGAATCCGCAAGTATCGTATGTGCGGGTGGCCGACAGTTCGGTGGCTTTCGGATTATTGGCTTCGGCTTGGTATGGCAATCCTTCCAAAGAATTGACGTTGGTAGGTGTGACCGGGACGAATGGCAAGACGACCACGGCGACGTTGTTGTATGAGATGTTCCGTCTGTTTGGGTACAAGGTAGGGTTACTCTCGACCGTGTGCAACTATATCGACGATGTAGCGGTCCCTGCTACCCATACGACACCCGATCCACTGCATCTGCACGGGCTGTTGCGGCAGATGGTCGATGCCGGGTGTAGCTATGCCTTTATGGAGGTGAGTTCGCATTCGGCGGCCCAACACCGTATTGCCGGGCTCGATTTCAATGGCGCGATTTTTACCAATCTTACCCGTGACCATATCGATTACCACAAGACGGTCGAGGCCTATCTGAAAGCCAAAAAATCGTTTTTCGACGGATTGCCCAAAGGCGCGTTCGCGTTGACCAATATCGATGATAAATCGGGAATGGTCATGTTGCAGAATACCCGGGCCGAGAAGCACACCTATTCGTTGAGGACGATGGCCGACTTCAAGGTGAAAATCGTGGAGAGCCGTATCGATGGCATGTCTTTGCAAATAAATGGCAAGGAGGTGGAAGTGATGTTTGTGGGCAAGTTCAATGCGTATAATCTGGTCGCCGTGTATGGCGCAGCCTGTTTGTTGGGACGGGAGCCCGAGGAGGTTTTGCAGAAGATGAGCCTGTTGGTCCCGGTTGCCGGACGATTCCAGACACTCCATTCGACTCGTGGTTATGCTGCGATTGTCGATTATGCCCACACGCCCGATGCGTTGAACAATGTATTGACCTCTATCCGCGAAGTGCTGGGCGATAAAGGGTCCATTATTACGGTGGTGGGCGCCGGCGGAAACCGGGATAAAGGGAAACGCCCCATGATGGCTCGTGAAGCGGTGAATTTGAGCGACCGGGTGATTCTTACCTCGGATAATCCTCGATTTGAGAACCCCAACGATATATTGAACGACATGTTGGCCGGTCTCGATGCCGGGCAACGGCGCAAGACTCTCGCCATTGTTGACCGTCGGGAGGCTATTCGGGCGGCTACCCAGTTTGCCCGGCCGGGCGATGTCGTTTTGATTGCCGGGAAAGGACACGAAGACTATCAAGAGATAGAGGGTGTAAAACACCACTTCGACGATAAGGAAGAGGTTGAAAAATTATTTGCCGAGGAACAGGCCTAATTCATCAAATAAGAAAACCAGTATAAAGTATGTTATATTATTTATTTCAATATCTCGAATCGACGTTCGATGTTCCGGGAGCCCGGTTGTTTTCGTACATATCGTTCCGGTCGGGTGTGGCTTTTATCCTGTCTCTTTTCATTGCGACCATTATCGGGCGGCGCATTATCAATAAACTGCAACTTCTGCAAATCGGCGAGATTGTGCGAGACCTCGGACTGGAAGGGCAGATGTCCAAGAAGGGGACTCCTACGATGGGAGGTATTATCATTATCATTGCCATATTGATACCTTGTTTGCTGGTAGGTCGGCTGGGGAATATCTATATGATTTTGATGTTGGTGACCACTGTATGGTTGGGTGCGATAGGATTTCTCGACGATTATATCAAGGTATTTAAAAAGGATAAGGAGGGGTTGCATGGCCGTTTCAAAATTGTGGGCCAAGTGGGCCTTGGCCTTATCGTGGGGCTTACGTTGTTTTTGAGTCCCGATGTGGTTATCCGCGAAAATGTGGCGGTGCAGACTCCCGGCGAGACAACCGAGGTGATCAGATATGAACCCGAGAATATCAAATCGACCCAGACGACAATCCCGTTTTTTAAAAACAACAACCTCGATTATGCCGATTTGGTCCCTTTCTTGGGAGAACATGCCCAAACCGGCGGGTGGATTATCTTTATTTTGTTGACGATCTTTGTGGTGACGGCCGTGTCGAACGGTGCCAATCTGACCGACGGGCTTGATGGGCTGGCGACGGGGACATCGGCAATCATGGGTTTGACGTTAGGGATATTGGCCTATTTGTCGGGCCATATCGCTTATGCATCATACCTGAATATCATGTATATACCGGGGAGCGAGGAGCTGGTGGTATTTGCCAGCGCCTTCATGGGGGCGACGATCGGCTTCTTGTGGTACAATGCTTTCCCGGCACAGGTATTTATGGGCGATACGGGTAGCCTCACTTTGGGTGGCATTATCGCCGTGTTTGCCCTCTGTATCCACAAGGAGTTGCTTATCCCTATTTTATGCGCCATATTCTTTGTGGAAGATTTGTCGGTGATGATTCAAGTCGCCTATTTCAAAATTACCAAACGAAAATATGGAGAGGGGCGTCGTGTTTTCAAGATGACGCCGCTGCACCACCATTTCCAAAAACCGGGGAATGCAGGAATCAATGCTTTGATACAAAAACCGTTGCAAGCCGTGCCGGAATCTAAAATCGTCGTGCGTTTTTGGATTGTCTGCATGATGCTGGCGGCATTTACGATAGTAACGCTGAAAATGCGATAGAAAGGGCGTTTTTTTGATATGGAAAAGAAGAGAAGAATTGTAGTGTTGGGAGCCGGGGAGAGCGGTGCCGGAGCCGCCGTGTTGGCTCAGGTAAAAGGTTTCGATGTGTTTGTTTCGGATATGTCGTCGATACAGGACAAATATAAGGAGCAACTCGACCGGTATGGAATTGCATGGGAAGAGGGGCATCACACCCCCGAGTTGATTTTGAATGCCGATGAGGTCATCAAGAGTCCCGGTATTCCCGATAAAGCTCCTATGATAGTCGCTTTGCGGGAACGCAATATTCCCATAATCTCCGAAATCGAGTTTGCCGGGCGCTATACCCATGCCCGCATGATTTGTATTACCGGGAGCAACGGGAAAACGACGACCACCCTGCTCACCTATCATATCCTGAAAAGTGCCGGGTTGAAGGTTGGCCTTGCCGGCAATGTGGGGAAGAGCTTGGCGTTGCAGGTGGCCACTTGCGATTATGACTATTATGTAATCGAGTTGAGCAGTTTCCAACTGGATAATATGTATGACTTCAAAGCCAATATCGCCATTTTGTTGAATATTACCCCCGACCATTTGGACCGGTACGATTACAAAATGGAGAACTATGTCGATGCCAAATTCCGGATTGTCCGCAACCAGACGGAAGACGATGCGTTTATTTACTGGAACGACGACCCCGTTATCAACGAAAAATTGTCTAAACTCTCCTTGAAGTCGCAGCGATACCCGTTTGCCGAGACTCACGAGCCGGGTACACAGGCTTACACCGACCATGGGGAACTGACCATCGATACACCCGAGGAGAGCCTCACGATGAATACCGACGAACTGTCGTTGCACGGACGGCATAACCTGTATAATTCGATGGCCGCCGGGCTTTCGGCCTGTCTGTTGAATGTGAAGAAGGAGGCTATCCGCAAGGCGCTGAGCGATTTCGAGTCGGTAGAACATCGCCTTGAACGGGTCGCTTCGGTGCGGGGAGTGCAGTTTATCAACGATTCGAAAGCGACGAATGTCAATTCGTGCTGGTATGCGTTGGAGAGCATGAAGACGCCGGTGATACTCATTTTGGGGGGAAAAGACAAGGGCAACGATTATACCGAGATAGAACAATTGGTCCGCGACAAGGCGAAAGCCTTGGTATTCTTGGGAGTGGACAATAGTAAACTGCATGCCTTTTTCGAAGGCAAGGTGCCTTATATAACCGAGGCGGGTTCCATGAAAGAGGCGGTGGAGAAATCGTTTGCGCTGGCTTCACCGGGCGATACGGTACTGTTGTCGCCTTGTTGTGCCAGTTTCGATTTGTTTAAAAGCTATGAAGACCGGGGCGAGCAGTTCAAGGCTTGCGTAAGGGCTTTATAAAAGAGAATTATTATGGCGTCAGAAGCGTTGGAAAAGGATAAAAGAAGGAGTGATCCCTATATTTGGGGGATTATCATTATCTTGTATATCGTCTCGATTGTCGAGGTTTATAGCGCGATAAGCCGGGAGATAACAGGAGGTGATGTCTATTCCCCCATTATCAAGCATATCATGCTTCTTTTCTCGGGCTTCCTCATCACCTATTTTACCTCCAAGATTCATTATAAGTGGTTCAAGGTGCTGGCCTATATAATGATTCCTTTGGCGATTGTGTTGTTGGTGTGCATTCTTTTTTGGGGAGATACGATCAACGGGGCCAAACGGACGATCTCGGTGCTAGGAGTCTCTTTGCAGGGGTCGGAGGTCGCCAAAGTGACTATTGTGTTGGCTATGGCTACGGTGTTGGCGAAATCCCAAATCAAGCGGGGAGTCAATATGCGGGGCGTGTTGTGGGTTGTAGGATTGGTGACTGTTTTTAGCGGCCTCCTGTTCACCCAAGGGTTGACCAATACCTTGCTGTTTATCGGGATAAGCGGCTGCATGATGTTGATTGGCGGTGTAGAGTGGTATAAGTTGTTGGGCATTTTTTTGGTATATGTCGTTTTGGCTTTGGCTGTGATGCAAGCTAAGGATTTGATAACCGAGGTCAAGTCGCCGCCTGATTCCCAAGAGATGGTCGTAGGAACCGACGACAATTCGGATAAAGTAATCGCCCGCTCCTCGACGTGGGAGAGTCGGTTGAAAGACTTCTTCGATCCTACTCCCGAGTATGAAAAAGAGACGACACCCAAGAACTTGCAGGAGCATCGTGCCGCCATGGCGATGGCCCACGGGGGGATTACCGGGGTGGGGCCCGGCAACAGCCGGGAATCATCGCGCCTGCCGTTGGCTTTTTCGGACTATATTTATGCGATTATTATCGAAGATCTGGGTTTCATTGTCGGTGGCGTAGGCCTTTTGCTGGTCTATTTGATGATTTTGGCCCGGGCCGGATTGATAGCCCGTCGGTGTACGAAAGCCTTCCCGGCCTTGTTGGTCATGGGAATGGCGGTGATGATTGTTTTGCAGGCCCTATTCAATATGGCTATTGTGGTGGGGGTTTTCCCGGTTTCGGGACAGCCGTTGCCTCTCATTAGCAAAGGCGGCACCTCGATATGGATGATGAGCTTCGGTTTTGGGGTCATGTTGAGTGTGAGCCGGTATGCTGTGAAAGATATGGGCAGTAATATAAAGACAGAAAAAGAGAACGATTTGCCGGAGGACTTGCAAGCGGCAAATCCGACCAATTTAGCATAAGAGATATGAAACGAGCGATAAGAGTATTGATTAGCGGCGGTGGTACGGGAGGTCATATTTTCCCGGCGATCTCTATTGCCAATGCGATAAAAAAAGAGAGTCCCGACTCCGAGATATTGTTTGTCGGAGCTGAAAACCGTATGGAGATGGAAAAGGTCCCGGCGGCGGGATATTCGATAAAGGGACTTCCCGTGAGCGGGTTTAACCGGAGCAATTTGTTGGCCAACTTCAAAGTGTTGTGGCGGCTGGGGAAGAGCTTGCGCATGGCACGCCGTATCGTACGGGATTTCAAGCCCGATGTGGCGGTGGGAGTGGGCGGATATGCAAGTGGCCCTACGTTGTGGGCCGCCGCTCGCTTAGGGGTTCCTACACTCATTCAAGAACAGAATTCTTATGCGGGAGTGACCAATAAGTTGCTGGCGTCGAAAGTCCATACGATATGTGTGGCTTATGACGGTATGGAGCGATTTTTCCCGAAAGACAAAATTGTCCTTACGGGAAATCCCGTGCGACAAGATTTGTGCGACGACCGTCTGACCCGGGTCGAGGCAGCTGAATTTTTCGGATTGGATACGCACAAAAAAACGATTTTGCTCATTGGCGGTAGTCTGGGCGCTTTGACATTGAACACGGCGGTCGCCGAGTCTATCCCCGAGATTGTAAAGAGTGGCGTTCAACTCATTTGGCAATGCGGGAAACGATTTGACGGGCAAGCCAAAACCGCATTGGCCGCTGCGGGAAATCCGGCCTGCATCAAACAGATGCCGTTTATCGCCCGTATGGATTTGGCCTATAAAGCCGCCGATTTGGTGATTTCGAGAGCCGGAGCCAGCTCTATATCGGAACTTTGTTTATTGGAAAAACCGGTGATTTTGGTTCCGTCGCCCAATGTGGCTGAGGACCATCAGACCAAGAATGCCGAGGCTCTGTCGTCGAAGGGAGCCGCTATCTTGGTTCGAGACGTCGAGGCTCGCCAGCGATTGATACCTTGCGCGCTCTCTGTAATTCAGGAAGAAGAAACCTTGTTGTCGATGAGCCGTAAAATCGCGTCGCTGGCACAGCGCGACTCGGCGGCCCGGATAGCCGATATAATTTTTCATATAGTCGATAAGAAATGAACACATATAATTCACTTTATTTTATAGGAGCCGGCGGCATTGGTATGAGTGCGCTGGTGCGTTACTTTTTGGCGAAAGGGTACAAGGTAGCGGGATATGACCGTACCCCCTCGGCTCTCACGGCCGAGCTGCAATGCGAGGGCTTGGAAATCGCCTATGACGAATCGGTCGCATCGATTCCCGATTATTGCCTTGACCCGGCCACGACCTTGGTTGTTTATACGCCTGCAATTCCGGCTACCCATGCGGGACTGGCCTATTTTAAGGAGCATGGCTTCCGGGTGGTCAAACGGGCCGAATTGCTGGGACTTATTACACAGTCGAGCAAAGGGTTGTGTTTCTCCGGCACTCACGGTAAGACTACGACATCGAGTATGGCGGCCCATATTTTCCACGAGTCGCCAATAGGGTGCAATGCTTTCTTGGGCGGTATCCTTCGCAATTATAACAGTAATCTCATTCTCTCGGACAAGTCGCCGTTTACAGTGATCGAGGCCGATGAGTATGACCGTTCGTTCCACTGGCTGCATCCCTATATGGCTGTTGTGACAGCTACCGATCCCGACCACCTCGATATTTATGGAACCGAGGAGGCCTATTTGGAGAGTTTCGTTCACTTCACCTCTTTGATACAGCCCGGCGGTTGTTTGGTCATGCGAAAGGGGATAAAATTGCAACCTCGGGTGCAGGAGGGAGTAAAGGTATATACCTATTCGGCGCGAGAAGGAGGCGATTTCCATGCCGAGCATATACGAGTGGGCGACGGGACGATTGTCTTTGATTTTGTCGCTCCCAATGGAGTTGTCTCCGATGTCGAACTGGGAGTGCCGGTCGAGATCAATATCGAGAATGCCGTGGCAGCAATGGCTATCGCTTGGCTGAACGGAGTCTCTGCCGAAGATATGCGACGGGCGATGGCTTCGTTTCAAGGAGCAAAACGGCGTTTTGAGTTTTGGGTAAAACGCCCCGACCGGGTAATGATTGACGATTACGCCCATCACCCCGATGAATTGAAAGCCAGTATCCGCTCGGTGCGGGCTCTTTATCCCGGGCGTGAGTTGACGGTGATTTTTCAACCACACCTGTATAGTCGTACACGCGATTTTGCTCCGCAGTTTGCCGAAGCCCTTTCGTTGGCCGACCGGGTTTTTCTATTGGATATTTATCCGGCGAGGGAGTTGCCTATCCCGGGAGTTGCTTCGGAAATTATTTTTGACAAGATAACGTGCAGAAATAAAGAACTTTGTTTGCGAGAAAAGTTGTTAGAACGAATAAAAGAGTGTAACTTTGACATTTTATTGACGATGGGGGCCGGTGATATTGATCGTTTGCTCCCTGAAATAGCGTCAATCGTGGAGACGAAATGAAGGTATTGTTGAGATTTTTGTTCATGGTAGTGCTGGTTCTCTACCTGTTTGTGTCGTTTTTCCTCCTGCGTTCGCATGCAGCCGAGGACACGTGTAGCGACTTGCAGGTAAAGATTGCCGACAGTGCCATGTTGCACTATATCTCGGCTGCCGACGTATATGGTTATATCGAGGAATTTGATTTGAATCCCTGCGGGAAACCGATGAGTCAAGTCGATATCGAGAAAATGGAGCGGACTCTCATGCTGAACGGCGTATTGAGCTCGGTCGAGTGTTATAAGAAAACAGGCGGGAAAGTGTGTGTCGAGGTGACGCAGCGCATACCCGTTATGCGGGTTATGGCCGATAACGGGAATTATTATGTCGATGTGGAAGGCCAGCGCATTACGGCCGATACGCCGTATCGAGCACATTTGCCTTTGGTGACCGGCAAAGTAGACAGCGTGTTGACCTATCGGGAAATCCTGCCGTTGGCCCGGTATATTTATAACCATCGATTTTGGAATGCACAGATTGAACAAATTTATGTCAATGAGCGTCATGAAATAGAATTGGTTCCCCGGGTAGGCCGGCAAACCGTACTGTTAGGCTCGGTACAAAACTTCGAGACGAAATTGGACAATTTGATGCTTGTCTATAAAAAGGTGTTCAGCGAGGCCGGTTGGAACATGTACGATACGGTTTCGTTGAAATTCAAGAATCAGGTGGTTTGTACCCGCAGGAAAAAGTAGAAATAGAAATAATAATATAAAAATGGAAACAGAAAGATACATAGTAGCCGTCGAAATCGGGAGTTCGAAGATTACAGGCGCGATAGGTACCCGTTCTTTGAAAGGGGTGGTTACAGTGCTTGGCGTGGATACCGAACCGTTGAGCGGGAGTGTGAAACGGGGTATCGTGGTTAATCCCGAGGAGGTTTCTTCGAAGGTAAAACGATTGGTGCGGAAACTGAATAATCGGATAGGTGCATCGAAAAAGATAAAACAAGTGTATGTGGGTATCGGTGGGCAATCGTTACATGCCGAAGATCACATGATAAGCCGGGATTATCCCGAAGGAACTCCCATTACGGAAGATATGATCCGGCATTTACAGGACGAGGCTCGTGAGATGCCTATCGCCGGTGCCGATATTTTGGAGGTTGTGCCTTCTGAAATCTTGGTCGATGACCGTCCCAAGGTAGGCCGGGAAGAGATGAAGGGGTCGAATCTGAAGATGAGTTTGAAGTTGATTGTCGCTCGTGACGACTTGAAGAAAAGTGCAGCCCGCTGTTTCTCGGGAGACCCTTCGGTGGCTCGTTATATTCCCACACCCCTCTCGACCGCTTACGTGGCATTGAGCAACGAAGATCGTCAGTCGGGTGTCATGTTGGTCGATTTCGGAGCCGAGACAACGACCGTTTCGATCTATAAAGATGGGCTTTTGCGCTATCTTTCGACAATACCGTTAGGAGGTTATAATATTACTCGCGATATTATGTCGTTGAAAGTGACTGCTCCCGAGGCCGAATCGTTTAAGGTGAGGTTAGGCTCGGCCAAAGTAATAGGCGAAGAGTCGAATATCACCCTGCGAGGCGAGAGCCAGTCGGAAATCAAGAGCCTCGACCTGTCGAAAGTTGTTAAGGCGCGAATCGAAGAGATTGTAGCCAATGTCAACGCCCACTTCGATTATGCCAAATGCGACCGAAACAGTTTGGGTGCCGGTATGGTGATTGTGGGCGGAGCGTCGAAGTTATCCAATTTGGCCGAACTCCTTGCCGAAAAATGCGATATACGAGTGCGGAAAGGAGCGCTTCGGCAAGATATGCTGCTCGATGTGGCCTCTCAGTCAAAGAGTGCCGACTATCTGGAAATTCTGGGCCTGTTGTATTGCGTGAAAGAGAATTGTGTGGAGACTCTTTCCCAGACGTTCGAAGAGCCCGAAGAGCCCAATCCGATTGACCCGAAGGAGAAGAAGGCTCAGGAGAAAGAGGAGCAGGAACGCCGCAAACGTGAAGAGAAAGAACGCCGCAAACGCGAGGCCGAGGAGGCGAAGCAAAAAGAGCGAGAGCGTAAGGAGAAGGAAAAAGAAGAGAAGGAAAAGGCAAAAGGCCCGGGACTTTTCGGTAAGTTGAAAGATATAGTGAAGAAGGCCGAAAATCTTCTCGACGATGAAAATGATAATTTTTAAATGAAGAACGTCATGAATGAATTAGATATAAATAATCCTCAGTTGCCCGATTTTATCGTGCCCGGGGCCGATGAGAAAAAGCCGGCGGAGCCGGCAAAGATTAAGGTGATAGGTGTAGGCGGTGGCGGTGGAAATGCCGTTAACCACATGTATCATCAAGGTATCGGAGGCGTTAGTTTCGTCCTTTGTAACACCGATGCGCAGGCGTTGCGCAACTCACCGGTCCCTGTAAAGGTCCAACTCGGGGCCAAAGGCGAGGGCGCCGGGAATATCCCCGAAGTGGCAAAGAAACTGGCCGAAGAGAGTGCGGCCGAGGTAGAGGCCTTGTTTGACGATAATACCCGTATGGCTTTTATTACCGCCGGAATGGGTGGTGGTACCGGTACGGGTGCTGCTCCGGTAGTTGCCCGTATTGCCAAGGAGAAAGGCGTGCTTACGGTGGGAATCGTTACGATACCGTTCCTCTTTGAGGGAGAACCGAAGATTTTACAGGCTTTTGCCGGTGTGGAGGAGATGCGCAAGCATGTCGATGCCTTGTTGGTCATCAACAATGAACGGTTATGCAAGATTTATCCTGACCTCTCTTGGACGACGGCTTTTGCCAAAGCCGACGATTCGCTGTCGAATGCGGCCCGGAGTATTGCCGAACTGGTTTCGAAAGACGGAAAAATAAATCTCGACTTTGCCGATGTGCGTACCACGTTGAAAGATGGCGGTGCCGCCGTTATCAGTACAGGTATGGGCGAAGGCGAGCATCGCATGAGCCGGGCCATTCAAAGTGCATTGACATCGCCTTTGCTGAAAGAGAGCGATATTTATGGAGCGGAACGAGTGCTGTTCAATCTCTATTTCTCGCCCGAAGAGGGGGAAGAACTTCGCATGCAGGAGTCGAAGGAGTTGAGCGAATTTATGTTGCGCTTCAAGAAGAAAGTCAATGTGATTTGGGGATATACCCACGACTCCTCTTTGGGTAAGGCTGTGAAGATTACGATATTGGCTACGGGATTCGAGGTTTCCGACTTGACCTTTAAGGGCGAATATGGAGGTGATGCCGACGAACATATCGCCCAGTCGCAATATATTGTTTTACGTCCCGACCAACTCGATGATAATGATTTGTTGGACAAATTGGATAAGACTCCGGCTTATGACCGGCCGAAAGACTTCCGTGACAACTTCGGGGGTGCGGAGAAGAAAGAGGAGGGTGGCAATCCCCGCCGGACAATAAGATTTTGATTGAAAACTGTAAAATAGATATAAGATTATGAATTTATTTGATCAGGTCAGCAACGACATCAAAAGTGCCATGCTGGCAAAAGACAAAGTGAGACTGGAAGCCTTGCGAGGCATCAAAAAGGAGTTTCTCGAAGCGAAGACCGCCAAGGGAGCCGACGGTGAACTGTCGGACGAGACGGCGATGAAAATATTGGCCAAAATGGTGAAGCAGCGCAAAGAGAGCGCCCAAATCTATACCGAGCAGAACCGCCCCGATTTGGCCGAGCCCGAATTGGCCGAAGCCGCTGTTATCGAGGCCTATCTGCCCAAACAGATGACCGAGGAGGAGCTGACCGAAGCTCTTAAAGCGATCATTGCACAAGTGGGAGCTACCACGCCGCAAGAGATGGGAAAGGTAATGGGCGTCGCTACCAAACAATTGGCGGGACGTGCCGATGGACGTGCCATTTCGGCAAAAGTAAAAGAACTGTTGTCTTAACACAGAATAAATATAGGAATTTGGACTATGCTTACATTAAGTGTCATTAAAGAGAATCCCGAAGAGGTGATTCGTCGGTTAGCGATTAAACATTTCGACGGGAGAGAGGCTATAACCCGGGTTCTCGAACTGGATAAAGTTCGCCGGGCTTCTCAGGCCGAGTTGGACGGGAAACTGGCCGAGCTGAAAGTTTTGGCCGCCCAGACCGGGCAACTCATGAAAGCCGGGAAGAAGGAGGAGGCCGAAGCAGTGAAACAACAAACTGCGGCTATCAAAGAGTCGAACAAAACTTTGGAAGAGGCGATGGTTTCGGCCGAGAAAGAGATTACCGATATTTTGCTTACAGTTCCCAATTTGCCTTACGCCGGAGTTCCCGAAGGCCGTACCGCCGAAGACAATATCGTAGAAAAGACAGGCGGTGTTATTCCCGACTTGCCCGAGGACGCTCTGCCTCACTGGGAACTGGCCAAAAAATACGACTTGATCGATTTCGAGTTGGGAGTGAAGATTACCGGAGCCGGATTCCCCGTATATAAAGGGAAAGGCGCGCGGTTGCAACGGGCATTGATTTCGTTCTTCCTCGATGCCGCCCGCGAGGCTGGGTATCTCGAAATACAACCTCCGTATGTCGTAAATGCAGCGTCGGGTTACGGTACGGGACAGTTGCCCGATAAAGAGGGGCAGATGTACCATTGCAACGAGGACGACTTGTATCTGATTCCTACGGCCGAGGTCCCGGTGACCAATTTGTATCGCGATGTCATTTTCAACGAATCGGACCTGCCCATCAAGAATACGGCCTATTCGGCATGTTTCCGTCGTGAGGCCGGTTCTTACGGTAAAGATGTGCGAGGATTGAACCGTTTGCACCAATTCGACAAGGTGGAGATTGTACAGATACAACACCCCGACCATTCGTATGAGGCCCTTGAAGAGATGAAAGCCCATGTGCAAAGTTTGGTGGAACGTCTCGAATTGCCGTGGCACATCTTGCGTCTGTGCGGTGGCGATATGAGTTTTACTTCGGCGATAACATTCGATTTCGAGGTGTTCTCGGCCGCTCAAAAACGTTGGTTGGAAGTCAGCTCGGTATCCAATTTCGAGAGCTATCAAGCCAACCGGTTGAAATGCCGTTACCGCGGAGCCGACAAGAAGATGCATTTGTGTCATACCCTCAACGGTAGTGCATTGGCTTTGCCCCGTATTGTAGCCGCTTTGCTGGAAAACAACCAAACCCCCGAAGGAATACGGATACCTAAGGTCCTTGTTCCCTATTGTGGTTTCGATATAATCGATTGATTTCTGGAAAATACTTGATAAATGAAAGCGGCCTGCATACCCTCGGGGTGCAGGCCGCTTTCTATTTCGACACGAGAAATTTACAGTAAGAGGGTGGAGCCTATTTCCGTCCGAAGTCGGCGGGAATTTCGCCCCATTTCTCGGTTTCCCATTTGATGATGGGATTGGAGTAGGAGTGTGTTTGCAACCATCGTTCGGCTCGGGCTATGAGGTCGAATATAGGCGCATTTGCAGCATTGGGCATCAACTTGGTCTTGCATTTTTTCTGTTGAATCCAGCCGATGGCGTTGCGACTGTCGGAGTAGATGGGAACCGTAGAGTTGCGTTGTTGCAGATAAGCCAACCCATGAACGAGAGCGAGAAACTCGCCTATGTTGTTGGTGCCCTGCTCCAACGGGCCGACATGAAAAAGTTCGATTCCCGATTTCGTATCGACACCACGATACTCCATCTTTCCGGGATTACCGCTACATGCCGCATCGACCGAGAGGCTGTCGGCGATAACCTCGGAGGATAGCACGGGCTCCGATAGTTTATCGCGAGACAATTCGCCTATTTTACGCATGACATCGAAATAATCGTCGGGGGTATTTCGAAAGGCTTCGGTCGCAGCTTCCAGCGAATCGAAACTTTTGTATTTGGCGCCTTTGAAATTTTCGACCTGTTCCTTGCACTCTTCCCACGAATTGAAGATGCCTCGGGCACGTCCTTCCCACACGACGTAATATTTGTATTTGGACATAATTTGCTTCTCGTTAGATTGACCGATACAAAAATACGCAAACTCGCCCGATTTCGGATGGATTTAGGAAGAATAATGTAAACTATTGGGCTTTCAGGGAGATAC